>NZ_JBEOXT010000009.1:0-223294 GCF_040296685.1 Streptomyces sp. NPDC002054
CCCGGGGGGGGGGCGGGGCCCGCCGGCCCGGGTTGGGGGAGGGGGGGGGGTGGGGGAGGGCCCGCGCAGCGGAGCCCCGGTCGGGGGCCGGGGCTCCGCCCGGCGCCCGCTCCCCGGGGGCTGCGCCCCGAGCCCCTCGGCGCCCGGGCTCCGGGGGCTGCGGCAGCCGCCCGCTCCCCCCGGGGCCCGGGCCGCGCCCGCCGGCGGGACCCGGGACGCACGCGACCCGGACCCGGACCCAGGCCCGGCCACGGGCTACAGCGTGTCCAGTTCCTCCACCCGGCGGCCCGAGCCCAAGGCGACGCAGTCCAGCGGCGCGTCCGCCACGAAGACCGGGATTCCGGTTGCCGAAGCCATCCGCAGGTCCAGGCCCGGCAGCAGCGCCCCGCCGCCCGTCAGGACGATGCCGTGCTCCATCACGTCGCCCGAGAGCTCCGGCGGGCAGTCCTCCAGCGTGGTCCGCACCGCCGCGATAATCGCCTCGATCGGCTCGTCCAGCGCCGCCCGCACCTCCGCCGCGGTCAGTTCCAAGGTCCTCGGCATTCCGCCGACCTTCTCCCGCCCCCGCACCACCACCGTCCGGCCCTCCAGCTCGGGCCGGTCCGGCACCGGCCAGGCCGAGCCGATGGCCACCTTCGCGTCCTCCGCGCTGCGCTCGCCGATCAGCAGCCCGTGCTCCTTCCGCACGTACTCCGTGATCGCCGCGTCCAACCGGTCCCCGCCCGCCCGCAGCGACTGCGAGGTGACGATCCCGCCCAGCGAGATCACCGCGACCTCCGTGGTGCCCCCGCCGATGTCCACCACCATCGACCCCCGCGGCTCCGCCACCGGCAGCCCCGCCCCGATGGCCGCCGCCATCGGCTCCTCGATCAGGTGCACACTCTTCGCGCCGGCCCGGGTCGCGGCATGGACGATGGCCCGCCGCTCCACACCCGTCACCCCGGACGGCACGCACACCACCATCCGGGTGCGCAGCCGCCGCCCCGGGACCGCCTTCCGGACGAAGTGCCGGATCATTTCCTCCGCGGCCTCGTAATCGCAGATCACCCCGTCCTTCAGCGGGCGGATCGCGGTGATGGACCCGGGGGTGCGGCCGATGGTCGCCTTCGCCTCGTTGCCCACGGCCAGTGCCGCGCCCGTGTCCGCCTTGACCGCGACCACGGACGGCTCATTGAGGACGATTCCGTGCCCCCGCGCATAGACCAGGGTGTTCGCGGTCCCCAGGTCTATCCCGATATCGCGGCTGGACGCTGTCTTGTTGGTGCTGGCCTGCGGCATTTGTTCCCCAATCTCCTGCCCGCAAGGTTTGCATAACGATCAAGCCGCGATTCCGGCCGAAGGTCCCGAAACGGCCGGGCCGGAAGTCCCGCCCGCCCCGTCCGTAGACTGGGGCTGTGAGTGAGCAGCAGCCCGAGCCCAGTGACCGCCGGTCCGAGATCTCCGACGAGTCCGACGACAAGTTCGACGAGTTCGACGAGTTCGTCGCGGAGGAGACCGACCGTGACCCCGACCTGGCGGTGATCGAGGCCGGCAGCCGCACCCTGCGCGCCCAGGCCGGTCCGCCGCAGGGCGACCCGGTGCCGTCCCGGCCCCTCGACCCCGAGGTCGCCCAGGCGCTCCTCGAGGTCGAGCAGGAGCTCTCGACCCGCTGGGGCGAGACCAAGCTGGAGCCGTCCGTCACGCGCATCTCCGCCCTGATGGACGTCCTCGGCGAACCCCAGCGCGCGTATCCCTCCATCCATGTCACCGGCACCAACGGCAAGACCAGCACCTCCCGCATGATCGAGGCCCTGCTGAACGCCTTCGAGCTGCGCACCGGCCGCTACACCAGCCCGCACGTCCAGTCCGTCACCGAGCGGATCAGCCTGGACGGGGCGCCGATCAGCGCCGAGCGGTTCGTGGAGACGTACCGGGACATCCAGCCGTACGTGGAGATGGTCGACGCCTCCGAGGACTACCGGCTCTCCTTCTTCGAGGTGCTCACCGGCATGGCGTATGCGGCCTTCGCGGACGCGCCGGTGGACGCGGCGGTGGTCGAGGTCGGCATGGGCGGCACCTGGGACGCCACCAATGTGATCGACGCGTCGGTCGCGGTGGTCACCCCGATCAGCCTGGACCACACCGACCGGCTGGGCTCCACGCCCGGCGAGATCGCGGCGGAGAAGGGCGGCATCATCAAGCAGGACGCCACCGTGATCCTGGCGCAGCAGCCGGTGGACGCGGCCCAGGTGCTGCTGAAGAAGGCCGTCGAGGTGGATGCGACGGTGGCCCGCGCGGGCATGGAGTTCGGCGTGGTCTCGCGCGAGGTCGCGGTCGGCGGGCAGCAGCTGACGCTGCGCGGCCTGGGCGGCGAGTACGAGGGCATCTTCCTCCCCCTCTACGGCGCGCACATGGCGCAGAACGCGGCGGTGGCCCTGGCCGCGGTCGAGGCCTTCTTCGGGATCGGCGCGGAGCACGCGCGGACGCTGGACGTGGACACGGTCCGCAAGGCGTTCGCGACGGTCACCTCGCCCGGCCGCATGGAAGTGGTGCGGCGCAGCCCGACCGTCGTCCTGGACGCGGCGCACAACCCGGCCGGCGCGGCGGTCACCGCCGAGGCGATCACCGAGTCCTTCGGGTTCAGCCGGCTGGTCGGCGTGGTCGGCACCAGCGAGGGCAAGGACGTCCGGGGTGTCCTGGAGGCCTTCGAGCCGATCTTCGCGGAGGTCGTGATCACCTCGAACACCAGCCACCGCGCGCTGGACGCGGACGAGCTGGCCGCCGTCGCGGTGGAGGTCTTCGGCGCCGACCGGGTGCAGGTGGAACCGCGGCTGGACGATGCGCTGGAAGCGGCCATCACCCTTGCGGAGGAAGAGGCCGAGTACGGAGGGGCCGGGGTCCTGGTGACCGGCTCCGTGATCACGGTGGGCGAGGCCCGCCTGCTACTGAAGAGGGGCTGACCTGTGCGTACCCTGTGCGCCTCGACGCTGATCGGCGAGTTCTTCGTCGTGGGCTTCGCGGGCCTGGTGGCCATGAAGAACCCGGACCTCACCCAGGTGCAGGTCTGGACAGTCTGCGGCGTCGTGATGCTGCTGTCCGTGCTGCTCTGCGGGATGCTGTCGCGCCGTGGGGCCGTGCAGGTCGGCTGGGCGCTGCAGATCGGCCTGATCCTGAGCGGCTTCGTGGTCCCCTCCATGTTCTTCCTGGGTGCGCTTTTCGCGGTGCTGTGGTGGTGCTCGCTGCACTACGGCCAGCGGGTGGACGCCATCAAGGCCCGGTGGGCCGCCCAGGCCGCCGCCGCCCAGCCCACCCAGCCCGAAGCCTGAGCGGGGCCTGAGCACCGGCCACTTTGGCCCCCTGTAGCCTCGTAGCACCGCACCCGTTTGCCGCAAGGAGTCGCAACATGTCCCAGCGCACGCTCGTCATCCTCAAGCCTGACGCGGTCAGGAGGGGGCTGATCGGCGAGATCATCGGCCGCATCGAGCGCAAGGCCGGCTGGACCATTCCCGCGATGGAGCTGCGCAGCCTGGACCAGGAGACCCTGGAGGCCCACTACGGCGAGCACAAGGGCAAGGTCTTCTACGAGCCGCTGATGGGCTTCATGGCCAGCGGCCCCGTCGTCGTCCTCGTCGTCGAGGGCGAGCGCGCCATCGAGGGCGTGCGCCAGCTCGCCGGTCCGACCGACCCGATCGCCGCGGCCCCCGGTTCGATCCGCGGGGACTTCGGGACCATCGTGCGCGAGAACCTCATCCACGCGTCCGACTCCGAGGAGTCCGCCGAGCGCGAGCTGAAGCTGTTCTTCCCGGCGCTCTGAACCGCGTTCTGAACCGCGTTCTGACCCGTGCTCCGAGCGCCCATTCCTCTCTGACGCAACATCAGCCGAATAGCGCTCACGACCTGGGGCGACCGAAGTAATTTCGGTCGCCCTTCGGTATTCCCGGGCCCCACCGGGAACGCATGGGCAGGACACGACGTCACCACTAGAGGAGTGCCTTCAGGATCAGGCCGGACCCGCGAGAGGTGTCCGGGTGCGGTGTTCCGCGCGGCAGGTGAAGATGTCCCTGCGGAACTCCGGTGCCGCAGGGCGCCACCTCGGCGCCATGCCGGCCTGGTCCTGAACGCACCCCTCCAGGGGGCGGGCAACCGTTCCGGCGGCGCCGCCGGAGTCCCGTCGCGCAATGTCCTCACGTGCGGCACTACGATGGGGCCTCCACCCACACACCCACCTCGCCGACCTGACAGCAGCCGCTTTCAACTGGAAGGCCAGACGCTCCTCATGGGGAACAAGGGGAACTCAATGTCGTTCATCGGCCGTGACATGGCTGTCGACCTCGGGACCGCCAACACGCTGGTGTACGTGAGGGGCCGGGGGATCGTCCTCAACGAGCCTTCCGTGGTCGCCATCAACACGAACACCGGCGGAATTCTCGCGGTCGGGTCCGAGGCGAAGAAGATGATCGGCCGGACGCCCGGCAACATCGTCGCCGTACGGCCCCTCAAGGACGGCGTGATCGCCGACTTCGAGATCACCGAGCGGATGCTCCGGTACTTCATCCTCAAGATCCACAAGCGCCGCTACCTGGCCCGCCCGCGCGTCGTGGTCTGCGTCCCCTCCGGTATCACCGGAGTCGAGCGCCGCGCCGTCATCGAGGCGTCCACCCAGGCCGGCGCCCGTCAGGTGCACATCATCGAGGAGCCCATGGCCGCCGCCATCGGTTCCGGCCTGCCCGTGCACGAGGCGACCGGCAACATGGTCGTGGACATCGGCGGCGGCACCACGGAGGTGGCCGTCATCTCCCTCGGCGGAATCGTCACGGCGCAGTCCATCCGGGTGGCCGGCGACGAGCTCGACAACGCGATCATCCAGCACATCAAGAAGGAGTACTCCCTCCTCCTCGGCGAGCGCACCGCCGAGCAGATCAAGATCACCATCGGGTCGGCCTACGACCTCGACAAGGACGAACACACCGAAATCCGCGGCCGGGACCTGGTCTCCGGACTGCCCAAGACGGTCGTCATCTCCGCCGCCGAGGTCCGCAAGGCCATCGAGGAGCCGGTCAACGCCATCGTCGACGCGGTGAAGACCACCCTCGACAAGTGCCCCCCGGAGCTGTCCGGCGACATCATGGACCGCGGCATCGTCCTCACCGGCGGCGGCGCGCTGCTCCGCGGCCTCGACGAGCGGCTGCGCCGGGAGACCGGCATGCCCATCCACATCGCCGAGGACCCCCTCGACTCGGTGGCCCTCGGCTCCGGCAAGTGCGTCGAGGAGTTCGAGGCACTCCAGCAGGTCCTGGACGCCCAGCCCCGGCGATGAGGTCGCGGCGGTAAACGTTTCCCCTCCTCCAGGGGACATGCGGAATACAAGGATCCGCCGTACGGGTGCTGCCGCTCCCGTGCGGCGGATCGTTGATATACAGGCAACTGAAGAATCGATGAGGAAGGCACGGCCGCCGCACGTGAGGGACACACGAGAGAGCCGGCTGCTCCTGGTACTGCTGGTCGCCATCGCGTTCGCGCTGATCACGGTGGACATCCGGGCAGGCGAGGAGTCACCGGTCGACGGTGCCCGGCAGGCCGCCGCCGCGGTCCTGGGCCCGGTGGAAAAGGGAGTCGCGACCGCAGTCGACCCGGTCGCCAACGCCATAGGGGCGGTACGGGACTCCGGGGAGCGGCACAATCGGATCAGCGTGCTGGAACGCGAGAACGCGGCCCTCAAGGCCAAGCTCGGCAGCGAGGACCGCAACCGCAGCCGGATCCGCGAACTCGACGACATGCTCAAGCGGGCCGGCGCCGGCCAGTACGGCATCAAGGGTGCCGAGGTCATCGCCATAGGGTCGGCCCAGGGCTTCTCCTGGACCGTCACCATCGACGCCGGCAGCAAGGACGGCATCCAGCGCGACATGACCGTCCTCAACGGCGACGGACTCGTCGGCCGGGTCACCACCGTCGGCCCCGACACGGCCACCGTGCTCCTCGCCAACGACCCCGACTTCACCGTCGGCACCCGCCTGGAGAAGACCGGCGAACTCGGCTTCGCCACCGGCCAGGGGGACCGCCCGCTGTCCGTCCAGATGCTCAACGGCAAGGCCAAGGTCAGCCCGGGCGACCGCCTGGTGACCTTCGGCTCCCGCGCCAACAGGCCCTTCGTGCCCGGCGTCCCGCTCGGCGAGGTGGTCCGCGTCGACCCGTCCGGCGGCGGTCTCACCCGGACCGTCCACGTCCGTCCCTTCGTCGGCTTCTCCCGCCTCGACATCGTCGGCGTGGTCGTGGTGCCGCCCCGCGAGGACCCGCGCGACGCCGTCCTGCCGCCCAAGCCGGAGCCCCCGAAGCCGATTCCGACGGTCACCGTCACGGTCACCCCTTCCCCCCGCATGTCCGGCAAGCCGGCCGACGCCGCCGACGAGTAGGAGCTGACCGCCATGCGCTTCAACCGGATCCTGCTCTCGTCCACCCTGATCGTGGTCGCCCTCGTCATCCAGGTCACCATCCTCGGACGGCTCCAACTGCCCGGCGCCGTCCCCGACCTGCTGCTGCTCACCGTGGTCGCGCTGTCCCTGGTGTACGGGCCGATGAGCGGCGCCCTGCTCGGCTTCGGCGCCGGACTCCTCGCCGACCTGGCCCCGCCCGCCGACCACGCCGCCGGGCGCTACGCCTTGGTGCTGTGCGTCATCGGCTACCTGGTGGGCCTCGCCCGCCCCGACAACGGCCGCTTCCGGTCCGCCTGGGGCCCGATGCTCACCGTGCTGGCCGCCGCCGTCGGCTCCATCCTGCTCTACGTGGGGGTGGGCGTCCTGGTCGGCGACACCGCGGAACGCCATGTCGGACTCGGCGGCCTGCTGTTCAGCGCGGTCCTCTACGACCTGCTGCTGGCGCCCTTCACGGTGCCGTTCATCATGGCGCTGGCCCGCCGTGCCGAGAACGACCCGATGGCCGTGGAGGCCAACGGCGGCCCGCCGCAGGGCACCGACGTCTCCTCCGGCTGGCTGTCCGGCGGCACCGGTCTGCGCATCGGCAGCCAGCGCGGCGGCCTGCGGCTGAAGACCGCCCGCGCCCGCGCCAACCGGGCCGTCCGGATAAAGGGCGTCAAGGGCATCAAGGGCATGAAGAGCGTCAAGAGCATGAAGAGCGTGAAGAGCGTCAAAAAGCTGTGACGGGGGAGCACGACGCATGACGAACATTCCGGAGACCGGCCGCACCCCCCGGGTGCAGATCCGGCTCGTCATCATCCAGGTACTGGTCTTCTCGCTGCTGCTCACACTGGGCGGCCGGCTCTGGTACCTGCAGATCCGCAACGGCCACGAGTACGCCGACGCGGCCAAGAACAACCACGTCCAGCGGGTGGTCCAGCCCGCCGTTCGCGGCTCCATCCTGGACGCCCGCGGAGTCGCGATCGCCGACAACGAGACCCGCCTGGTCGTCTCCGCGTCCCGCACCGAGCTGATGCGGATAAAGGACCGCGGCAAGGCCGTCCTGACCCGCCTCGCCGGAGTCCTGGACATGGAGCCGAAGGAGGTCATGGACAAGGTCCGGCTCTGCGACTCCCAGACCCCCAAGCCCTGCTGGAACGGCTCCCCGTACCAGCCGATCCCGGTCACCCTCGAAGCCACCACCCAGCAGGCCCTGCAGATCCGCGAGCGCCCCGAGGACTTCCCCGGCATCACCGCCGAACCCACCGCCGTACGCCGCTACCCGGCGCCCGGCGGGGGCCGCACCGCCCAGGTGCTCGGCTACCTCTCGCCGGTCACCGACGACGAGATCCAGAAGGCCAAGGAAACCGACTCGCCGCACCTGCGCTCCGACCAGGTCGGCCGCTCCGGAATCGAGCGGATATACGACAAGGAGCTGCGCGGCAAGGCCCAGGTGACCTCGTACGAGGTCGACAACCTCGGCCGGGTCATGGGTGAGACGAAGTCCGACCCGGGCGTGGCCGGGTCCACCCTCATCACCAGCATCGACGCGCGGGTCCAGGCCGTCGCCGAGTACGAGCTCCACCAGGCGATGAAGACCGTCCGCAAGGAGACCGACAAGATCACCGGCCGCAAGTACGAGGCCGACGCGGGCGCCGTGGTTGTCATGGAGACCAAGACCGGCCGCGTGGTCGCGATGGCCTCCCAGCCCGACTACGACCCCAACGCCTGGGTCGGCGGCATCTCCGGTGCCGACTACGCCAGGCTCACCAGCCAGAAGTCCAACTACCCGCTGCTCAACCGGGCCATCCAGGGCCAGGCCCCGGCCGGCTCCATCTTCAAGGTGGTGTCGGCGAGCGCGGCCGTACGGGCCGGCTACGCCTTCGACGACAAGTACAACTGCAGCGCTTCCTACAACATGGGCGGCCGGAGCTTCGCGAACTTCGAGTCCAAGGGGCACGGCCCCATCTCCCTGGGCGACGCCCTCAAGTTCTCCTGCAACACCGTCTTCTACGCCCTCGGCCACAAGGAATGGCAGCGCGACGGCGGCCTCGAGCCCAAGAAGGACGCCCACGACTGGTTCTACCGGACCGCCCGCGAGTTCGGCCTCGGCTCCGAAACCGGAATCGACCTGCCGAACGAGGTCACCGGCCGCATCCCCGACCGCCAGTGGAAGCAGAGCTTCTGGAAGGCCAACAAGGACTCCTGGTGCAAGCAGGGCAAGAAGGGCGGCACCTATGTCGAGCAGATCGCCTATGAGAGCTGCCTCGAAGGCAACCAGCTGAAGGCGTACGACAGCATCAACTTCGCCATCGGCCAGGGCGACGTCCTCGTCACCCCCATCCAGATGGCCACCGCCTACGCCGCCATCAGCAACGGCGGCACCCTCTACAACCCCACCGTCGGCAAGGCCGTGATCAGCCCCGACGGCAAGACCAGGATGATCGAGCCCAAGCCCCACGGGAAGCTGCCGGTCGACGCCAAGACCGTCAAGGACCTCGACAAGGGGCTGCGCTCCGTGGTCGAGCCCGGCGGCACCGCCGCCTGGCGGTTCGGCGGCTGGCCGCAGGACAAGATCCCGATGCGGGCCAAGACCGGCACCGCCCAGGTCTACGGCAAGCAGACCACGTCGTGGCTGGCGACCTACACCGACGACTTCACCATCGTGATGACGATCTCCCAGGCGGGCACCGGCTCCGGCGCCTCGGGCCCCGCGGTGCGCAACATCTACAACGCGATGTACGGCCTCACCATGTCCGGCAAGCAGGACCTCGGCAAGGCCCTGCTGCCCAAGCCGGAGGCGAAGCTGCCCACCGTCCAGCCCGACGGCACCATCGTGGCCCCCGAGATCAAGCCGTACGTGCCCCCGTCCCCGGAGGAGCCGGCGCCCCCCGCGCTCGCCGGCCCGCCCCCCTTGCGGCATGACTGAGATGATGATGCAGACCGCCAACAAGTTCTCCGTATCCCGGTACGCGCCCCAGAAGGGCCCGCTCGCCCGGCTGACCGCCCGCGACTCGGTCCTGCGCCGGCTCGACTGGCCGATACTGCTGTCGGCGCTGGCGCTGTCGCTGATCGGCGCCCTGCTGGTGTGGTCCGCGACCCGTCACCGGGACACCCTCAACCAGGGCGACCCGCAGTACTTCCTCTGGCGCCACCTGCTCAACACCGGCATCGGCCTGGTGCTGATGATCGGGACGGTCTGCCTCGGCCACCGCAACCTGCGCGGTGCGGTGCCGGTGCTGTACGGACTCTCGCTGATCCTGGTCGCGGCGGTGCTCACCCCGCTCGGCGCCACCATCAACGGCGCCCACGCCTGGATCGTCATCGGCGGCGGCTTCTCGCTCCAGCCCTCGGAGTTCGTGAAGGTCACGATCATCCTGGTGATGGCGATGCTGCTGGCGGCCCGGGTGGACGCCGGCGACCTGGCGCATCCCGAGCACCGGACCGTGGTCAAGGCGCTGTGCCTGGCCGCCGCGCCCATGGGCATCGTGATGCTGATGCCCGACCTGGGGTCGGTGATGGTGATGGTGGTGATCGTGCTGGGGGTGCTGCTGGCCTCAGGCGCCTCCAACCGCTGGGTGCTCGGGCTGATCGCCTCCGGGGCGGCCGGCGCGATCCTGGTCTGGCAGCTGGGCGTACTCGACGAGTACCAGATCAACCGCTTCGCCGCCTTCGCCAACCCCGAGCTCGACCCCTCGGGCGCCGGCTACAACACCAACCAGGCGCGGATCGCGATCGGCGGCGGCGGGCTGCTGGGCTCCGGCCTGTTCAAGGGACCGCAGACCACCGGGCAGTTCGTGCCGGAGCAGCAGACCGACTTCGTGTTCACGGTGGCGGGGGAGGAGCTCGGCTTCGTCGGCGGCATCCTCATCCTCGGCCTGCTCGGGGTGGTGCTCTGGCGGGCCTGCGTGATCGCCCGGGAGACCACCGAGCTGTACGGGACGATCGTGGCGGCCGGCATCATCGCCTGGTTCGCCTTCCAGTCCTTCGAGAACGTGGGGATGAACCTCGGGATCATGCCGGTGGCGGGCCTACCGCTGCCGTTCGTGTCCTACGGAGGCTCCTCGATGTTCGCGGTGTGGGTGGCGGTCGGACTGCTCCAGTCGATCCGGGTGCAACGGCCGTTGTCGGCCTGATCGGGTCTGAATCTGCTTGTAACCTGCCCGTCGGCCTCCGTTCAGGACTAAGTTCGGTCTATGGCGGACACAAAGCGCGAAATCGAGCGGAAATTCGAGTTCACGAAGGCCAAGGCGGAACAGCGTGGCGTGCCGGACCTGACCGGAACGGCCGGCATCGCCGCCGTCCTCGACCGGGGCACAGCCGACCTCGACGCCGTCTACTACGACACCCCCGACCAGCGGCTCGCCGCCGACGGCCTGACCCTGCGCCGCCGCACCGGCGGCGAGGACGCCGGCTGGCACCTCAAACTCCCCGTCGCCCCCGGCGTCCGCGACGAGGTCAGAGCCCCCCTCGGCGACACCGTGCCCGGCCCCCTCGCCGCCCTGGTCCGCTCCCGGGTCCGCGACGCCCCCCTGCAACCCCAGGTCCGGCTGGTGTCCTCGCGCAAGATCAGCCACCTCGTCGACGCCGACGGAACCCTGCTCGCCGAACTCAGCACCGACGCCGTCACCGCCGAACGCGAGGACACCGCCGCCTCCTGGACCGAGGTCGAGGTGGAACTCGCCGACGGCGTCGACCCCGCCCTGCTCGACGCCGTCGAGAAAAAGTTCAGGAAGGCCGGGCTCAAGGTCTCCGACGCCCCCTCCAAACTCGCCCGCGCCCTCGCCGAGACCGGCACCGAGCCGCCCGCCCGGCCCGCCCCCGGCCCCGCCGACGACACCGCGGGCGCCGCCGTCCTGGCGTACGTACGGGAACAGGTCGAGGCCCTGATCGCCCAGGACCCGGCCGTACGCCGCAACCAGCCCGACTCCGTCCACCAGATGCGGGTCGCCGCCCGCCGCCTGCGCAGCGCCTTCACGACCTACCGCAAGGTCCTGGACCGCGAGACCACCGACCCGCTCGCCGAAGACCTCCGCTGGCTCGGCGCCGAACTCGGCGTCGACCGGGACCAGGAAGTCCTCTTCGACCGCATCCAGACCGCCCTCGGCGAACTGCCCCGCACCCTGCTCTCCGGCCCCGCCAAAGGCCGCCTCCGCCGCTGGAACACCGCCCGCCGCTCCGGCTCCCGCCGCCGCGCCCTGGCCGTCCTCGACCACCCCCGCCACCTCGCCCTGCTGAACACCCTGGACCGCCTGCTCGCCGACCCGCCGCTGCTCCCGGCCGCCTCGGAACCGGCCGCGAAGGTGCTGCCCAAGGCCGTCCTGCGGGACCACGGCCGGCTCGCCGCCCGGGTCGACCACGCCCTGTCCCTCGAGGCGGGGGAGGAGCGGGACCACGCCCTGCACGACGCCCGCAAGGCCGCCAAACGCACCCGCTACGCGGCGGAGGCCGCCACCCCGGCCCTCGGCAGCCCCGCCCGGCGGCTGGCCAAGCGCGCCAAGGCGGTCCAGACCCTGCTCGGCGACCACCAGGACAGCGTCGTCGCCCGCACCGCGCTGCGCGACCTGGCCGCCCAGGCCCACGGGGCCGGCGAGCCCTCCTTCACCTGGGGCGTGCTCTACGCCCGCGAGGAGGCCCTGGCCGAGCGGCGCGAACGGGAGCTGCCGGAGGTGTGGGAGGAGGCGGTTGCAGCGGCAAGTGGCTGGTGACCGCCTCGGGTACTCTGGAGAGTCGCCCCCCTGCCAGCTTCAGGAAAGTCGCGTGATGTCCGAGTCGGTCTTCCCACAGCTCGAAGCGTTGCTCCCGCATGTGCAGAAGCCCATCCAGTACGTCGGCGGTGAGCTCAACTCCACCGTCAAGCCCTGGGAGAGCTGTGACGTCCGCTGGGCGCTCATGTACCCGGACGCGTACGAGGTCGGTCTGCCCAACCAGGGCGTCATGATCCTTTACGAGGTGCTGAACGAGCGCGAAGGCGTGCTCGCCGAGCGCACCTACAGCGTGTGGCCGGACCTGGAAGCGCTGATGCGCGAGCACGGCGTGCCCCAGTTCACCGTGGACTCGCACCGCCCGGTCTCCGCCTTCGACGTGTTCGGCCTGTCCTTCTCCACGGAGCTGGGCTACACCAACATGCTCACGGCCCTGGACCTGGCCGGCATCCCGCTGGAGTCCAAGGACCGTACGGTCGACCACCCGATCGTGCTCGCCGGCGGCCACGCCGCCTTCAACCCCGAGCCGATCGCCGCCTTCATCGACGCGGCGGTCATCGGCGACGGCGAGCAGGCCGTGCTGGACATGACCGAGATCATCCGCGGCTGGAAGGCCGAGGGCCGCCCGGGTGGCCGCGAGGAGGTCCTCCTCCGGCTGGCCAAGACCGGCAACATCTACGTCCCCGGCTTCTACGACGTCGAGTACCTGGCCGACGGCCGCATCGGCCGCGTCGTCCCGAACCGCTCCGGCGTGCCGTGGCGCGTGTCCAAGCACACCGTCATGGACCTCGACGAGTGGCCGTACCCCAAGCAGCCCCTGGTCCCCCTCGCCGAGACCGTCCACGAGCGGATGTCGGTGGAGATCTTCCGCGGCTGCACCCGCGGCTGCCGTTTCTGCCAGGCCGGCATGATCACGCGCCCCGTGCGGGAGCGAAGCATCACCGGCATCGGCGAAATGGTGGAGAAGGGCCTCAAGGCGACGGGCTTCGAGGAGGTCGGCCTCCTCTCGCTCTCCTCCGCGGACCACACCGAGATCGGTGAGATCGCCAAGGGCCTCGCGGACCGCTACACGGACGACAAGATCGGCCTCTCCCTCCCCTCCACCCGGGTGGACGCCTTCAACGTCGACCTGGCCAACGAGCTGACCCGCAACGGCCGCCGGTCCGGCCTCACCTTCGCCCCCGAGGGCGGCTCCGAGCGCATGCGCAAGGTCATCAACAAGATGGTCTCGGAGGAGGACCTGATCCGGACCGTCGCCACGGCGTACGGCAACGGCTGGCGCCAGGTGAAGCTGTACTTCATGTGCGGCCTGCCCACCGAGACCGACGAGGACGTCCTCCAGATCGGTGACATGGCGGTCAACGTGATCGCCAAGGGCCGCGAGGTCTCCGGCCAGAACGACATCCGCTGCACGGTCTCCATCGGCGGTTTCGTGCCCAAGCCGCACACCCCGTTCCAGTGGGCCCCGCAGCTGTCGGCGGAGGAGACGGACGCCCGCCTGGAGAAGCTCCGGGACAAGATCCGCGGCGACAAGAAGTACGGCCGCTCCATCGGCTTCCGCTACCACGACGGCAAGCCGGGCATCGTCGAGGGCCTCCTCTCCCGCGGCGACCGCCGGGTCGGCGACGTCATCCGCGCGGTCTACGAGTCGGGTGGCCGCTTCGACGGCTGGCGCGAGCACTTCTCCTACGACCGCTGGATGCAGGCGGCGGAGAAGGCCCTCCCCGAGTACGGCGTGGACGTGGCCTGGTACACCACCCGCGAGCGCACCTACGAGGAAGTCCTGCCCTGGGACCACCTGGACTCCGGCCTGGACAAGGACTGGCTCTGGGAGGACTGGCAGGACGCCCTGGACGAAACCGAGGTCGAGGACTGCCGCTGGACCCCGTGCTTCGACTGCGGCGTCTGTCCGCAGATGGACACCCACATCCAGATCGGACCCACGGGCAAGAAGCTGCTGCCACTGAGCGTGGTCAAGTAGCACTCGCCCCCCTTGGTCGATATGCCCCCGCCGGGTTCTCCCGGCGGGGGCATATGTGTTCGAGGGTTGGTGAAATGTTTCTGCGGTGAGGGGCGGCGGATATAGTTTTCTGATGGAGGTGGATGTCCATGGCGAAGACCGTTATCGATCTCGATGAGGAAGCGCTCGCCCTTGCCGCGCGGGCGCTGGGGACGAAGACCAAGAAGGACACCGTGAATGCCGCCTTGGCGGAAATAGGAGCACGGGTCACAAGGGAAACGGCCCTTGAAGAGCTGACGCGGCTCACCGAGGAGGGTGCGTTCGACGCGATCCTCGAGCCGGACTTCGAGAAGGAAGCGTGGCGCTGAGCGTGGTCCAGTCCGAACGGTTCCTGATCGACAAGTCGGCCGCCGCCCGCATCCTGCGGCCGGCGGTCCGTCCGTCATGGCTCGATGTACTGCGCAACGGGCACGTGTCCGTGTGCGAGGTGACGGAGTTCGAGATGCTCTACTCCGCCCGGTCAGCTCAGGAATACAAGCAGATCCAGGAGCAGCTCCGCGGTCTCTACGCTTGGGTCCCTGTCCCTGGGGACGGCTGGGCCCAAGTGCTGCGGGTGCAGGAAGCGCTGACCGACCTCGGGCGTCACCGCTCGGTGGGGGCGCCGGATCTCTTCATCGCAGTTACCGCACGTGCTCATCGGATGACGGTCCTGCACTACGACCGGGACTTCGAGAACATCGCCGGTGTCATCGATGTCCGAACCCGCTGGCTCGCGGAACCCGGAAGCATCGACTGAATGTCCTGACGGGCATGAACATGCACAACGCACAGCCTCCGGCGCCGGCCGGGGGCTGTCTTGGTGGGGTGGCCAAGGTCGTGGCCGTCCTCGTCGTACTGCCCGTCCGGGCCGTCTGGGAGTTCTTCGCCTGGGTGTGCCGGCTGGTCGGGCGGTATCTGCTGGCGCCGCTGGTTGCCTATGTGCTGGAGCCGGTGGTCCGGGTCGTCGGGTGGGTGCTCGGGTGGGTTCTGCGGATCTTCGTCGTCTGGCCCTGCCGGTTCCTGTGGCGGTATCTCCTCGCGCCCGTCGGGCAGTTCCTTTACGCGTACTTCCTCGCTCCCGTGGGGCGGTTGCTCTGGCGATGGGTGTTGCGGCCCCTCGGGCACGCCGCCGTGTGGCTGGCCGGGGTGCTGGTGGAGTACCTGTTCGGGCCCCTGTACCGGTACGTCCTCACGCCCCTCGGGCATCTGATCGCCTGGGCCTGGCGGATCGCCGGGCAGATTCTGAGGGTCCTCGGCTGGGTGCTGATCGGCTGGGTGGCCGTCAAGGTCTACAAGTACGTGCTCACCCCGCTCGGCCATGTGCTGCGCGATGCCTGGCGGGCCGTCCGCGCGGCTGCCCGGGAAGTGCGTATCGCCCTGTTCGGGTAGCGGCCGGCCGCAACCAGGCGGAACCGGCGAGGTCACGGGCGCGTACTCTGGGTAGTACGACAGCCGTAGGCGCGGCCCAGGAGCCGCCCCCGCTTCGAAAGACGTCACAGGGCGGAGCCTGAGCGCTCGCGCCCCGCACAAGGAGAAGAACCACTGGGCAAGCGACAGCCCGAAGGCCCGCCGCCCGCACCGGCGGTGCAGCGCATCCGACTGCGCTACACCAAGCGCGGCCGCCTCCGGTTCACCAGCCACCGAGACTTCCAGCGTGCCTTCGAGCGGGCCCTGCGCCGCGCCGAGGTGCCGATGGCGTACTCGGCCGGCTTCACCCCCCACCCGAAGGTCTCGTACGCAAACGCCGCGCCCACCGGCACCGGCAGCGAGGCCGAATACCTGGAGATCGCCCTCACCGCGCACCGCGACCCCGAGAAGCTCCGCGAGCTGCTCGACGAGTCGCTGCCCGCCGGGCTCGACATCACCGACGCCGTCGAAGCCCGTACCTCGGGCCTCGCCGACCGGCTCACCGCCTCCGTGTGGGAGCTGCGACTGGACGGCGTGGAGCGTGCCGACGCCGAGCGGGCCGTGGCCGCCTTCCTCGAGGCCGAGACCGTGGAGGTCCAGCGCCGGACGAAGAACGGCCTGCGGACCTTCGACACCCGCGGGGCCGTGGCCAGCATCGAGACGCATCCCGCCCCGGCTGCCCCGGCTGATAGGCCGCAGGACAATGCCTGTGCGATACTGCGGCTGGTTGTTCGGCACGTGACACCTGCCGTCCGACCCGACGACGTCCTGTCCGGTCTCCGAGCTGTGGCCGACCTGGCGCCGCCGGTCCCCGCAGCGGTGACCAGGCTGGCGCAGGGGCTCTTCGACGAGGAGTCCGGCACGGTGACCGACCCGCTCGCGCCCGACCGCGAGGCTGTCACGGCCGCCCCACCCACGGCCGCCGTAGCCGCCGCCGCGAAGGCGTCGGAAGGTCCCGCCGCGTAAGGACGCGTTGTCGCGCAGCCCTGGCACTCGGGAGCCACCTGGGTCGGGCCGCGCACTGACCTGAAGACTTCCGCCAGGCCGTACACACATCGGGTACGGAACCGGCGGCCATGAACCTACAGCTCCCGTGAGGCGAACGCGCCCCGGAGGCCGGTTCCGAGCACATTGCACGGAGCCGAGCCGGACCGGATGTCAGCCGCGGCGCCCGGGAGCGTGACGGGAGAACCGCCCGCATGCTCAACAACGAAATGAACGAAAACCCCGCCGCCGGAGCCGACAGCCCCAGCGACAACCTGCCGCCGCGTCGGCGCCGCCGCGCGGCGTCCCGGCCGGCCGGCCCGCCGGGAGCCACGGCCGCCGCCGAGACCGCTCCGGTCGTCGAGGCCGCTCCGGCTCCGGCTGCTGCCGTCGAGGAGGCTCCGGCTGCTGCTCCGGCGCGTACGCGTCGTCGTGCCACCCGTGCTGCGACTGCTCCGGTTGCCGAGGCTGAGGCCGAGGCTGCTGTGGTTGCCGAGCCCGTCGCCGAGCCGGCTCCGGCTGCTGCTCCGGCGCGTACCCGTCGTCGTGCCACCCGTTCGGTGACGGCGCCTGCCGCCGAGACCGCTCCCGCCGTCGAGACTGCCCCGGTCGCCGAGGCTGCTCCGGCTGCTGCCGTCGAGGAGGCTCCGGCTGCTGCTCCGGCGCGTACGCGTCGTCGTGCCACCCGTGCTGCGACCGCTCCGGTTGCCGAGGCCGAGGCTGCTGTGGCCGCTGAGCCCGTCGTCGAGCCGGTTGCCGAGCCCGCTCCGGCTGCTGCTCCGGCGCGTACCCGTCGTCGTGCCACCCGTGCGGTGACGGCGCCCGCCGCCGAGACCGCTCCCGCCGTCGAGACCGCCCCGGTCGCCGAGGAGCCGCAGGAGCCGAAGGCGACCAAGGAAGCCGCCAAGGCGACCGTGACCGTCGCCGACGCCATCGACGCGCCCAAGGGCCGTGGCCGCCGCCGCGCCACCCGCGGCACCGCCCCCGCCGCCCAGCAGGCCGAGCCGGCCGCCGCCGCCCAGCCGGAGGCCGAGGCCCCCGCGCCGCGCGCTGCCCGCCGTGCCGTGCGTCCCGCCGTCGCCGTGTTCCAGGCGCCGGTCTTCGCCGAGCCGATGTTCCAGACCCCGGAGACCGCCGCCGCGGCTGCCGCCGCCGCGCGGGTCGAGGCGGAGGAGGCCGAGGAGGAGCTCGCCGAGGAAGCCGTCGAGGCCGAGGCCGTCGCCGAGGTCCAGGCCCCGGCCGAGCAGCCCGCCGGCCGCCGCCGTCGCCGCCGTGGCGGTGCCGTCGCGCCCGAGCCGGTCGTCGAGGAGGCGCCCGCCGCCGAAGCCGTCGAGGCCGAGGTCGAGGCCGAGGCCGCCGAGCTCGAGGAAGAGGAGACCGACGAGTCGGGCGAGCGCCCGTCCCGCCGCCGTCGCCGCGGTGGCCGTCGCCGCCGCCGGGGCGAGGCCGCCGAGCTCGACGAGTCCGCCGAGGAAGAGGGCGAGGAGTCCGAGGAGGAGTTCGAGGAGTCCGCCGAGGAAGCCGAGGAGTCCGAGGAGGGCTCCGCCGGCCTCGGCTCCAGCTCCAGCCGTCGCCGTCGTCGGCGCCGCCGTCGCTCCGGCGACACCGGCCCCGAGGCCGAGGCGGGCGAGGAGGACGGCGTCCGTACGGTCGTCAAGGTCCGCGAGCCGCGCCCGGCCCGGGAGAAGGCCGAGTCTTCCGACGAGGTGCAGTCCATCAAGGGCTCCACCCGCTTGGAGGCGAAGAAGCAGCGCCGCCGCGAGGGCCGCGAGCAGGGCCGCCGCCGCGTCCCGATCATCACCGAGGCCGAGTTCCTGGCCCGCCGCGAGGCCGTCGAGCGCGTGATGGTCGTCCGCCAGAACGGCGACCGCACCCAGATCGGCGTCCTCGAGGACAACGTGCTCGTCGAGCACTACGTCAACAAGGAAGAGGCCACCTCGTACGTCGGCAACGTTTACCTGGGCAAGGTCCAGAACGTGCTGCCGTCCATGGAGGCCGCCTTCATCGACATCGGCAAGGGCCGCAACGCGGTCCTGTACGCCGGTGAGGTCAACTTCGAGGCGCTCGGCATGGCCAACGGGCCGCGCCGCATCGAGTCCGCCCTCAAGTCCGGCCAGTCGGTCCTGGTGCAGGTCACCAAGGACCCGATCGGCCACAAGGGCGCCCGCCTCACCAGCCAGGTCTCGCTGCCCGGCCGCTACCTGGTCTACGTGCCCGAGGGCTCGATGACCGGCATCAGCCGCAAGCTGCCCGACACCGAGCGCGCCCGCCTGAAGACCATCCTCAAGAAGATCGTCCCCGAGGACGCGGGCGTCATCGTGCGCACCGCCGCCGAGGGCGCGAGCGAGGACGAGCTGCGCCGCGACGTCGAGCGTCTGCAGGCCCAGTGGGAGGACATCCAGAAGAAGTCGAAGCAGATCTCGACCTCTTCGCCGAGCCTGCTGTACGGCGAGCCGGACATGACCGTCCGCGTCGTGCGCGACATCTTCAACGAGGACTTCTCGAAGGTCATCGTCAGCGGTGACACTGCCTGGGAGACCATCCACGGCTACGTGAACCACGTCGCCCCGGACCTGGCCGACCGGCTGTCCCGCTGGACCTCCGAGGTCGATGTCTTCGCGACGTACCGGATCGACGAGCAGCTCGCCAAGGCGCTCGACCGCAAGGTGTGGCTGCCCTCGGGCGGCTCCCTGGTGATCGACAAGACCGAGGCGATGATCGTCATCGACGTCAACACCGGCAAGTTCACCGGTCAGGGCGGAAACCTCGAGGAGACCGTCACCCGGAACAACCTGGAGGCGGCCGAGGAGATCGTGCGCCAGCTGCGGCTGCGCGACCTCGGCGGCATCGTGGTCATCGACTTCATCGACATGGTGCTGGAGTCCAACCGCGACCTGGTGCTGCGGCGCATGCTGGAGTGCCTGGGCCGGGACCGTACGAAGCACCAGGTCGCCGAGGTCACCTCGCTGGGCCTGGTCCAGATGACCCGCAAGCGGGTGGGCCAGGGCCTGCTGGAGTCCTTCTCCGAGACCTGTGTCCACTGCAACGGGCGCGGTGTGATCGTGCACATGGAGCAGCCGGCCGTGATCGGTGGCGGGGGCAACGGCAAGCGTGCGAAGAAGCGCGGCGGCCGTGGTCACGAGCTCGAGCACGACCACGCGGTCGAGGCCGAAGTCGAGATCGTGGAGTCGGCGACTGCGGAGGCCGTGGAGACGGCCGCCGAGGTCGAGGCGGAGATCGCCGAGCCGCGGGCGCTGCCGGAGCCCTCGTTCGTGCCGGACGAGGAGCTGTACAGCAGCCCGGCCGAGGCGGAGGCTGCGGCCGGTCTGTCCGGCCGTCGCAGCCGTCGCCGGGCCACCCGTAAGGCGACCGCCCCGGCGGGCGCCCCGCGCGGTGCTGCCGCCGCTGCGCCGGCCCCGGCTGTGGCCCCGGAGCCGGTCGTCGAGCCGGTCGTGGAGGCCGAGCCGGTGACCGAGCCCGCGGACACCGTGCTGGAGCCGGCCGCCGAGGTCGTCGCCGAGGCCGCTGTGGAGGCCGTGGCCGAGCCGGTCGTGGAGGCCGCTCCGGCCCGGACCCGGCGCCGGGCGACCCGTAAGGCCACGGCTCCGGCGGGCTCGCCGAAGCCGGTCGAGACCGTGGTGGAGGCCCCGGCCGCCGAGCCGGTCGTGGCGCCCGAGCCCGAGCCCGTGGTGGAGGCCCCGGCCCCCGTCCAGGCCGAGGCCGAGCCCGAGCCGGTCGTGGAGGCCGCTCCGGCCCGTCCGCGGCGCCGGGCGACCCGTAAGGCCACCGCTCCGGCCGGTTCTCCGGCGGGTGCCGAGGCTGCGGTCGTGGTCGTGACGGCTCCGGAGGTTCCGGAGGCCACCCCGGCCGCCGCCGAGCCGGAGGCCCCGGCCGCCGAGGAGGCGGCTCCGGTCAAGAAGACGGCGGCCCGCAAGACGGCCGCCAAGAAGGCCCCGGCGAAGAAGGCGACGGCCGCCAAGAAGACGGCCGCCACCAAGAAGACGGCGGCTGCGAAGAAGACGACGACGGCCAAGAAGACCGTGAAGAAGGCGGCGACGAAGAAGACCGCGGCGGCGGAGCAGACGCTCCCGTCCGTCTCGGCCTCCACCGACGAAGCCTGATCCACCCCGTCCGGTTCGGCTCCGCCCGGCACCCCTTCGGTGCCGGGCGGAGCCGTTCCCGCATCCTCGTCCATCCCCGTCACGGGGGTCCGCAGGGGCCGGTTTGACCTCGTAAACCTCTGGCGCGTAACCTTGCACGTCGGCGTGTCTATGTGCGCGCCAGCTCCTGAGCACCTCACCTCCCGGGCTTCGCGGCGCGGGGGAGGCCGCCTCGTATTTCGGCGGGGGTCGGCTGGCTTCAGGGGTTCCCGAATCGAGCGAGAGAGAGATCCGCGTGTACGCCATCGTGCGCAGCGGTGGTCGGCAGCACAAGGTTGCTGTCGGCGACATCGTTGAGGTTGACAAGATTTCCACTGCCAAGGTTGGCGACACGGTCGAGCTCTCGACCCTGCTCGTTGTCGACGGCGACGCCGTGACCAGCGACCCGTGGGTCCTGGCCGGGATCAAGGTCACGGCCGAGGTCGTGGACCACCACAAGGGCGCCAAGATCGACATCCTGCGCTACAAGAACAAGACCGGCTACCGCCGTCGCCAGGGTCACCGCCAGCAGTACACGGCGATCAAGGTCACCGGCATTCCGACGGCTGCGAAGTAAGAGGGACTGAGCAATGGCACACAAGAAGGGCGCATCGTCCACCCGGAACGGTCGCGACTCCAATGCCCAGCGGCTCGGCGTGAAGCGCTTCGGCGGTCAGGTCGTTTCCGCTGGTGAGATCCTCGTCCGCCAGCGTGGCACCCACTTCCACCCGGGCGCCGGCGTCGGCCGTGGTGGCGACGACACCCTGTTCGCCCTGCTTCCCGGTGCGGTGCAGTTCGGCACCCACCGTGGCCGCAAGGTCGTGAACATCGTTCCGGCCGCCTGATCTTTTAGATCAAGGCGTTCGCAACTTACCGAGGGCGGATCTCAGTCTTCCCGGCGATGCCGGGAAGCGGGTCCGCCCTCGGCGCGTTACACAGGCTGTAGCGCCCAGGACTATTCCGTACATATCTGGAGGAACAACCATGACCACCTTCGTGGACCGCGTCGAGCTGCACGTCGCCGCGGGTAACGGAGGCCACGGCTGCGCCTCCGTTCACCGGGAGAAGTTCAAGCCGCTCGGCGGCCCCGACGGCGGCAACGGCGGCCGTGGCGGAGACGTGATCCTGGTCGTCGACCAGTCGATCACCACCCTGCTGGAGTACCACCACAGCCCGCACCGGAAGGCCACCAACGGCAAGCCGGGCGAGGGCGGCAACCGCTCCGGCAAGGACGGCCAGGACCTGATCCTGACCGTCCCCGACGGCACCGTGGTCCTCGACAAGGAGGGCAACATCCTGGCCGACCTGGTCGGCGAGGGCACCACCTACGTCGCCGCCGACGGCGGTCGTGGCGGCCTCGGCAACGCCGCGCTGGCCTCGGCCCGCCGCAAGGCGCCCGGCTTCGCCCTGCTCGGCGAGCCCGGCAAGGCCGGGGACATCGTCCTGGAGCTCAAGACCGTCGCCGACGTGGCGCTGGTCGGCTACCCGAGCGCCGGCAAGTCCTCGCTGATCTCGGTGCTCTCCGCCGCCAAGCCGAAGATCGCCGACTACCCCTTCACGACCCTGGTACCGAACCTGGGCGTGGTCACCGCCGGCTCGACCGTCTACACCATCGCCGACGTCCCCGGCCTGATCCCCGGCGCCAGCCAGGGCCGTGGCCTGGGCCTGGAGTTCCTGCGGCACGTCGAGCGCTGCTCGGTGCTGGTGCACGTCCTGGACACCGCCACCCTGGAGTCCGACCGCGACCCGGTCTCCGACCTCGACGTCATCGAGGAGGAGCTCAAGCTGTACGGCGGCGGCCTGGAGAAGCGCCCGCGCCTGGTCGTCCTCAACAAGGTCGACATCCCCGACGGCCAGGACCTCGCCGAGATGATCCGCCCGGAGCTGGAGGAGCGCGGCTACAAGGTCTTCGAGGTGTCGGCCGTGGCCCGCACCGGCCTGAAGGAGCTGTCCTTCGCCCTCGCCGAGATCGTCGCCAAGGCGCGCGCCCGCAAGCCCAAGGAGGAGGCGACCCGCATCGTCATCCGTCCGAAGGCCGTGGACGACACCGGGTTCACCGTCGCCTACGAGGAGGCGGAGGACCTCTACCGCGTGCGCGGCGAGAAGCCGGAGCGCTGGGTCCGCCAGACCGACTTCAACAACGACGAGGCCGTGGGCTACCTCGCCGACCGACTCAACCGCCTCGGCGTCGAGGACGCGCTGATGAAGGCCGGCGCCCGGGCCGGCGACGGCGTTGCCATCGGCCCCGACGAGAACGCGGTCGTCTTCGACTGGGAGCCGACCGTGATGGCCGGCGCCGAGATGCTCGGCCGCCGTGGCGAGGACCACCGCCTGGACGCCCCGCGCCCGGCCACCCAGCGCCGCAAGGAGAAGGAAGCGCAGCGCGGCGACGCCGCCCAGCGCGAGTACGACGAGTTCCGCCCCTTCTAGGAGGTGTGCGGCCACCCCGTAGGATCGGGCCGGTGAGCAGCAACACTCCCACCGTTTCCGTCGTGGTGATCGCGTACAACGACGCCGGGCTCGTGGGCGAGGCCGTCCGTTCGGCACTCGCCCAGGGCCCGGCGGTCGGTGAGGTCATCGCGGTGAACGACGCGTCCGCCGACCGCACCGCCGAGGTTCTGGACGGGCTGGCCGCCGCCCACCCGCTCCTGAAGGTGATCCACCGGACGGAGAACAGCGGTGGCTGCGGCACCCCCCGCAACGACGGCATCGCCGCCGCCACCGGCTCGTACGTCCTCTTCCTCGACAGTGACGACGTCCTGCCGCCGGGCGCGGCCGAGGCCCTGCTGCGCGCCGCCGAACGCCACCGGGCACCGGTCACCGTCGGCTCCTGCGTGCGCCGCGAGCTGCCGCAGGGCAACGACGTTCCCTGGATGCCCGGGCTGCACGCCCCGGGCCCGGCGGGCGAGGTGATCGAGCGGCCCGCGGACCGCCCCGAGCTGGTCCGCGACACCCTCTGCGTCAACAAGCTCTACCGCCGGGACTTCCTCGACGAGCACGGCATCCGGTTCCCCGACGGCCGGTTCGTCTACGAGGACTTCGTCTTCACCGCCCGGGTGCTGGCCGCCGCCCCCCGCATCGCCGTGATCGAGGACCTGGTCTACGTCTGGCATGTGCGGCGCAGTGCCGCCCAGGTGTCCATCTCCCTGGACCGCAAGGACGTCGGGAACTGGCGCTCCCGTATCGAGGCCCACCGCCGGGCCGCCGAGATCCTCGGCGCCTCCTCCGAGGAGCTCGGGCGGGCCTGCGCCGTGAAGTTCCTCGAGTACGACCTGCGGATGTACCTCCGGGAGCTCGGCAAGGACCCCGAGTACCGGGCCGCCTGGTGGCAGCTGACCCGCGCGTACCTCGACAGCTTCGACGAGGCCGCCGTCGAGGCCGCCGCCGCCAAGGCCCGTTGGATCGTCCGGGTGCTGCGCGCCGCCCCGGCCCCGCCCGCCGATGTCGAACGCCTCACCCGGTTCGCTGCCGAACCGCCCCGTCTGCTGCCCCCGTACGCCACCGGGCCCGACGGCACCCCGGTGTGGAGCGCCGAGCTGCCCGAGGCCCGGCTCGACGGGCTGGCCGGGCTGCCGTTGGCCGAGCTGCCGGTCACCGTGGACGCCGGACCGGCCGGCTCCGGTGCCCTCGCCGTCCGCGTCCACGACCTGTACGGGCGGCTCGCCGCGGCCGGCCCGCGCACCGCGCAGCTGCACTTCCTGCCCCGCGGGGGCGGCGATGCGGTCAGCGGCCACCCGGTGGAACTGCGCCCGGAACGAGACGGCGAGGCCGGCGAAGGCACCTGGATCGCCGAACTGCCCTTCAAACCGGCCGCGCTGGCCGTCACCGGCCGCCGCCTGGGGCTGCGCGGCATGCAGGCCTGGGACCTGCGGGTGGGCGTGGAGTGTGCCGACGGGAGCTCCCTGCTCACCTCCCTGCGCCCCCTCGGTGACCTGCTGCGGAGGCGGGCGCTGCCCAGCAGCCGGTACGGTGTTCTGCTGGCGCAGCCGTACCGGACGGCCGCCGGATCGCTCGCGCTGCGGCTGGCGCCCGGCGCCGACGGGGCGGCCAACCTCGTACGCAACCGCCTCAGCCGGTCCCGCACGGGCCGCGGGGCACGCTAGACAACGGACAGGACTCGGGAGACCCCATGACGTTTCTGATCACCGGTGGCGCCGGATACATCGGCTCGCACGTGGTCCGCGCGATGCTGCTCGCGGGGGAGAAGGTGGTCGTCTTCGACGACCTGTCCACGGGGAACGAGGACCGGGTCCCGGAGGGCGTGCCGCTGGTGATCGGCACGGTCCTGGACCGGCTGGCGCTGGACGAGGTCATCCGCAAGCACAAGATCACCGGCGTGGTGCACCTGGCGGGCAAGAAGCAGGTCGGCGAGTCCGTCGAGAAGCCGATGTACTACTACCACGAGAACGTGGAGGGCCTGCAGGTTCTGCTGGGCGCGGTGGCCGCGGCCGGCATCCGCAACTTCCTGTTCTCCTCCTCGGCCTCCGTGTACGGCATGCCGGACGTGGACTCGGTCACCGAGAACACCCCCTGCGCCCCGCTGAGCCCGTACGGCGAGACCAAGCTGGCCGGCGAGTGGCTGGTCCGGGCGGCCGGCAAGGCGCACGGCATCGCCACCGCCTGCCTGCGCTACTTCAACGTGGCCGGTGCCGCCGCGCCGGAGCTCGCCGACACCGGGGTGTTCAACCTGGTCCCGATGGTCTTCGAGCGGTTCGACCAGGGCGAGGGCGCCCGGATCTTCGGCGACGACTACCCGACCCCGGACGGCACCTGCATCCGCGACTACATCCACGTCGAGGACCTCGCCGACGCCCATGTGGTGGCCGCACGCAAGCTGGCCGAGTGGGCCGAGGCCGGCGAGTACAAGGACCTCACCGTGAACATCGGCCGCGGCGAGGGCGTCTCCGTCCGCGAGATGGTCGACCTCCTCAACGAGAACACCGGGCACAGCCACGCCCCGGTGGTCACCCCGCGCCGGCCCGGTGACCCGGCCAAGGTGGTGGCCTCGGCCGACCGGATCGCCGCCGAGCTGGGCTGGAAGGCCCGCCACGACGTCCGCGAGATGATCACCTCGGCCTGGGCGGGCTGGCAGGCCAACAAGTCCGCGGCCCACAAGGAGCGCTGACCTCCAGCAACGCATGAAGCCGCCCGCCCCGGTGATTCCGGGGCGGGCGGCTTCGTTGCGGTGCGACGCGGTGGCGGTCAGCGCCGGCGGTCAGCGCTGGAGGAAGGCGAACAGCTCTTCCCACCGGTCCGTGATGTCGGCGCTGGAGTAGCGCTGCACCTCACGGAAGGCGGTGTCACCGAGCCGGTCCCGGTAGGCCCGGTCGGACATCAGCCGGTCCAGGTGCCCGGCCAGCTCCATGGTGTTGCCCAGCCGGGCCAGCAGCCCGTCCTCGCCGTGCGACACGATCTCGCGGACGCCCGGCGCGCAGTCGAAGGCCACCGGAGGCACGCCCGCCGCCATCGCCTCCAGCAGGGTGATCGGGAAGCCCTCGGCCCGGGAGGCCTGCGCGAACACCGAGGCCTCCTGCAGCGCCCCGAGCACATCGCCGGTGCTGCCCATCCACTCCACCGAGTCGTCCAGGCCCAGCGAGGTGCAGTACGCGCGCAGGGTGGCCTCCTCCGCGCCCGCGCCGTAGATCCGCAGGGTCCAGTCCGGGTGCTGCGGAGCAGCCTCCGACCAGGCGTCCAGCAGCAGGTCCACGCCCTTCTCGAAGGCGAGGCGGCCGACCGAGGCCACCACCTTCGCCTCGCGCGGGGCGGGCGCCTCGGGCATGAAGGGCAGCGGGTTCGGCATGGAGCCCACGTTCTCCATCCCGGAGCGGATCCACAGGTCCGCGTCCTCCGGGGTGAGCACCAGCAGCCGGTCCACGTCCTTGTAGTGGCGCCGGACTCGGGCCGCCCGCGAGGACTTGTGGCTGGCCTCGTACGACTCGTGGCTCATCCCGATGAGGGTGAGCCCCTTGGTGTCGGCGAGCGCCACCCACTCCATCGCCCAGACCTGGGTGCAGATCACCACGGCACCCGGCCCGGCCGCCCGGAACAGCGCGTTCAGCTTCTCGGCCTGCTCGCGCATCCCGGCCCGGCGGGCCGACTGGCGGCGCCGCTCGGGCGCGTTCAGCTTCCCCTTGAGGCCGCGCAGCGCGCGCGGCGAGGGCGGCCGTACGTCGTACAGACAGGTCGTCTCATACGGCAGGTCGGCGGGGAAGGGCTGGCGGAGGGGCTCCTCCACCGGCGCGATGCCGATGACGTGCACCCGGTGGCCGCGGTCGGCGAGCAGCCGGGCCATCTGGTGCGACCAGGTGGTCACACCGCCGATCTCGTCGACGCTGTTGGAGACGAAAAAGATGTCACGGCTGCTCACTTGCCGCTCCCCTGGAAGAACTTCTCGACGATCTGTGCAGCCGCGTCCCCGCGGTCGTGCTCGCCGAACTCGGCGAGGAAGCGCTGCCGCGCCTCGGCGTACTTGGCGTCGGCCTCCTCGAAGGCGGCGACCGCCTGCAGGAGTTCGTCCGCCGTGGCCACGACCGGGCCGGGCGCCTTCTCCTTCAGGTCGAAGTAGGTGCCGCGGATGTCGCTGGAGTACGCCTCGTAGTCGTACGCGAAGAACAGCATCGGCCGGTCCAGGACCGCGTAGTCGAACATCACGGACGAGTAGTCGGTGATCAGACCGTCCGCCAGGGCCAGCAGCGGGGTGATGTCGTGGTGCTTGGACACGTCGATCACCCGGCCCGCCACCGACGGCGGCAGCGAGACGCTGTTGAGGTAGTGGGTGCGCACCAGCAGGGTGAAACGGTCACCCAGCTTGTCGGCGAACTCCTTCACGTCGAAGGGGAACTCGAAGCCCTCCACCGAACCGTCCGCCGCCGCCCGGAAGGTCGGCGCGTACAGCAGCACCTTCTTCTCCGGGGCGATGCCCAGCTCGGCCGCGAGCGGCCCGCGGACCCGCTCGCCGCTGTCCGCCTCCTCGCGGTAGGCCGCCACCAGGGCGTCGTTGCGCGGATACCCGGTGGGCAGCAGCACCTCCTCGCGGAGCCGGAAGCCCTTGGCGAGGGTGCGCCGGTCGTGCTCGGACCGGATCAGGAAGTGGTCGAAGCGGTCGACGGCCTTCTGGAACTTGGCCTGCGCGTCCTGGCCGAGCGCCTTGGTGCGCGGCTCGTGGAAGCCCATCCGCTTGAGCGCCGAGCCGTGCCAGGTCTGGATGTACGTGGTCCCCGGGCGCTTGGCCAGCGCCAGCGGGAAGCCCTGGTTGTCGATCCAGAACTCGGCCTGGGCCAGCGCCCGCAGGTACTGCCAGCTCCACCGCCTGACCAGGGTGGCCTCCTTGGGGAAGCCGGTGGGCTTGGCGCCCGCGTAGGACCAGACGGCTTCGAAGTCGACGCCCTGGCGGACCATTTCCTCGTAGATCGCCTTGGGGCTGTCGCTGAACTGCTTGCCCATGTGGCTCTCGAAGACGACCAGGCCCTTTTTGATCGGCAGCTTCGAGAAGACCTCGTGGTAGGCCTGCACCTTCTGCTCGCCCGAGCCGATGTTCCGCTTGGTCTTCAGGGCCTTCTTCAGGCTCCGCTTGACCAGGCCGGCGGCCTTGCCGTGCATCGCGTTGTTGATCAGCGCCGAGGTGCGGACGGCTGCCGCGCCCTCGGCGGTGAGCACGTAGGAGAGGTTGCCCTTCTTGGTGATCTCCGGCTCGAAGCGGTCGGAGACCAGCCGGGTCAGCCGCGGGCGGACCCGCAGGGCCGCTGCCTGCTCCAGGTCGACCCCGCCGACCGCGACCCGGGTGGAGATCCGGTCGCCGCCGGCCGTCAGCTTCAGGCGGACGTCCCACACGGCGTCGATGATGCCGAGCGGCCGGACGGTCTTGCCGATGTCGGCCCGTACGGTCCACTCGATCGTGTCACCGGCGTGCTTGATCGTTTCCACCGGGAAGCTGAACGACTTCACGCCGATCTGACGGCGGGCCCGGAACTCCAGCTCCGCCTTGAGCGGCGCGTCCGCCGCGATCCGCCGCAGCGGGTTCACCACCGCGCCGGACATCGTGACCGTGCCGCGTCCGTCGTCCTGGTACGAGGTCAGCCGGTTGCCCAGGGCGAGCGAGCCGAGCGGGGCGGTGTGGAAGCCCTGCCCGGTGACGTCCAGTATCCGGCGGGCCTCGGAGTCCGCCGGGTCGTCGACGTGCCGGTCGCACCAGTAGATGCGCCCGTCGCGCTTCGCGAGCGGGGAGGTGAGCCGTCCCTTGTTGGTCATCGACTCGGCGGCCGGGATCAGGTTCTCCCAGTCCTCCTTGCCGAGCAGGTAGGCGCAGATCGCCTGGAGGTGGTTGACGTGGTCGTACGCGGCCGGGTCGATGCCCGCCAGGTAGCCGTTGGCCAGCCGGGCGAACTCCTGCCGGTAGTCGTCGTCCACCAGGTGCAGGTCACGCAGGTGCAGCACCAGGTCGTGCTTGAGGAACTTGGCGTCCTTGGCCGACTTGATCTCGTCGTGCCCGTGGGCGGCGAGCAGCTCGTCGACCCGGCGGTGGATCTCCATCCGGTGCACGAAGTTCGCGATCTCGTGGCGCCGGTTGCTGATCGACTTGGCGGCGGCCTTCTCGATCACGTTCCAGAAGTAGACGTGGTTCGGGATCAGGGTGATCCGGCGGGCCGCGACGTACGCCTGCGCCGAGAACAGCAGGTCCTCGTAGTGGATGCCGACCGGGAACTCCAGGCCCTGCTCCAGCAGGAACGCGCGCCGGTAGCACTTGTTCGTGGAGAGGGTGTCGTAGACCAGCAGGTCGGGGTACTCGGTGATGGATTCCAGGGTCCGGGTGCGGGCGTAGATCCACGGGTACCACTCGGTGGTCTTGCGCCACCGGTTGTCGAGGTGGACGCGCACGCACATGCCCGAGACGAGGTCGGAACCGGTCCGCTCGGCGGCCTCCAGCATGTTCCGGCAGGCGTTGCGCTCCAGCACGTCGTCACTGTCCAGGAACATGACATAGGTGCCGGTGGCCTGCTGGATGCCGTGATTGCGGGGCGCTCCGCAGCCACCGCTGTTCTCGGGCAGCCGGAAGGCGCGCACCCGCCCCGGATGCGCCGCTTCGAGGGCCTGTGCCACCTCGAACGACCGGTCCTTGCTGCAGTCGTCGACGATGACGACCTCGACCCCGTGCAGGGTCTGGTCGAGCACCGACTGGACGGCTGTCGGCAGACGCTCTGCGTCGTTGTAGACGATGACGACCACGGAGACGTCAGGCACGTGCACCTCGATCCCTATTTGTTCCGTTCCGCTCAACCCGTCAAAACTACCCTGAGTTCCCCTCGACTCCGGCAGCCGACCTGCGGGCGTGCATACTTCTAGGGCATGCCGATCCGGCCCAGCAGGAAGTGTTCATGACGAAGCTGTCCGTAGTCGTTCCTTGCTACAACGAAGAAGCGGTCATCGACAGCTTCGACCTCGAGATCCGCAAGGTTCTGGACTCCCTCCCCGTCGAGTACGAGGTCTGTTACGTCGACGACGGCAGCCGCGACGGCACCCTCTCGAAGCTCCGCAAGCTCGCCGAGGTGAATCCGGAGCAGACCCGGTACGTCTCCTTCAGCCGCAACTTCGGCAAGGAGGCCGGCATGCTCGCCGGCCTGCGCGAGGCCACCGGCGACGCCGTGGTGATCATGGATGCCGACCTCCAGCACCCGCCGGAGCTGATCGGCAAGATGCTGGACCTCTACGCGCTCGGCCACGACCAGATCATCGCCCGCCGCAACCGCGAGGGCGACAAGAAGGTCCGCTCAGCCCTGAGCAGCCTGTACTACCGCGCGGTCAACCGGTGGGTCGATGTCGAGCTCACCGACGGCGTCGGCGACTTCCGGCTGCTCTCCCGCCCGGCGGTCGACGCCCTGCTCTCGCTCCAGGAGTACAACCGGTTCTCCAAGGGCCTGTTCTCCTGGATCGGTTTCGACACGATCACGTTCGACTACCAGAACGCGCAGCGCGAGGCCGGCGAGACCAAGTGGAGGTTCGGCGCCCTGCTGAATTACGCCATGGACGGGCTGATCTCCTTCAACAACCGTCCGCTGCGGCTGGCCATCTGGATGGGCGCCGCGCTGACCGCCGTGGGCGCCCTCTACACCCTGTGGATCATCATCCAGGCGCTCACCACCGGAGTCACCACCCCCGGTTACGTCACCCTGGTCGCGATCATCGTCGGCCTGGGCGGCGTCCAGATGAGCATGCTCGGCCTGATCGGCGAGTACATCGGCCGTATCTACTACGAGACCAAGCGCCGCCCGCACTTCCTGGTGAAGGAATCGCACGGCGTCGACCTGGACGAGAAGTGAGCCAGGTGAAGGACCAGCTGGGGCAGATCATCCGCTTCGGCTTGGTCGGCGGCGTCAACACGGGCACCTTCTTCGGCATCTACCTGCTCCTGCACCCGTGGATGCCGTACTTCGCCGCCTACACCCTCGCCTTCGTGCTGTCGATGATCGGGTCGTTCTTCATGAACACCTACTTCACCTACCGCACCCGGCCCACCTGGAAGAAGTTCCTGCTCTTCCCGCTGACCAATGTCACCAACTACGTCATCCAGTCGGTGGGCCTGTACGCCCTGGTGACCTGGGCCGACATGAACACCAAGATCGCCCCGCTGGTCGCCGCGGTGGTCGCGATCCCGTTCACCTTCCTGCTCTCCCGCAAGATCCTGGTCCCCGGAGCCCGCGCGGGCGCCCCGGAGACGGAGGAGCAGAACCGCAGCACGTCCACGGTCTGAAACCGGCGGGCAGCCTTCCGGCCCCACCCCGTAGATTGAGCACCGGACAACGCGAAGCGGGACGACTGGGCAAGGGGATGGACGTGTCAGGGGCAAGGCAGCACGTGGTGGATGCCCGCAGGATCGTGGTCAAGGTCGGATCCTCCTCCCTCACCACCGCGGCCGGCGGTCTCGACGCCGACCGCGTCGACGCGCTGGTGGACGTCCTGGCCAAGGCGCGCAGCGGCGGCGAGAAGGAGATCGTGCTGGTCTCCAGCGGCGCCATCGCCGCCGGACTCGCCCCGCTCGGCCTGCGCCGCCGCCCCAAGGACCTGGCCCGCCAGCAGGCCGCCGCGAGCGTCGGCCAGGGCCTGCTGGTCGCCCGCTACACGGCCTCCTTCGCCCGGTACGGGATCCGCGTCGGCCAGGTCCTGCTCACCACGGACGACACCAGCCGCCGCGCCCACTACCGCAACGCGTACCGCACCCTGGACCAGCTCCTGGCGATGGGCGCCCTCCCGGTCGTCAACGAGAACGACACCGTCGCCACGGACGAGATCCGCTTCGGCGACAACGACCGCCTCGCCGCCCTGGTCGCCCACCTCGTCCGCGCCGACCTCCTCGTCCTCCTCTCGGACGTGGACGGCCTCTACGACGGCGACCCCGCCCAGCCCGGCACCACCCGCATCGACGAGGTGCGGGGCCCCGAGGACATCGCGCACGTCTCCATCGGCAGCGCCGGCAAGGCCGGCGTCGGAACCGGCGGCATGGTCACCAAGGTCGAGGCCGCCAGGATCGCCGCCGCCGCGGGCGTCCCGGTCGTCCTGACCTCCGCCAGCCAGGCCGCCGACGCCCTGGCCGGACGCGAGACGGGCACCCTCTTCCACGCCACCGGCCGCCGCTCCGCCGACCGCCTCCTGTGGCTCCAGCACGCCTCCACCCCGCAGGGCCACCTGGTCCTCGACGAGGGCGCGGTCCGCGCGGTCACCGAACGCGGCAGCTCCCTGCTGCCCGCGGGCATCGCCGCCGTCGAGGGCGACTTCACGGCCGGCGACCCGGTGGAACTCCGCTCCGCCGACGGCCGGCCGATCGCCCGCGGCCTGGTCAACTTCGATGCGAAGGAGCTCCCGCAGCTGCTGGGACGCTCCACCCGCGAGCTCGCACGGGAGCTCGGACCCGAGTACGAACGGGAGGTCGTCCACCGGGACGATCTGGTTCTGCTGCAGGGCTGAGGTTCGGCAAAACCGCCGCGCAGGGGGCCGGGGACTGGTCAACTGTGGGAGGCGGGCAGACACGCAGGGCAGAGGAGGGCGACTGGTGAGACGAGCGCTGACCAGCGTCGCGGGCGGCGGCGGTGAGGAACACGACCCGGACGCGTCCCGCCTGTGGCACGTCACCCTCAGCGTCTCCGGCAAGCCGGTGCCGCTGGCCGAGGTCCGGCGCGGGCTGGAGCAGTTGGCCCACGACCACCCCTTCCTCCTCACCAGCCGGTACGCCGACGACCACGCGGAGATCCGCTACTGGGAGGAGGCCCGCGACCTCCACGATGCGGCGGCCGTCGCCCTCCGGCTCTGGGGCGAACACCGCTCCTCGGCGAAGCTGCCGCCCTGGGAGATCGTCGGCCTGGAGGTCATCGACCGCGCGACCTACCACCAACGCGTAGCAGAAGGCTACGGCCCACCCCCAGCCCACCCGGTAGGCGTCCACCCCTACTGACCCCCCGCCGGGGTGGGCAGGCGTTCCGCAGGGCGGAACGGGTGGGCACACCGGAACGACGGCCCGCGCCGTGTCGCGCAGCGTGCACCCGAAGCGGAGCCGGGGCTCCGCCGGGCCGGGTACAGCCGGGGTGCACGCTGCGCGGCCGGTGCGGGCCGGTGTGCCGTGTGCCCACCCGTGCCGCCCTGCGGCACGATTGCCCACACGGCGGTGGGGGCCGTCTCGCGGGTCGGAACCCCGCCAAGCCGCTGCCCACCCGGCACTACCCTGGATGGCATGACCTCGCTCAACGACGCCTCCCCCGTGATCGCCACCGCGCAAGCCGCCCGCACCGCCGCCGCGGCCATCGCCCCGCTCCCGCGGTCCGCCAAGGACACCGCCCTGCTGGCCATCGCGGACGCGCTGGAGGCCCGTACCGCCGAGATCGTCGAGGCCAACGCCCAGGACATCGCGAAGGCCCGCGCCGCCGGCACCAGCGAGACCGTCATCGACCGGCTCACCCTCACCCCCGACCGGGTGAGCGCCATCGCCGCCGACGTCCGGGACGTCGCCGCCCTGCCCGACCCGGTCGGCGAGGTCGTCCGCGGGTCCACCCTCCCCAACGGCATCGACCTCCGCCAGATCCGCGTCCCGCTCGGCGTCGTCGGCATCATCTACGAGGCCCGCCCCAATGTCACCGTCGACGCCGCCGCCCTCTGCCTGAAGTCCGGCAACGCCGTCCTCCTCCGCGGCAGCTCCTCCGCGTACGCCTCGAACACCGCCCTCGTCGCCATCCTGCGCGACGCCGTGCAGAGCACCGGCATCCCCGCCGATGCCATCCAGCTCGTCCCCGGCGAGTCCCGCGACTCCGTCCGCGAGCTGATGCGCGCCCGGGGCCTCGTCGACGTGCTCATCCCGCGCGGCGGCGCCTCCCTCATCAAGACCGTGGTCGAGGAGTCCACGGTCCCGGTCATCGAGACCGGCACCGGAAACTGCCACGTGTACGTCGACGCCCAGGCCGACCTCGACATGGCCGTGCAGATCCTCGTCAACTCCAAGGCCCAGCGCCCCTCCGTCTGCAACGCCGCCGAGACCCTCCTGGTGCACCGCGACATCGCCGCCGCCTTCCTGCCGCTCGCCCTGGACGCCCTCGCCGACGCCGGGGTGACCGTCCACGGCGACGCCGCCGTCCTCGCCGCCGCCGAGGACACCAAGGTCACGGCGCTGCCCGCGACCGACGAGGACTGGGCCGCCGAGTACCTGTCCTACGACATCGCCGCCGCCGTGGTCGGCTCCCTCGACGAGGCCGTCGCCCACATCCGCCGCTGGACCTCCGGCCACACCGAGGCGATCGTCACCACCTCCCAGGCCGCCGCCCGCCGTTTCACCCAGCTGGTCGACTCGACCACGGTCGCCGTGAATGCCTCCACCCGGTTCACCGACGGTGGCCAGTTCGGCTTCGGCGCGGAGATCGGCATCTCCACCCAGAAGCTGCACGCCCGGGGCCCGATGGGCCTTCCCGAGCTCACCTCGACCAAGTACATCGTCACCGGCGACGGTCACGTACGGTAGTCGCCCGCCCGACTCCGCGTGGCCGAAATTCCGGCCCATCCCCTGCCCAAAACAGCCGCCCAGGTCTACGCTGGCTCCGTGCCGGACGACGTGGGGGGCAAGCCGTTCCCGGATCACGGGGAGCCCGACGACGACCGCGGAGGCGCGGATTATGACTTCGCCTCCGTGGTGTTCGACGAGGCCTTCGTCCGGAGCGCCGAGATCCATGAACCGAGCGCCGCGGAGCGGCTGCGCGAGGCCGAAGCGGCCCGCGCCGTCGCGGGTGGCCGCCCGACCGACGAGGACCCCTTCGAGGGGTACCCGTACGGCTGGCCCGACGGACCCGACGACCTCCCGGACGAGGGCTACGACGGCACCTCCGGACACGGATACGGGTACGGCTATGGCTACGGCCCGTACGGTGCGTACGGCGGCGCCCTGCGCCCCTACCGGGGCCGGTCCCGCTGGCTGCGGCCGGTCGCCTGGGTGCTCGCCGTGGTGATGGGCATCGGCATGGTCGCCCTCGCCTTCATCGCCGTCTACCGCGGCGCCTCGGGCGACTCCGGCCAGGCTCCGCCCCCTGCCAGGACCCCGCTGACGGAAGTCAGTGGCGATGGCGCGTTTACGTACCCTGCCGGCCGCCAACCCTGAAGGTACGACCCCCTCCCGGAGCAGGGAGATGCGCATGGCCGTGCCAGGAGATCCACCTGACGGCACCCCCGACGGAATCGGCGGTGGCGAGGAAGAGTACCGGTCGGACGAATACCGATCGGTGGTGTTCGACGAGGACTTCATCCGGGCTGCCCGGCTCCAGGAATTCTCCGCCGACGAACGCATGGGCGAGCACGCCCGCGCCGTGCGCAGCCGCTCCCTGTGGTCCTCCGGCGCGGGCCGCGGCACCGGCACCCCCGGCCGCGGCGCCCGCCAGGGCATGCTCCTGGTGCTGCTCGTCGCCCTGGCCTTTGCCGCGGCCGTCTACATGGGCATGCGGAATCCGTATGTGACCCCGTCCGGCCGGACCATCGAACCGATGGCGAGCACGGTGGTGCCTCTCGCCCCCGCCGACACGGTGCCCGGCGGCCGGCCCGCCGACCTGTACGCGAAGAGCCCGGCCGACCAGTACCGGGTCGGCGCGGCGGGGATCACCCTCCCGGCGGTGCACCGCACCGCGCACTTCACGGACACCCAGGTGGTCACCGCGCTGTCGGTGGCCAAGGACTACCTGGTGCGGTCCTCGCTGGAGCCCGACGTGCTGGACGGCACCGCCTTCCGGCAGGTGCGCCTGCTGCTCGACCCCGACCAGCTGGACCAGTTCGACCGCAGCATGAGCTCCCCGCGCAGCGACGGCCGGCACGCCGCCACCGGCTGGCTGGTCCGCTTCGACCCGGCCACCGCCCTGGTGGCCGACTCCCGGATCCGGGTGCACGGCACCCTGGACTTCGCGGAGGTGGCCCCGGACGTGCTGGAGGTCATCTCCGACCACGTCTTCGTGTACGCCGTCCGGCCGGCCGCCGCCGGCCCGCGAGCCGACGCTGACCAGGCCTCCCTGTTCACCGTCCGGCGCGAGCTGCGACTGCGCTTCGACCGCGACGACCTGGTGGCCCGGCGGGCCGAACTGCTGTCGGCCTATGTGATGGCCGGACCGCAGGACTGCGCGGCCGACCCGGCCAGGAGCTTCACACCGCTGCTCGCCGGGGCCAAGGCCACCACGGTCGGCCCGGCGGCCACCGACCCCCACGCCGGCAGTGATGCGCGCCGCGCGGCCGGGCTGTGCGGCGTACTGGCCACAGCCGGCGACCCGTCCCCGCCCGCGACCGCCCCCGCCCCGGCAACCCCGAACACCCCCGGATCCTAGGCTCTGGCAGACTTCCCGGGGTTTCGGGCGCGGGGTGCGCCCGAAGACGGGGGAGGGGGCCGGCCATGGGCCGTCGCTGGGACAGGTACATCGGCACCCGCTACCCCGACCGTGCCGTTGCACCGCTGCCCACCCTGGAGGTCAGGGCCGCCCTGCTCGCGCTCAACGGGCCGGGACTGCCGTTCGTGGTGCGCAACGGCACGCCCAAGGAAAAGGCCGACCTGGTGGCGGAGTGCCGGATCCCGCAGCTGGGCGTGACCCTCAAGACCCGGATGCGCCTCGTCGCCGCGGACCGCGAGGTGCGCACCGTCGACGAGCGGTGGGAGGTCGGTTCCTCCCACAGCGACCACTCCGGCACGCAGTACTCCCGCGGTCCGGCGAGCTCGGTGTACCGGACCTGGAAGATCGAGCGCGGGGCCGACGGCAGCCGGCGCAAGGTCGAAACCTTCCGCTTCGACACCCGGGACATGAAGGATCCGCTGCGGAACACGGTCCTCGCGGCGGGCTGGACCTGGCGCGGAGTGCTCTTCAAATTCTGAGCACCCGTCCGGACCGGACCGGACCGGACCGGACCGGACCGGCCGCCGTCGGCGGCGCGACCCGGTCCGCCACTGCACCTACGGCACCTACACGTCCTTGCCGCCGGCGCCCGAGCCAGACGTACCGCCCGAGCCGCCGCCCGTGAACCGGTCGCGCAGCGAACCGGCCAGGTCGCCCGCCCCGCCGGCCAGGTCGCCGACCAGCTTCATCAGCGGATCCTTGCTGGTGCGCACCGAGTCCGCGTAGTGCGTGGCGGACTGCCGGAAGGAGTCCGTCACCGAGGTGTCCTTGTCCTCCTCGCGGCGCGGGTAGTGGCCGTCCATGATCCGCTGGTAGTCGCGGCTCTCCGCCCACTTCTTCAGCTCGGCCGCCCGGACCGTGGTGAAGGGGTGCGTCCGCGGCAGCATGTTGAGGATCTTGAGCACCGAGTCGCGCAGGTCGCCGCCGGCCTCGTACTCCTCGGCCTGCGCGAGGAACGCGTCCACATTCATCTCGTGCAGGTGGTTGCCGCCGGCGATCTTCATCAAGCCGCGCATCGAGGCCTGCAGATCCTGGCCCACCAGCAGCCCGGCCCGGTCCGCCGACAGCTCGGACTTGCGGAACCACTCGCGCAGCCCGGTGACGATCGCCATGACCGCCACATTGCCCAGCGGAATCCACGCGACCTTCATCGCCAGGTTCGTCAGAAAGAGCAGGATCGTCCGGTACACCGAGTGACCCGACAGCGCGTGACCCACCTCGTGGCCCACGACCGCCCGCATCTCCTCCTCGTCGAGCAGCTCGACGAGACCGGTGGTCACCACGATGATCGGCTCGTCCAGGCCGATGCACATGGCATTCGGCTTCGGGTCCTGCTGCACATACATCTGCGGGACCTTCTCCAGGTCCAGGATGTAACAGGCGTCCCGCAGCATCGCGTTCAGATGGGGGAACTGGGTGTCGCCCACCCGCACCGTGTCGGACAGGAACAGCAGCCGCAGGCTGCGCTCCGGCAGCAGCCCGCTCAGGGCCTTGAACACGGTGTCGAAGCCGCTCAGCTTGCGCAGCGCCACCAGCGCCGACCGGTCCGCCGGATGCTCATATGCCCGCGAGGAGATGTCCGGGAACCTCCTGCGGTCTCGCGCCGGCACCTTCTCGAATCGCGTGTCAGTCATCGCGCCCTCCCCCTTGATCGGACTGCCTTGCCATGCGTCTATCCTCTCCAACGCCTGAGTCGGCGTGAGCGTGCCCCAGGCACCCGCATACGATGTGAGCGAAGTCTCCGCCCGCTCCCCGACCCGATAGGTACCTGCCTGATGAGCCTCTCCACCACCGCCCAGAGCCTGGTTCTCCTCGCCTCGGAGGAGGCCGAGAAGCACGGCGGCAACCATGACAGCCTGAACCCCTACCTCACCGGCGGCGGCGCCTTCGTCGTGCTGATGCTGATGCTCTGGGTGACCACGCGTCTCAACCGCGACCGCTAGTCGTACCGCGGCAGCAGCAGGGCGGTCCCGGGCCGGTATGGTCTGCGCTCATGGGAGAGCAGGAGATGCCTACCGGCCCGGTCAAGCGCCGGCTCGGCGTGATGGGCGGGACATTCGACCCGATCCACCACGGACACCTGGTGGCCGCCAGCGAGGTCGCCGCCCTTTTCCACCTCGACGAGGTGATCTTCGTACCGACGGGTCAGCCGTGGCAGAAGTCCCAGCGGGCGGTTTCCCCCGCCGAGGACCGCTACCTGATGACGGTCATCGCGACGGCCTCCAACCCGCAGTTCTCGGTGAGCCGCATCGACATCGACCGCGGCGGCCCCACGTACACCATCGACACCTTGCGTGATCTGCGGCGTCTCAACGACGATGCGGACCTGTTCTTCATCACGGGGGCCGACGCCCTGGCGCAGATCCTCACCTGGCGCAATGCCGAGGAGCTGTTCGCGCTCGCCCACTTCATCGGCGTCACCCGGCCCGGACACCTGCTCACCGACGACGGCCTGCCCGAGGGCGGGGTGTCCCTGGTGGAGGTTCCGGCGCTGGCGATCTCCTCCACCGACTGCCGCGTGCGCGTGGCCCAGGGGGATCCGGTCTGGTACCTGGTGCCGGACGGTGTGGTGCGGTACATCGACAAGCGAGAGCTGTACCGCGGAGCCTGAGGTTCCGCATGAGAGGGGCACCGCGGTGAACGATCGACAGCAACCGCAGTTCATCGGCTACGACCAGTACGGGCAGCCGGTGTACGCCCAGGTGCCCGCCGACCGGCCCGCGCCACCCGCGCAGCCGTACGGTCAGTACCCGCACGCCTACGAGCAGCAGCAACAGCAGCAACAGCAGCAGGCGTACGGCTATGACGCGTACGGGCAGCCCCAGCAGCAGTACTACGGGTACGAGACCCAGCAGACCCAGCAGCAGTGGATCCCGCAGCAGGCCCCGGCCCCCGCGCCGGAGGCCGCCCCGGAGCCCGCCGCCGACCCCGTCCCGGAAGCCGCATCGGTGCCGGAACAGCGCCGGACCCCCGACTACCGCACCGAGCAGTTCTCCTTCCTCGACCAGCCCGACGAGGACTCCGAGGACGTCATCGACTGGCTCAAGTTCACCGAGAGCCGCACCGAGCGCCGTGAAGAGGCCCGCCGACGAGGCCGCAACCGGATCGTGGCCCTGATCGTCGTCCTCGCCCTGTTCGTCGCCGCCGGCCTCGGCTACCTCTGGTACACGGACCGGCTGCCCTTCCTGGGCGGCCCGGAGGCCGGCAAGGAAGCCGCCGCCCAGAGCGGCCCGCAGAAGCGCGACGTGATCGTCGTCCACCTGCACAACACCAAGAAGGGCGGCACCGCCACCGCCCTGCTGGTGGACAACGTCACCGCCAAGAAGGGCGCCACCGTCCTGCTCCCGAACGCGCTGAACGTTCCCAAGGACGACGGCACCTCGGTCAACCTCGGCACCTCCGTCGCGGAAGACGGCCTGGGCGGCACCCGCGAGGCCCTCGACGCCATGCTGGGCACCAAGATCGGCGGCACCTGGCGGCTGGACACCCCGTACCTGGAGAACCTCGTCCAGGCTGTCGGCGGCATCGAGGTCGACACCGACACCGCCGTCCCCGCCGACGGCAACGCCAAGACCCCCGCCGTGGCCCAGGGCCAGAAGCAGAGCCTGAACGGCGCGATGGCGGTCGCGTACGCCACCCACCGCGCCCAGGGCGAGCCGGAGACCAAGCAGCTGGAGCGGTTCGGCAAGGTCCTCCTGGCCACCCTGCGCAAGATGCCGGGCGACGGGAAGGCCGCCGTCCTCACCGTCGAGTCCCTCGGCCAGATCCTCGACCCCTCGCTCACCGAGCAGGCCCTGGGCGGTTCGCTGGCCAAACTTGCCGAGCACGCCAAGACCGGCGCGTACCGCACCGACGTCCTCCAGGTGAAGCCCGACGGCACCCTCTCCGACGAGGCCGGCCAGGCCGTCGTCAAGGAGGTCCTCGGCGGCACCCTGACCGCCTCCCAGGGCGCGACCGCGGCCCCGCGGGTCGGCCTGCGCAACGCCACCGGCAACGACAAGGCCCCGCTCGCCGCCAAGGCGGCGCTCGTCAACGGCGGCTACACGTTCGTCGACGGCGGCAAGGCCGGCCAGACCCAGACCGCCACCCAGATCACCTACGCGGACGAGGCACAGCGCCCCAAGGCCGTCGAGGTCGCCAAGACGCTGGGCCTGCCGGAGACGCTGGTCAAGAAGGCCGGCGCGGAGGGCGGCGCCGTCAACGCGGACGTCGTGGTGACCCTGGGCAAGGACTACAAGGCTCCCTGACCTGTCCTGACGTGCGCCGACGGCAATGGCGTGGGCGGCGTCCGCAGCCCATGAGACCCTTGTAAGGATCTGCCCTCGACCCGAAAGCATGGCCAGTGACCGCCACGGACCGCTCCATCGAGCTCATCACCGCCGCCGCCCAGGCGGCGGCCGACCGGCTCGCGCACGACATCATCGCGTACGACGTCAGCGACGTGCTGTCGATCACCGACGCCTTCCTGCTCGCTTCGGCGCCCAACGACCGCCAGGTCAAGTCGATCGTCGACGAGATCGAGGAGCGCCTGCTCAAGGAGCTCGGCGCCAAGCCGGTGCGCCGGGAGGGCGACCGCGACGCCCGCTGGATCCTGCTCGACTACGTCGACATCGTCGTCCACGTGCAGCACAGCGAGGAGCGCGTCTTCTACGCGCTGGAGCGTCTGTGGAAGGACTGCCCCGAGATCGAGCTGCCCGAGGACGCCAAGCTGACCAAGGGCAAGGCCGAGGAGCACGCCAAGCTGCGCGCGGCGCAGGGCGACGAGGACCTGGACGGTGATCTGTTCTGAGCACGACCGGAACGGCCGGCCCGGCCCCTACAACGAGCATCAAGCCCGGCCGCAGGATCGTCCTGTGGCGCCACGGCCAGACCTCCTGGAACCTGGAGCGCCGATTCCAGGGTTCCACGGACATCGAGCTGACCGAGACCGGTGTGGCGCAGGCGCGCCGCGCCGCCCGGCTGCTCGCCTCGCTGAAGCCGGACGCCATCGTGGCCTCCGATCTGAAGCGGGCGGCGGCCACGGCCGCCGAGCTGGCCGCCGTCACCGGGCTGTCCGTCGAGCACGACGAGGCACTGCGTGAAACCTATGCGGGCGAGTGGCAGGGCCTGACGCACGACGAGATCCTCGCCAAGTACGGCGAGCAGTACGCGGCGTGGAAGCGCGGCGAGCCGGTGCGCCGCGGTGGCGGCGAACTGGAGACCGAGGTCGCCGACCGAGCGGCCCCGGTGGTGCTCGGGCACGCCGACCGCCTCGGCGAGAACGGCACCCTGGTCGTGGTCAGCCACGGCGGCACCATCCGCACCACCATCGGCCGGCTGCTGGGCCTGGACTCGTCCTACTGGGAGGGCCTCGGCGGCCTCTCCAACTGCTGCTGGTCCGTGCTGGGCGAGGGCGCGCGCGGCTGGCGGCTGCTGGAGCACAACGCCGGAACCCTGCCGGAACCGGTGCTCGGCGACGACGACTGAGACGGCGACTGAGACGGCGACTGAGCCGATTTCACTTTCCGGCTGGTCACCGGCTAGAGTTCTTCTTGTTCGCAGCGAAGACCGCAGGAAACAGCGGGAAGCGCAGCGGAGAGCGGGGCTATAGCTCAGTTGGTAGAGCGCCTGCATGGCATGCAGGAGGTCAGGAGTTCAATTCTCCTTAGCTCCACAATCAGGATCCCGTCCCCAACAAGGGGGCGGGATCCTTGCGTTTGTCCCTGCTGACCTGCCGCGTACCGCGTACCGGCATGGCAGAATCGGACGGCCGGAGGGGGAGACGACGGCCCGGACGGCTCTGAACGGGAGGGAGTCGCTGACGGATGGGATCACACCGGCGGCGGTGCGACTGGTGCAACAACGGCACGCCGATCGTGCGGGACATGGAACCGGTCAACCCCGACTACCAGTACTGGTGCGAGGAATGCGCGCGGGCGCTGATCATCAAAGGCGACCCCATCGAGAGGTACCGCGAGCTGGAGGGGGAGCCGATCTACGGCCGGCTGCTCGATGAACACTGCACGCTGAAGCGCTTCTACCAGTTCGCGAGAGCGTGACAGTCCGCCCAGGTTTGCCCAAATCAGACACGACCGAAACCGATTTTTGGACCTGGGCCATGACCGTGTAATGTTCTCGATGTCGCCAGGGGGAACCGGCAAGGGAAACCGAGCAGGGGCCCGGCGGCAGAGAAGCAAGGGGCTATAGCTCAGTTGGTAGAGCGCCTGCATGGCATGCAGGAGGTCAGGAGTTCAATTCTCCTTAGCTCCACAGAAGAGAAGCGGGTCACCCGGATCGGGTGGCCCGCTTCTCGTTGTGCGGTCGTCCGAGCAGGCGCCGCGAGCCCTGCGGTACCCTGACGCCATGCGTGCCGTACGCCTTCTGCTTACCGAGCCGCGCTGATCAGTCCCGACCTGCGGAGAGTCAGGTCGGCATCGGCGCGGCGTCCCCTCCTGTGCGAGGGGTTTTTTCGTTTGGGCAGGCAGAGACGGCAGAGACGATCGATGGAGCTTCAGAAATCATGAGCGAGACGAACACCCCGGCCCCCGAGGCGGCCGAGGGGCACCGTTACACGGCTGCCATGGCCGCCGACATCGAGGCACGCTGGCAGGACGTATGGGACGCGGAGGGCACCTACGAGGCGCCCAACCCGACCGGTGACCTGGCGGGCGACCCGGCCGTGGTCGCGCGGCCCAAGAAGTTCATCATGGACATGTTCCCGTACCCGTCCGGTGCCGGACTGCACGTGGGCCACCCGCTCGGCTACATCGCCACCGATGTGTACGCCCGCCACCAGCGGATGACCGGCCACAACGTCCTGCACACCCTGGGCTTCGACGCCTTCGGCCTGCCGGCCGAGCAGTACGCCGTGCAGACCGGCACGCACCCGCGCGTGTCCACCGAGGCGAACATCGAGAACATGAAGGTCCAGCTGCGCCGGCTGGGCCTGGGCCACGACAAGCGCCGGTCCTTCGCCACGATCGACCCGGACTACTACAAGTGGACCCAGTGGATCTTCCTGCAGATCTACAACTCCTGGTACGACGCCGACGCGGCCAAGGCCCGCCCGATCGCCGAGCTGATCGCCGCCTTCGAGGACGGCACCCGTGAGGTTCCCGGCGGCCGGGCGTGGGCGGAGCTGACCGCCGGCGAGCGGGCCGACGTACTGAACGAGTACCGGCTGGCGTACTCTTCCGACGCGCCGGTGAACTGGTGCCCCGGGCTGGGCACCGTACTGGCCAACGAGGAGGTCACCGCCGACGGCCGGTCCGAGCGCGGCAACTTCCCCGTCTTCAAGTCCCGGCTGAGCCAGTGGAACATGCGGATCACCGCCTACGCGGACCGCCTGATCGACGACCTGGACGCGCTGGACTGGCCCGAGGCCATCAAGCTGCAGCAGCGGAACTGGATCGGCCGCTCCGAGGGCGCCCGCGTGGACTTCGCGCTGGGCGACGAGGCCATCACCGTCTTCACCACCCGCCCGGACACCCTGTTCGGCGCCACCTACATGGTGCTGGCGCCCGAGCACCCGCTGGTCGAGAAGTTCATCCCGGCCGCCTGGCCCGAGGGCACCCACGATGTGTGGACCGGCGGCTACGCCACCCCCGCCGAGGCGGTGGCCGCGTACCGCAAGCAGGCCGCGTCCAAGTCGGACGTGGAGCGGCAGGCCGAGGCCAAGGACAAGACCGGCGTCTTCACCGGCGAGTACGCGATCAACCCGGTCAGCGGCGAGAAGGTCCCGGTCTTCATCGCCGACTACGTGCTGATGGGCTACGGCACCGGCGCGATCATGGCCGTCCCGGCGCACGACAGCCGCGACTTCGAGTTCGCCCGCGCCTTCGAGCTGCCGATCCGCTGCGTGGTCGAGCCCACGGACGGCCGCGGCACCGACCCGGCCGAGTGGGACGAGGCCTTCGTCTCGTACGACGCCACGCTGATCAACTCGGCCGGCGAGGGCATCTCCCTGGACGGGCTGGGCGTGGTGGAGGCCAAGGCCGCCATCACCGACTGGCTGACCGGGCGCGGCATCGGCGAGGGCACCGTCAACTTCCGCCTGCGCGACTGGCTGTTCAGCCGCCAGCGCTACTGGGGCGAGCCCTTCCCGATCGTCTACGACGAGGACGGCGTCGCACACTCCCTGCCCGAGTCGATGCTGCCGCTGGAACTGCCCGAGGTCGAGGACTACTCGCCGCGCACCTTCGAGCCGGACGACGCCGACTCCCAGCCGGAGACCCCGCTGTCGCGAAAGTCCGACTGGGTCAACGTCGAGCTGGACCTGGGCGACGGCCGGGGCGTCCGCTCCTACCGGCGCGAGACCAACACCATGCCCAACTGGGCCGGTTCCTGCTGGTACGAGATGCGCTACCTGGACCCGAACAACGCGGACGCGCTGGTCGACCCGGAGATCGAGCAGTACTGGATGGGCCCGCGGGACAGCGCCCCGCACGGCGGAGTCGACCTGTACGTGGGCGGCGCCGAGCACGCGGTGCTGCACCTGCTGTATGCCCGCTTCTGGTCGAAGGTGCTGTTCGACCTGGGCCACGTCTCCTCGGCGGAGCCGTTCCACAAGCTGTTCAACCAGGGCATGATCCAGGCGTACGTCTACCGCGACGAGCGCGGCTTCCCGGTGACGGCGACGGAGGTCGAGGAGCGGGACGGAAAGTTCTTCTTCGAGGGCGAGCCGGTCAAGCGCGAGCTGGGCAAGATGGGCAAGTCCCTGAAGAACGCCGTCACCCCGGAGACGATCTGCGAGGAGTACGGCGCCGACACGCTGCGCCTGTACGAGATGGCGATGGGTCCGCTGGACGTCTCGCGTCCGTGGGACACCCGGGCCGTGGTGGGCCAGTACCGCCTGCTGCAGCGGCTGTGGCGGAACGTGGTCGACGAGGAGACGGGCGAGGTCACGGTCGTCGGCACCGAGCCCTCGGAGCCGACCCTGCGCGCCCTGCACAAGGCCATCGACGGGGCCGGCGCGGACCTGGCCGGCCTGCGCTTCAACACCGCCATCGCCAAGATCACCGAACTGAACAACTTCCTGACCAAGGCCGGGGAGCCGCTGTCCCGCGAGGTCGCGGAGCAGCTGGTCAAGCTGGTGGCCCCGCTGGCCCCGCACATCGCGGAGGAGCTGTGGCACCGGCTGGGCCACACCGACTCGGTGGTGCACCAGGACTTCCCGGTCGCGGACCCGGCGTACGTGGTCGATGAGACCGTCACCTGCGTGGTCCAGGTCAAGGGCAAGGTCAAGGCCCGCCTGGAGGTGCCGCCGGCCATCTCGGAGGCGGACCTGGAACAGCTGGCGGTCACGGACGAGGGCGTGGTCGCGGCTCTGGGCGGTGCCGAGATCCGCAAGGTGATCGTGCGCGCGCCGAAGCTGGTGAACATCGTCATCTGAAGATGACAAAGTCCCCTCAGGGGGATCCCGTACGGGCAGGTTGGGGGTTCGATTGGAACCCCTGGCCTGCCCGTGGCGTTTACGGTGGGAGGGGAAGCAAGGACCGGGCGGCAGGCCCGGAGCCACCAGGGGAGAGGGTTCGCCATGGACGCGGGCGCGTTGATCATGATTGCGCTGCTGCTGCTGTTCACCGTCCTGGGGCTGGGCGCATGGGCCACAGTCAAGGTGGTGCGGGCGGCGGCGCGCGGCGTGGACCGGACGGTGAGCCAGGCCAGGCGGGCCGTGGAGGACACCACCCTGAAGGCGAAGAGCTTCGGCCAGATCGGCGTGGCCGGCGCGCTGGCCCAGCTCCGCCTGGACCTGCGCACCTCCATGCGGGCGACCCAGCAGGCGCTACAGGACGGTGCCCGGACCGACGCCTCGCTTCAGGAATCACTGGCTCTGTTCGAGCGCCTGAGCGTGCACGGCCGGGAGCTGGACGAGGAACTGAAGCGCCTGGAGACGGAGCCGGACAAGGCCCGCCTGTCGGAGCGCCTCCCCGAGCTGCGCGAGCGTACGGGCCGCATCACCGAAGCGGCGAACTCGCTGCGCTGGGCCGCGCGCGACCGCGCGCGCCGGTTCGCGGCGGACGAGGTGAGCGCCCTGTCGGACGAGATCAAGCTCGAGTCGGACGCGCTGCGGGACTGGTCCCGCCCCTCGATGGACGACCTGCTGGCGGACCTGTCGGACTTCTCGAACCGGTCAGCCCAGGCTGCGGGCACGGGCCCCTCCCAGGCTCAGGCCCCGGCTGCGAGCGAGGCCGCGGATCCGACCGCTCCGGCCGCCGCGCCGAAGGACCCGCGCCGCGCCCTGGACCCGTCCTCCCGGCCGGCGCCGTACCCGTGGGACAAGACCGCCACCCCGGCCCCCCGCCCGCGCCCGGAGACGACGACCTGATCCGCCGCGCCGCGGCCCGCGCGCGCCGGTAGCAGTCGGCGCAGCGGCCCGCCGGAGCACGGCAACCAGCGGCCCGCCGAGGACGGCGAGCGGCGCCATCCGGGCGGCGGCTGCGCAGAAGCCTGGCCGCGAGCGGCGGCTCCGCCGCCCCAAGCTGCCACCGCACCCCCGCTGGCGGTAACCTCCGCCTCATGTCCCGCCATGTCGCGATCATCACCGATTCCACGGCCTACCTGCCGCAACAGGCATTGGCGCGGCACGGGATCACCTCCGTCCCCCTGACCGTGGTCATCGGTGACGAGGCCCTGGAAGAGGGCACCGAGATCTCCGCCCGCAGCCTGGCCGTCGCCCTCCAGAAGCGCCGATCGGTCACCACCTCGCGCCCCAGCCCGCAGGAGTTCGTCCGGGCCTACCAGGCCGCCGCAGACGCCGGCGCCACCGGCATCGTCAGCCTGCACCTGTCCGCCGAGTTCTCCGGCACCTATGACGCTGCCGTGGTCGCCGCGCAGACCTCGCCGGTCCCGGTCCGGGTCGTCGACACCGGCATGGTCGCGATGGCCCTCGGCTTCTGCGCGCTCGCCGCCGCCGAGACCACCGAGGTGGGCGGCTCGGCCGACGAGGCCGTGGCCGCGGCCGAGAAGCGCGCCGCCGGCATGTCCGCCTTCTTCTACGTCGACACGCTCGACTACCTGCGCCGCGGCGGCCGGATCGGCGCCGCCCAGGCGCTCCTCGGCTCTGCGCTGGCGGTGAAGCCCCTGCTCCAGCTGGACGGCGGCCGGATCGAGATGCTGGAGAAGGTGCGTACGGCCTCCAAGGCCATCGCGCGCCTGGAGGAGCTCGCCGTCGAGCGGGCCGGCACGGCCGCCGTGGACATCGCCGTACACCATCTCGCCGCCCCGGAACGCGCCGAGAAGCTGGCGGAGCGGCTGCGCGAACGGGTTCCCGGCCTGGCCGAGCTGCACGTCAGCGAGGTCGGCGCGGTGATCGGCGCACACACCGGGCCGGGCCTGCTGGCCGCGGTGGTCTCACCGCGCTGATCACCCTCCCGGGTGGCCGCGATGCACACAACGGCCCGGCCATCCACAGGAATCGCTCACTCCGAACGGCGAGCGGGCTTCTTTCCTACCGTCGTGTGCCATGACAGCCCAGACGCATCCGACCCCCACGCCCTCGCCCACGACGACCGCACCCGGGGCCCGCCCCACAGGCTCCGGCAGCGGCCCCGGCCGCCCCGCAGCCTCCGACAGCCGCTTCCGGTACCGCGGCATCCGCAACCGCCGTCGCCGCCGGGGGCGGCACCCGGTGGACCCGGCAACAGTGCGCCGCCGCGCAGCATCCCTGCTCCCCACCCAGGCCGAAGCCCCGGCCCGGGATGTGAGCACGGCCTTGGCCCCGGCCGTCCCTGCCCGGGCACGCGTACCGGCTCCAGCACCGGCCCCCACCCAGGACGAAGCCCCGGCCCGGGCGGTGAGCACGGCCCCGGCCCCTGCCCCGGCGGTAGGCACAGCCCCGGCCCCGGCCCCGGCCCCGGCCCGGGTCCGGACACGGGCACCGGCTCCCGCCCAGGCGCTGGCTCCCGCCCGGGCGCCGGTTCCGGACCGGGCACCGGTCCCGGACCGGGACATGGCGCCGGTACCCGAGGTGGCGCCGGCCGGCTTACGGCGGCTCGCCGTGCGGGAGCGGTTGCCCGTCTGGCTGCAGACCCGATGCGGGCTGGAGCCGCGTCCACTGGCCGCCGTGGCCGTTGTGCTGGTGGCAGCCGTCGGTTTTGCCGCGCAGCAGTACTGGTCCGCCCGACCGGCTCAGGTCACCGCCCCGGTCGCCGTGACCGCACCCGCACCCGCCTCCAGCCCGGCGGGGCCCGCCAGCCCCGCCGGCTCCGCCGGCCCCCGCATCGTGGTCGACATCAGCGGGAAGGTCCGCGACCCCGGCGTCCGTCGGCTGCCCGCCGGGTCCCGGGTCGCGGACGCGCTTGCCGCCGCCGGGGGAGTGCGGCCGGGCACGGACACCACCGGGCTGAACCAGGCCCGGGTCCTCACCGACGGCGAGCAGGTGCTGGTCGGAGCCCCTGCCCCGCCGCCCGGGCCGCCTGGCGGGCCCGCCCCCGCCAGTGTTCCGCTCAGCCTCGGAACCGCCACCGTCGAGCAGCTCGACGCGCTGCCCGGCGTTGGTCCGGTGCTCGCCCGCCACATCGTCGACTTCCGCACCGCCCGGGGCGGTTTCCGCTCGGTCGAGGACCTCCGCAAGGTCAACGGGATCGGGGAGCGCCGGTTCGCCGACCTGCGTCCCCTGGTGCGGCCGTGAACCGCCCCGACGGCGCCCACCCGGTGGATCTGCGGCTCGTCGGGCCGGCCGGGGCCGCCTGGGCGGCGGCTGCACTCGCGCTCGGAGTGCCGGGCCGCTGGACCGGCGCCTGTGTGGGACTGGCCGCGGCCGGGGCGGGGGCACTGGTGCTGGCCGGCCGGCGCAGGCCTGGCCCGCGCTGGACCGTCGGTACCGCTGCTGCCGCCGCCCTGCTGTGCGCCGCGGCCGGGGCCGGGGTGGCCGGCCTGGCGCGGGCCGAGGCGCGGGCGGGCCCGGTGCCCGGGCTGGCCGCCGCGCACGCCCGGGTCGAGGCGGAGCTGACCGTCACCGCAGACCCCCGGCGGACCAGGACCGGGCCACCCGGGGTGCTGCTGGACGCCGTACTGACCCAGGTCACCGGGCCGGACGGGCGCAGCACCCGGGTGGCCACCCCCGTCCTCGTCCTGGCCCGGCATCCGGAATGGACCCGGCTGCTGCCCTCGACCCGGATCACGGTGTCCGCGCGGCTCGCCCCGGCCCGGGGCGGCGGGCGGCCGGTGGCCGTGCTGCGGGTGCCCGGGGCGAGCCCGCCGGAGCGGGCCGGCGGTCCGGACCCGGCACAACGGCTGGCGGGTGCGCTGCGGGCCGGGCTGCGGGAGGCCACCGATGGCCTTCCTCCGGACGCGCGGGCGCTCCTGCCCGGGCTGGTGGTGGGGGACACCTCCCGGGTCCCGCCGGACCTCGAGGAGGCCTTCCGCGCCACCGACCTGGTGCATTTGCTGGCCGTGTCCGGCGCCAACCTCACCGTGGTGCTGTTCCTGCTGATCGGCCCGCCGGCCAGGGCCCAGCAAACCGAACGCGGGGGTCTGGCTCCCCGGCTCGGGCTGTCCCTCCGGTCCACTGCCCTCTGCGGTGCCGCCCTGACCTTCGCCTTCGTCGTGGTGTGCCGCCCCGATCCGAGCGTGCTGCGGGCCGCGGCCTGCGGGATGGTCACCTTGCTGGCCATCGCCACCGGCCGCCGCAGATCCCTGATCCCGGCCCTCGCCGCGGCGGTCCTGCTGCTGGTGCTGTACGACCCGTGGCTGTCCCGCAGCTATGGCTTCCTGTTGTCCGTATTGGCCACCGGAGCCCTGCTGACCCTCGCTCCAAGGTGGAGCGAGGCCCTGCAGCGGCGCGGGCTGCGGCCCCGGCTCGCGGAGGCGCTCGCGGCTGCCGCCGCCGCGCAGGCGGTGTGCGGGCCGGTGGTGGCCGTCCTCGCCGCCCGGGTGAGCCTGGTCGCCGTGCCCTGCAACCTGCTGGCCGAGCTCGCGGCCGGCCCGGCCACCGTGCTCGGGTTCGCGGCGCTCGGCGCGGCCCCGGTGTGGATGCCGGCCGCCGAACTGCTCGCCCGCTGTGCCGCGGTGCCCGCCGGCTGGATCGCCTGGGTGGCCCGGACCGGAGCCGCGCTGCCCGGGGCAGAGCTTTCCTGGCCGGGCGGGTGGCGGGGCGGGCTGCTCCTCGCCGCCATCACCCTGCTCCTCGCCCTGTTCGCGGCACGGATCGTCCGCCGCCGCTGGGCCTGCGCCGGGGTCGCCCTCCTGCTGCTCCTCGCCGTACTGCGGCCCCCGCAGCTCACCCGGGTCCTCACCGGCTGGCCGCCGCCCGGCTGGCGCTACGTCCAGTGCGCGGTGGGCCAGGGGGACACCGGGGTGCTGGCCGTCGGCCCGGGCACGGCGGTCGTGGTGGACGCCGGCCCGGACCCGGAGCCGGCGGACCACTGCCTGCGCCGGCTCGGCGTGGTCCGCATTCCGCTCCTGCTCCTGACGCACTTCCACGCCGACCATGTGGGCGGCCTGCCCGGGGTGCTGCGCGGCCGGTCCGTGGGCCTGATCCAGACCACGCCCCGGGAGGAGCCGCCGGCCCGGGCCCGATGGGTCCGGCGTACGGCCGAGGCCGCGCGGATCCCTGTACTGCCCGCCCGCGCCGGGGAGCGGCGGACCGCCGGACCGCTGGCCTGGCAGGTGCTGTGGCCTCCCGCGGACGGTCCGCTGCCCGAGGGGCCCAACGATGCGAGCGTGGTCCTGTCGGTCCGGTCCGCAGGACTGAGCCTGCTGCTCCTCGGGGACCTCGAACCCCCGGCCCAGCAGGAGCTGCTGAGACACCATCCGGAACTGGGCCCGGTCGATGTCCTCAAGGTCGCCCACCACGGCTCCGCCCACCAGGACCCCGCTCTGCACGGCCGGCTCCGGCCCCGGCTCGCGATCGTCCCGGTCGGCGCGGAGAACCGGTACGGGCACCCGTCCCCCGGCACCGTCGCCGGGCTGCGGGCGGGCGGTGCGGCCGTCCTGCGCACCGATACCGACGGGTCCGTCGCCGTCACCGGGGCCGGGCCTGCGCTCCGGGCGGTGCCGGCCGGCCGCCGCCGACACGGCCGAGCCCCGGCGCGCCGCGGACATCCTGTTTGCCCCGAACCCTGCATCATGATCGAATGCCTCTTCGCCAGAGGGGCTTACGTTCAATCAGCACGGGGGTGCATCAACCATGTTCGGGCGCCGGCGGGGGTTGGAGACGGCCGGAGACACCGGTCACTCCACATCCGCGACACTCACCCTGCCACCCACGGCGGGTCTGCTCTCCTGTCGTGTCCTCGACACGGTCCACCAGCCGGTCCGCCAGGCCCGGTTCGAGGTCACCGACCCGATCGGGCGGCGGATCGTCAGCGGGGAGACCGATCCGTACGGCGGAATCACCGCGGCGGTCCCGGAGGGCGAGTACCGGATGTCCGTGACGGCCGAGGGGTATGCGCCGTTCCACGGTGCGACCCTGGTCGGCGAGGGCGCCCAGCCCGGCACCGGGGAGATCGTCCTGGAGACGGTCGAACCGCCGCTGCTGCCACAGCCGGGCCACTGGGAGCTCGACCCGGGGCATTCCGCCATCGGATTCACGGCCCGTCACATCGGACTGGCCCGGATCCGGGGCAGGTTCAACACCTTCGCCGGGGCGGTCCGGATCGCCGACCGCATGGAGGACTCCTCCATGCACGTGATCATCGACGCCGCCAGCATCGACACCGGTCTGAAGTTCCGCGACGACCACCTGCGCTCTTCGGACTTCCTGGATGCGGCGCGGCATCCGACCGTGGAGTTCTACAGCGAGCGGTTCATCCACCGCAGCGGCAGCCGCTGGGCGGTGGCGGGGGCCCTGACCTTGCACGGTGTCAGCCGCTCGGTCACCCTCGACGCCCAGTACCTGGGCCTCGGCTCGGGACTGGAGGGCGAGCCGCGCGCGGCCTGCCGGGCCACCGCCGAACTGAACCGCGAGGACTTCGCCCTGAACTGGCAGTCCGTGCTGGCCCACGGGATCGCGGCGATCGGCTCGAGCGTCGAGGTCGAACTGGACGTCCAGATCGTCCACAAGGCCTGACTCCAGAGGGTCCGGCCGGGGACACCCCCTAGGGCGCCTCCAGCCAGCCCTCGTGCTCGTCGGCGAGGGTGTCCAGCGCCCGGGGGTCGTAGCGGCCGTCCGGGTCCTCGACGACCACCAGCCACTGGGCGTCCTCGGCGTCGTCCTCCCCGGCGAGTGCATCCCGTACCAACTGCGGCTCCTCGGTGAGGGCGAAGCGGGCGGCGAGCTCCTCGGCCACCTCCTCGGCGGCGTCGCGATCGGGCAGGACCAGTACATGTCGCAGATTCACCGCACCATTCTCGGGCACGCGGGGGAGTGTCAGTCCGCCATGGGATGCTGGAGCCGATGGCCACCAGGAAGAATTCCACCGACGATCCGCTCGCCCCGCTCACCCTCGCGGTGGGGCAGGAGGACCTGCTGCTCGACCGCGCGGTGCGGGAGGTTGTGACGGCCGCCCGGGCCGCCGACGCCGACACCGACGTCCGCGACCTCATGCCCGACCAGCTGCAGCCCGGCACGCTCGCCGAACTGACCAGTCCGTCGCTCTTTGCCGAGCGCAAGGTCGTGGTCGTCCGCAATGCGCAGGACCTGTCCGCGGACACGATCAAGGACGTCAAGGCGTACCTCGACGCACCGGTCGAGGAGATCACCCTCGTCCTGCTGCACGCGGGCGGCGCGAAGGGCAAGGGGCTGCTGGACGCGGCCAGGAAGGCGGGCGCCCGGGAGGTCGCCTGCCCGAAGATGACCAAGGCGGGCGACCGCCTGGCCTTCGTCCGCGGCGAGTTCCGCGCCCTCGGCCGCTCGGCCACACCGGAGGCCTCCCAGACCCTGGTGGACGCGATCGGCAGTGACCTGCGGGAGCTGGCCAGCGCGGTGACCCAGCTGTGCGCGGACGTCGAGGGCACCATCGACGAGGCGGTGGTCGGCCGCTACTACACCGGCCGCGCCGAAGCGTCCAGCTTCGAGGTCGCCGACCGGGCGGTCGAAGGCCGGGCCGCGGAGGCGCTGGAGGCGCTGCGCTGGTCCCTGTCCACCGGGGTGGCCCCGGTGCTCGTGACCAGCGCGCTGGCCCAGGCGGTCCGCGCGATCGGCAAACTCGCCTCCGCCCCGCGCGGCGCCCGCCCGGGCGACCTGGCGCGGGACCTGGGCATGCCGCCGTGGAAGATCGACCGGGTCCGGCAGCAGATGCGGGGCTGGTCGGCGGACGGCGTAGCGGCGGCGCTCCGGGCAATCGCCGCGGCCGATGCGGGGGTGAAGGGCGGGGGCGACGACCCCGAGTACGCCCTCGAAAAGGCAGTCGTCGCAGTAGCCCGCGCAGCCCGCCCCCAACGCCCTCCCCGCTGACCCCGCCACTGGCGGGCCTGGGGCCTCGCCTGCGCGAATGGATGCCGCGGCACCCCTGAGCCCGCCCCTTCTGCGTCCGAACGGACGATCAGGCACCCACGGCATGGCGCGGATCGTCCAGCCACACGCGCTGTCCGTCAGGGGCCACGGTGACCCCGAAACGGGTGATGTCCGGTCGGCCGTGCGTCTCGTACCAGGTGTACGCGGTCGTCACCTCCGCCCATAGATCACGCGGCCCCCAGGATCGGACCGCGTCACCTGCCCACCAGTCGCCGTACCGGACGATCGTGGCCGAGGTGCCCGCGGTGTCCACGAACTGGACCCGCCGTTCCCTGCCCTCGCCGCGGTGCGAGTACGAGACGTCCGCCACCTGGAGACCGATCGCGAAGTCCTGGAGGTGGGTACTCCCCAGGATCTGTCCCGGGTCGATCGGTGACGGCCTGCTGGCGCACTCCTCCGGCAGTTTCAGCACTGGAGCCGGCCGCTCGCTTCGGATCCACATGTAAGCGGACTCGCCGACGAACCGGCCCCGCGCCTGGGCGCCGTCGACCTCCAGTCGGAGCAGGCCCGCGTTGCTGTACGCGGTCCCGAACGGGGTGAGGATCACGGCGTCCGGGGCTGCCTGCTCGATCCACGCAAACGGGACGTGGCGCAGTGCGGCCGTGCTGATGATCCGGTCGAATGGCGCCCGCGCGGCTACCCCCTGGAGCCCGTCCCCGCAGACCAGATATGGGGCGTATCCGGATGCCTTGAGGTGGTTCGCCCCGGCCGCGGCGAGGCCCTCGTCGACCTCGACCGCGGTGACCCGCCGGCTGCCGGCCCGCTCGCACAGCAGGGCGGTGTGGTACCCGGACGCGTACCCGATCTCCAACACCTGATGGTCCTCGTGGAGGTCCAGGTGTTGGAGCTTGCGCATCACCACGTCCAGGGCGGAGACCGAGGACGTGAAATCACCGGAAGCCGGGCCCTCGGGTCGGGTGGCTCCGTCGTCCAGCTGCGTGACCACCGACCGGTGGGGGTCCCAGACGGCGCGCACCCATGCCTCGGGATCGGTGTCCCGGTCGATGAATCGCCACATTCCCTCGGCATCCCGCACAGGCAGCCACACCGCGCTGGGCACGAACGCCTCGCGGTCCACCGTGTCGAATGCTCGAGTCAGCCAGGGGGATTGCAGCAGACCCATGGTGGCCAGGACGGTACGACAGGTGTCCCGGTTCACGAAGTCGACTTGCTCGGCCGACTGCCGTCGGGGCTCGGCGGGGCGGGCGGCGGCGTCCACGGCTTGTCCTCGGGCGGTCCGCCGTGCTTGCCGTTGTCGGTCATGACATCTCCTGTCTGCTGGTGGGACGGTCGTCGTGTCGTGCTCGGCCCGCCCCCACAAGGGGCGGGAAGTCAAGGGGTGGACCGTGTCTCAGCGTCCAGCCGGTCCACATGAGCCTGCTCAGTCCGTAGCAAGTCGCGGAGCACCCTGGCGAGGGACACCGCCTTGCCCCAGGGGCCGGCGGCCAGCTCGGCCAGGCGCAGGGAGTTCACGGCCTCCCAGTTCGCGAGCGCGTTCTCTGCCTGTTCGGTCCGGCGTCCTTGCTCGTCGAACGAGCACAGAACGTAGAAGGCGACACGGCCGCCGTGGTACTCCATGGCCCACAGCAGATCGGCCACGACGGTCTCGGCCGGCGGGTCCACGGTGGTGAGGATCGTCTCGACCTGCTGCGCGAGCTCGTGCTCCCACTGCCCGGTCACCAGTACCTCCGCCGGGCCCGGACCGGGATTGGGGCCGGAGGCTGCTTGCCCTCCGGCAGCGGGCACGGCCACGGATGAGCCCAGTCGTCCGGCCGGGCCGCGGACGCTGAATCGCGGACCAGTTGGACGGCGGCCCCGCGGATGGGCTGGTCACAGCGGGCGCAGAGTCGGCCTGCGCTCACCGGATCCGTTCCCAGCACCGCTCCGGGTCGTGCTTGTAGCCCGACCCGGACCGGCAATCCGGGCAGTGGGACAAGGTGCTCCCGAAGCGCCGAACCATGGGCACCTGCCGATGGCAGGCCGGGCACGGCAACGTCGTCCTACGGCACACACCCCCCGGATGGGCCACCGAGGGCCGAACCTCGAGGCCGAGACCGGTCACGAGCAAGTTCGCGGCCTCGCCCTCCATCTGGGTCAGGCTCCGCCACCCGCTCACCGGGATGCCCCCGCGGGCTGCTCGCGCCACTCCTGGCCAGCTGGATTCCCGCACCAGATCTGCAGACCACGCTGTTCGCGGCACGGCGCGCACGCGTACAGAAGGACAGGGGCCCCGCAGCTACGGTCGGCGAACCGGATCGGCCGGGCTGTCTCGGAGGTTCCGACGTGCCAGTGACACCACTGGACGGGGCCTTCGACGGCGCGTTGTGTCATGCCGCCAGGATCCTGCGACTCTGCGTGTCGGCTCGATACCCGGACGGTAATCTCACCATGGGATGACTTCCCATCCCATTCGCGGATGACGGGAGCCAACCGTGACAACCCCTCTCGTACCGACCGGCCTTCCGGACTGGGCGTGGGAACGTGCCGAGGTTCGCCAGGCCCTCCGCGCACGCAACATGGGCGCGGTGTTCAAGCACGTGCAGCAGTACAGCGGTGCCAGCCAGGCCAAGATTGCGGCTGCGGTCGGCATGACCCAGGCACGCGTGAACGAGATCATCAACGGGCGGCGGGAGGTCTCCCGGCTGGACGTCTACGAGCGCATCGCCGACGGCCTCACCATGCCGGACGATGCGCGGCACCTGCTCGGCCTCGCGGCCAGTCGAGAGAAGCGGTCCGGCGGGGCCGCCTTCGATCTGGCCACGTTCCCCGAGGTCGTCCGCGTCTACTCCGCACAGGCCTCTGCGCGTGACGAGATCCAGCAGCAGGCCCGCACGGCCGCCACGCTGGACATCCTCGCGGTGCGGGGCCTCGGCCTGATCGGCCTGAACGACTCCATGCTCCGCGCGTACCTCGGCCGCCGTGAGACGCGCCTGTGTGCCCGCGTGCTCCTGCTGGACCCGGACGCGCCGGCTCTGGCGCAGCGTGCCGCCGAGATCGGGGAGTCAGCCGAATCGCTGGCCTCCGGTGTCCGGCTGGCCGAGGCGCGGCTCCGGGAGCTTTCCGAGGTCTGCGACATCGAGGTGTACCGGTACGGCATGCTGCCCACGTGGCGGCTGATCCGGACCGACTCCACCATGTTCGTCGGCACGTTCGACGCGGGGTGGGAAGGGCACGAGTCGGCTACCTACAAGGTGATGGAGACGCCGCACGGGCCGCTGTACCGCGGCTTTCGGCGGATGTTTGAGGCGGTTCTCAGCAGCGCGGAGCGCACGGTGTGAAGGGGGATGGGGCGGGATGATCGAGGCGGAGCTGAAGGCGCGCGTACAGGCGCCGGAGGACACCCTGAAGCGACTGGACGAGCGGGCCGCCGGCCGGGCCGAGGTGTATCAGGACACCTACTACGACACCCCCGACGGCGCTCTGGAGGCCCGAGATGAAGAGCTGAGGGTGCGCACGGTTCACGGAGCGGTGGAGACCCGCACGGTCCTCACGTACAAGGGCGCCCGGGTGGACGAGGACTCCGGATCGAAGCCTGAGCACGAGACCCGCGTCGAGGACGCCGAGGCTGTCCACGCAATGCTTCGCGGCCTCGGCTACATCCCGGTGATTGCCTTCGAGAAGCGGTGCAGGAACTACGACTTCGAGGCCCGGGGCCGACGGATGCTCGCCACTCTGGTTCGGGTCCCCGAGGTACACGGGACGTTTCTGGAGCTGGAGACGCTCGCCGAGGAGCAGGAGCTTGCGGCTGCTCTGACCGACGTACGGAGCGTTCTTGGAGAGCTCGGGATCGGCGAGGAGGACCTGACCCGCGAGCTCTACACGGACGCTGTGCGCGCCCAGCGGCCGTGAGACGGAAGCGCCCGGCCCCTCTGTTCAGCGGAGTGGCCGTGCGGCGCGCTACGGGTGCTCGTCCCGGTCCGCCGCCTCGTCGCCCCGGCATGACGAAGGCCCCGGCCGGCACCCTGGGGAAGGGTGGCGGACGGGGCCTTCGCTTACATCCGGTGCGCCGCACCCGCGTGGCGAACGCAGGCCGCGTGCGGCGCGTGGTGCCGGTCAGGAGCGGATGAGAGGGCCCGCTGGATCCCTACCGGCGATTCACATCGAGAGCTCAGCCCTGGAGGGTGGCAACCTTGGAGGCCAGCGCCGACTTCTTGTTGGCGGCGGCGTTCTTGTGGATGACACCCTTCGAGACAGCCTTGTCGAGCGCACGCGCGGCGGCGCGAGAAGCCACGGTGGCCTTCTCGACGTCACCCGCGGCCACGGCCTCGCGGGCCTTGCGGATCGCGGTCTTGAGCGAGGACTTGACGGCCTTGTTGCGCAGGCGCGCCTTCTCGTTCGTCTTGTTCCGCTTGATCTGGGACTTGATGTTCGCCACGAAAGAGCCTTTTCAGGTTCAGAGGTTGATCTTCGGATTGTGTCCCGACAGCTGAGAGGGCATACGAGACACAGCTGCCCAGGCTACCAGGAGCCCTTTGGGCGGCCCAAACCGAGCACACTCGCCCGGTCATGGGACGATGGGGGCCTGCGTAACGTTCCGACTGCGACCCGAGAATCAGGACACTGCGTGCCCGCGACCCCGACCCACGTGCCCGAGCCGAGCCGTACCGACCCGGCGCTGATCCGCAATTTCTGCATCATCGCGCACATCGACCACGGCAAGTCGACCCTCGCCGACCGGATGCTCCAGCTCACCGGCGTCGTCGACCAGCGGCAGATGCGTGCCCAGTACCTCGACCGCATGGATATCGAGCGTGAGCGCGGCATCACCATCAAGTCGCAGGCCGTCCGTCTGCCCTGGGCGCCCACCACGGGCGAGGACCAGGGCAAGACCCACATCCTGAACATGATCGACACGCCCGGTCACGTCGACTTCACCTACGAGGTCTCCCGGTCCCTCGCGGCCTGCGAGGGCACCATCCTCCTGGTGGACGCCGCCCAGGGCATCGAGGCCCAGACCCTCGCCAACCTGTACCTGGCGATGGAGAACGACCTCGCGATCGTCCCCGTGCTGAACAAGATCGACCTGCCGGCCGCCCAGCCGGAGAAGTTCGCCGAGGAGCTCGCGAACCTGGTCGGCTGCCAGCCCGAGGACGTGCTGCGGGTCTCCGCCAAGACCGGTCTCGGCGTGGACACCCTGCTCGACAAGGTCGTCGCCACCGTCCCGGCCCCGGTCGGCGTCAAGGACGCCCCCGCCCGCGCGATGATCTTCGACTCGGTCTACGACTCGTACCGCGGCGTCGTGACCTACGTACGAGTGGTCGACGGCCAGCTCAACAAGCGCGAGCGGATCCGGATGATGTCCACCGGCGCGTCCCACGAGCTACTGGAGATCGGCGTCTCCTCCCCGGAGATGACCCCGGCCGACGGCCTGGGCGTCGGCGAGGTGGGCTACCTCATCACCGGCGTGAAGGACGTCCGCCAGTCCAAGGTCGGTGACACGATCACCAGCCTGCACAGCGGCGCCACCGAGGCCCTCGGCGGCTACAAGGACCCGAAGCCGATGGTCTTCTCGGGCCTGTACCCGCTGGACGGCTCGGACTACCCGGACCTGCGCGAGGCCCTGGACAAGCTCCAGCTCAACGACGCCGCCCTGGTCTACGAGCCGGAGACCTCCGCCGCCCTCGGCTTCGGCTTCCGCGTCGGCTTCCTCGGCCTGCTCCACCTCGACGTGATCCGCGAGCGGCTGGAGCGCGAGTTCGGCCTGGACCTGATCGCCACCGCGCCGAACGTGGTCTACCGGGTCGTCATGGAGGACGGCAAGGAGATCACCGTCACCAACCCGAGCGAGTTCCCCGAGGGCAAGATCTCGGACGTGTACGAGCCGGTGGTCCGCGCCACCATCCTCGCGCCCACCGAGTTCATCGGCTCGATCATGGAGCTCTGCCAGACCCGCCGCGGCACCCTGCTCGGCATGGACTACCTGTCCGAGGACCGGGTGGAGATCCGCTACACCCTCCCGCTCGCCGAGATCGTCTTCGACTTCTTCGACCAGCTGAAGTCCAAGACCCGCGGCTACGCCTCCCTCGACTACGAGCCCACCGGCGAGCAGAGCAGCTCCCTTGTCAAGGTCGACATCCTGCTGCACGGCGACAAGGTCGACGCCTTCTCCGCCATCACGCACAAGGACGCGGCCTACGCCTACGGCGTCCGCCTGGTCGCCAAGCTGCGCGAGCTCATCCCGCGGCAGGCCTTCGAGGTGCCCATCCAGGCCGCCATCGGCTCCCGGGTGATCGCCCGGGAGACCATTCGAGCCATCCGCAAGGACGTCCTCGCCAAGTGCTACGGCGGTGACATCTCCCGTAAGCGGAAGCTGCTGGAGAAGCAGAAGGAAGGCAAGAAGCGGATGAAGATGGTCGGCTCCGTGGAGGTCCCCCAGGAGGCCTTCATCGCGGTGCTGTCCAGCGACGAGTCGGCTGCCAAGAAGAAGTAGCCCTCGTCGCCGCACGACATGCGGAACAAGCCCCCGTGCTTCGGCGCCGGGGCTTGTTTCGTTATGAATCGGCAGCTCGCGAGCCCTTACGTGCCGGGCGGAGGGCCCCTATCTTGAGATCTGCTCGATGGTTACTCGCCAGTTACACAAGCCCTGCCGCCTGGTCCGGAGGATGTCGTGAGCGACACACAGACGATGATCGAGAACCGCCCGCCCACCGTGGCGGCCCTCTTCCTTGAGCGTGTCGCCGCTACCCCGGACGCCGAGGCCTACCGGTACCCGGTCCCCGCCGCTGCCGGCCAGGGCCCCGACGACTGGAAATCGCTCAGCTGGGGGCAGGCCGCGGAGCGGGTGTTCGCCATCGCCGCCGGCCTGATCGATCTCGGCGTACGCCCGGAGGAGCGGGTCGCCCTCGCCTCCAGCACCCGGGTGGAGTGGATCCTCGCCGACCTCGGCGTGATGTGCGCCGGTGCCGCGACCACCACGATCTACCCCAGCACCAACGCCGAGGAGTCCTCCTACATCCTCGCCGACTCGGCCAGCCGGGTGCTGATCGCCGAGGACGCCGCCCAGCTCGCCAAGGCCCGCGAGCACCGCGCCGGCCTGCCCGAGCTCGCCCACGTGGTGGTCGTCGAGACCGCCGACGCGGTTCCGGCCGAGGGCGACCCGGAGGGCTGGGTGCTCTCCCTCGCCGACCTGGAGGCGCGCGGCAAGGAGTACCTCGCCAAGCAGCCCGCGGCGGTCAAGGAGCGGATCTCGGCCATCACCGCCGACCAGCTCGCCACCCTCATCTACACCTCCGGCACCACCGGCCGCCCCAAGGGCGTCCGGCTGCCGCACGACAACTGGTCGTACATGGCCAAGGCCACCGTGGCCACGGGCATGATCGGCGCGGACGACGTCCAGTACCTGTGGCTGCCGCTGGCCCACGTCTTCGGCAAGGTGCTGACCTCCGGCCAGATCGAGGTCGGCCACGTCACCGCCGTCGACGGCCGCATCGACAAGATCATCGAGAACCTGCCGGTGGTCCAGCCCACCTACATGGCGGCGGTCCCGCGGATCTTCGAGAAGGTCTACAACGGGGTCGTGGCCAAGGCCAGGGCGGCCGGCGGCGCCAAGTACAAGATCTTCCAGTGGGCGGCCGGGGTGGCCCGCGAGTACGCCAAGGTCAGCCAGGACAACTTCCGCCGCACCGGCAAGGCGGGCGCCCCCCTCGCGCTCTCCACCAAGCACAAGATCGCCGACGCGCTCGTCTACTCCAAGCTCCGCGAGGCCTTCGGCGGCAACCTCCGCGCCGCCGTCTCCGGCTCGGCCGGCCTGGCCCCCGAGATCGGCTACTTCTTCGCCGGCGCCGGCATCCACATCCTCGAGGGCTACGGCCTCACCGAGTCCAGCGCCGCCTCCTTCGTCAACCCCGGCGAGGCCTACCGCACCGGCACCGTCGGCAAGCCGCTCCCCGGCACCGAGGTCCGCATCGCCGACGACGGCGAGATCCTGCTCCGCGGCCCCGGCATCATGGAGGGCTACCACGGCCTCCCGGAGAAGACCGCCGAGGTCCTCGAATCCGACGGCTGGCTGCACACCGGGGACATCGGCGAGCTCTCGGCCGACGGCTACCTCCGCATCACCGACCGCAAGAAGGACCTGATCAAGACCTCGGGCGGCAAGTACGTCGCCCCGGCCGAGGTCGAGGGCGGGTTCAAGGCGATCTGCCCGTACGTCTCCAACATCGTGGTCCACGGCGCCGACCGGAACTTCTGCAGCGCCCTGATCGCCCTGGACGGCCCCGCCATCCTCGGCTGGGCCGCCGAGAACGGCCTGGAGGGCAAGTCCTACGCCGAGGTCGTCGCCGCCCCCGAGACCAACCGGCTGATCGAGACGTACGTCCAGACCCTCAACGAGGGCCTGCAGCGCTGGCAGACGATCAAGAAGTTCCGCCTGCTGCCGCGCGACCTGGACGTCGAGCACGGCGACCTCACCCCCAGCCTCAAGCTGAAGCGCCCGGTCGTCGAGCGTGAGTTCAAGCACCTCATCGAGGAGATGTACGAGGGCTCCCGGGAGGCCTGACCGGCAGCCCGGCCGAGGACACCCGGGCGGTGCGGGACAATGGGCTCATGCCTTCCGCACTGCCCGATGGTGAGCCCATGCCCGAGGACGGGTCGCTGCCGTCGCATGCCCTTCAGGGCGCGGCGGCCCGGCCGCTCGGGTTCTACCTGCACGTCCCGTACTGCGCCACGCGCTGCGGGTACTGCGACTTCAACACCTACACCGCCACCGAGCTGCGCGGCACGGGCGGGGTGCTGGCCTCCCGGGACAACTACGCCGACACCCTGATCGACGAGGTCCGCCTCGCCCGCAAGGTGCTCGGCGACGACCCGCGGGAGGTGCGGACCGTCTTCGTCGGCGGCGGCACGCCCACCCTGCTGGCCGCCGGGGACCTGGTCCGGATGCTCGGGGCGATCCGCGAGGAGTTCGGCCTGGCGGCCGACGCCGAGGTGACCACCGAGGCCAATCCGGAATCGGTCACCCCCGCGTACCTGGCGGAGCTGCGGGCCGGCGGCTTCAACCGGATCTCCTTCGGCATGCAGAGCGCCAAGCAGCACGTCCTGAAGATCCTGGACCGCACCCACACCCCCGGCCGGCCCGAGGCGTGCGTGGCCGAAGCGCGGGCCGCCGGGTTCGAGCACGTCAACCTGGACCTGATCTACGGCACGCCCGGCGAGTCCGACGAGGACTGGCGGGCCTCGCTGTCCGCGGCGATCGGCGCCGGGCCCGACCACATCAGCGCATACGCCCTGATCGTCGAGGAGGGCACGCAGCTGGCCCGCCGGATCCGCCGGGGCGAGGTCCCGATGACCGACGACGACGTGCACGCGGACCGCTACCTGATCGCCGACGCGGCGATGCGGGAGGCGGGCTACGACTGGTACGAGGTGTCGAACTGGGCCACCACGGAAGCCGGCCGCTGCCTGCACAACGAGCTGTACTGGCGCGGCGCGGACTGGTGGGGCGCCGGACCCGGAGCGCACAGCCACGTCGGCGGGGTGCGCTGGTGGAACGTCAAGCATCCCGGCGCGTACGCCGCGGCCCTCGCCGAGGGCCGCTCCCCGGGCGCCGGCCGCGAGCTGCTGTCCGAGGAGGACCGCCGGGTCGAACGGATCCTGCTGGAGCTCCGCCTGGCGGACGGCGTCCCCCTGACCCTGCTGGCCCCCACCGGCCTCGCAGCCTCCCGCCGCGCCCTGACCGACGGCCTGCTGGAGCCGGGCCCGTACGAGGCCGGCCGGGCCGTGCTGACGCTGCGCGGACGCCTGCTGGCCGACGCGGTCGTGCGCGACCTCGTGGACTGATCACTCAACTGATCACTCACCGGAGTGAACCCACGCGGATCCGGGCCGCCGGTCAGCCGACGGCCGGGGCCGTAACGAAGTCGATCAGTTCCTCCACCCGGCCCAGCAGAGCCGGCTCCAGGTCCTGGTAGGAGCGGACCCGGGACAGGATGTGCTGCCAGGCCGCGCCCGTGTTCTCCGGCCAGCCCAGCGCCCGGCAGATGCCCGTCTTCCAGTCCTGGCCCCGCGGGACCACCGGCCACGCCTCGATCCCCAGGGCGGACGGCTTCACCGCCTGCCAGACGTCGACGTACGGGTGGCCCACCACCAGGACGTCCGGCCCTGTCACCGAGGCCGCCAGGCGGGACTCCTTCGACCCCGGGACCAGGTGGTCCACCAGGACGCCCAGCCTCGCGTCCGCCGCCGGGGCGAATTCCGCCACGATCGCCGGGAGGTCGTCCACACCCGACAGGTACTCGACGACCACGCCCTCGATCCGCAGGTCGTCACCCCACACCCGCTCCACCAGTTCCGCGTCGTGGCGGCCCTCCACGTAGATGCGGCCCGCCCGCGCCACCCGGGCCCGGGCCCCGGGCACGGCCAGCGAACCGGAGGCGGTACGGCGCGGTGCCGACGGGGCGGCTCGGGACGGGCGGACCAGGGTGACCACCGCGCCCTCCAGCAGGAAGCCGCGCGGTTCCAGCGGGAAGACGCGCCGCTTGCCGAAGCGGTCCTCCAGGGTGACCGTGCCCGCCTCGCAGGCCACCACCGCGCCGCAGAACTCCGTACCCGCGACCTCGACCACCAGATCGGGCTCGGCGGCCACCTCCGGCACCGGCTTGGGGCGCTTCCACGCGGGGGTCAGGTCGGGGGAGTACTCACGCATCCGGCCGAGGGTAGGGGCAGCGGGCGGCCGATCAAGGCGACACGCCGAAACGGGCGGCCAGTGTGGCGCGTTGCGCACGCACGAAGGCGGCATCGACCACCGCCCCGTGCCCGGGCACGTAAAAGGCATCCTCGCCACCCAGCGCCAGCAGCCGGTCCAGCGCAGCCGGCCACTGCGCGGGGACCGCGTCCGGTCCCGCCGAGGGTTCCCCGGACTCCTCGACCAGGTCCCCGCAGAAGACCACCTCCCGGTCGCCGCCCGGTACGAACAGCGCCAGGTCGTGCCGGGTGTGGCCGGGCCCCACGTTCGCCAGCAGCACCTGCACCCCGCCCAGCTCCAGCGTCCACTCGCCGGACACCAGGTGGCGGGGCAGCCGCAGCAGGTCCGCCGATTCGGCGGCGTCCGCCTCCGCCAGGCCGTGCCGGACCGCGTCCGTGCGCAGCTCCTCCCGCCCCGCCGCCGTGCCGAGCAGGGTGTCCAGGCCGACCGCCCCGAAGACCTCGGCGCCCGCGAAGGCCGCCGCCCCCATCACATGGTCGAAATGTCCGTGTGTGAATGCGATATGGGTCACCCGGCGGCCGGTCAGCCGCTCCGCCTCGGCGCGCAGCCCGGCCCCCTCCCGGATGCTGGATCCGGGGTCGATCAGCAGCACCGCATCGGCTCCGACCACCAGTCCCACCGTGCAGTCCCACCCCGGGAGCCGCTTCCGGCCGGCCCGCCCGGTCAGCCGTTCCCAGCCCGCCTCTTCCCATTGCACGTCCATGACGCGACGCTACCGTGACGGGCTCCCTTGCCTCCGGTGTACCTGCCAGCCGTACACTGACCGGGGGATCTCTGGCACTCAGGCCCTGCGAGTGCCAATCGAGTGCCCATCGACTGCAAATCAAGGACAGCCAGACCGGACTCACCGTTGGAGGTGGCGCGCGATGCTCAGTGAACGCAGGCTCGAAGTGCTGCGCGCCATCGTCCAGGACTACGTCGGGACGGAGGAGCCGGTCGGCTCCAAGGCGCTCACCGAACGGCACGCCCTCGGCGTCTCGCCCGCCACCGTGCGCAACGACATGGCGGTGCTGGAGGAGGAGGGCTACATCGCGCAGCCCCACACCAGCGCCGGCCGGATCCCCACCGACAAGGGCTACCGCCTCTTCGTCGACAAGCTGGCCGGAGTCAAGCCGCTGTCGACCCCCGAGCGGCGGGCCATCCAGAACTTCCTCGACGGTGCGGTCGACCTCGACGACGTGGTCGGCCGGACGGTGCGGCTGCTCGCCCAGCTGACCCGGCAGGTCGCGGTGGTCCAGTACCCCTCGCTGACCCGCTCCACGGTCCGCCACGTCGAGCTGCTCTCGCTCGCGCCCGCCCGGCTGATGCTCGTACTGATCACCGACACCGGCCGGGTCGAGCAGCGCCTCGTCGACTGCCCCGCGCCCTTCGGCGAGACCTCCCTCACCGATCTGCGCGCCCGGCTCAACGGCATGGTCGTCGGCCGCCGCTTCGCGGACGTGCCGCAGCTGGTGCAGGACCTGCCGGAATCCTTCGAGGCGGAGGACCGGGCGACGGTCTCCACCGTCCTCGCCACCCTCCTCGAAACCCTGGTCGAGGAGACCGAGGAGCGGCTGATGATCGGCGGCACCGCCAATCTCACCCGCTTCGGACATGACTTTCCCCTGACCATCCGGCCGGTGCTGGAAGCCCTTGAGGAACAGGTCGTACTCCTCAAGCTCCTGGGCGAGGCCAACGAGTCGGGGATGACCGTACGCATCGGTCACGAGAACGCCTACGAAGGACTCAACTCCACGTCGGTCGTCTCGGTCGGCTACGGTTCGGGCGGCGAAGCAGTCGCCAAACTCGGCGTGGTCGGACCGACCCGCATGGACTACCCCGGAACGATGGGAGCGGTACGCGCAGTGGCACGTTACGTCGGACAGATCCTGGCGGAGTCGTAAGTGGCCACGGACTACTACGCCGTTCTCGGCGTGCGCCGCGACGCATCGGCGGACGAGATCAAGAAGGCCTTCCGGCGGCTCGCACGCGAGCTGCACCCGGACGTCAACCCCGATCCCAAGACGCAGGAGCGTTTCAAGGAGATCAACGCGGCGTACGAGGTGCTGTCGGACCCGCAGAAGAAGCAGGTCTACGACCTCGGCGGCGACCCGCTGTCCTCCTCGGGCGGCGGCGGCGCGGGCGGTTTCGGGGCCGGTGGCTTCGGCAACTTCTCGGACATCATGGACGCGTTCTTCGGTACCGCGTCCCAGCGCGGCCCGCGCTCGCGCACCCGGCGCGGCCAGGACGCGATGATCCGCCTGGACCTGGAGCTGGACGAGGCCGCCTTCGGGACGACCAAGGACATCCAGGTCGACACGGCCATCGTGTGCGTCACCTGCTCCGGCGAGGGCGCCGCCCCCGGCACCTCGGCGCAGACCTGTGACATGTGCCGCGGCCGTGGTGAGGTCTCCCAGGTCACCCGGTCCTTCCTGGGCCAGGTCATGACCTCGCGCCCGTGCCCGCAGTGCCAGGGCTTCGGCACCGTGGTCCCGACCCCGTGCCCCGAGTGCGCGGGCGACGGCCGGGTCCGCTCCCGCCGCAACCTGACGGTCAAGATCCCGGCCGGTGTGGAGAACGGCACCCGGATCCAGCTGTCGGGCGAGGGTGAGGTCGGCCCCGGCGGCGGCCCCGCCGGCGACCTGTACGTGGAGATCCACGAACTGGCGCACCCGGTCTTCCAGCGGCGCGGGGACGACCTGCACTGCACGGTGACCATTCCGATGACGGCGGCGGCGCTGGGCACCAAGTGCCCGCTGGAGACGCTGGACGGCATGGAGGAGATCGACATCCGGCCCGGTACCGGGTCCGGCCAGTCGATCCCGCTGCACGGGCGCGGTGTCACCCACCTGCGCGGCGGCGGGCGCGGCGACCTGATCGTCCACGTCGAGGTCACCACCCCCGGCAAGCTGGACGCCCAGCAGGAGGACCTGCTGCGCCAGCTGGCGAAGCTGCGCGGCGAGGAGCGGCCGATGGGCCAGTTCGCGCCGGGTCAGCAGGGGCTGTTCAGCCGCCTGAAGGACGCGTTCAACGGCCGCTGACGCGCGCCGCCCACGCCCTGGCTGGCCGGTTACGCAACCGGACTATGCCAGGCGAATTGTGTGATTCGGTCTGGTGCGGGGGACATGGCACGATGCAGCTCATGTCCTCCGCGCTGAACGGTCTCTGCCCCTACCCGATCGTGCAGGCTCCCATGGCGGGCGGAGGGTCCTGTCCCCCGCTCGCCGCAGCCGTCTCCGCGGCGGGCGGACTCGGCTTCCTGGCCGGCGGCTACAAGACCGCCGACGGCATGTACCAGGAGATCAAACTGCTGCGCGGCCTCACCCGGCGGCCGTTCGGCGTCAACCTCTTCATGCCGCAGACCGCCCAGGTGGATCCGGCCGCCGTCGAGGCCTACCGGGGCCAGCTCGCGGGCGAGGCCAGCTGGTACGAGGTCTCCCTCGCGGACGATGACATCGTTGGCACGTGCGACGACGGTTATGACGCAAAACTGGCCATTCTCACCGAGGACCCGGTCCCGGTCGTCTCCTTCACCTTCGGCTGCCCCTCGCCCGAGGCCCTCGCCCGCCTCCGCACGGCCGGCACCCGCACCGTGGTCACCGTCACCTCCGTCGAGGAGGCCCGGGCCGCCCAGGCGGCCGGCGCCGACATCCTCTGCGTCCAGGGGATCGAGGCCGGCGGCCACCAGGGCACCCACCGCGACGACCCGCAGGCCGACTTCACCGGCGTGGGCCTGCTGTCGCTGGTCGGACAGGTACGGGAGGCCGTGGCGCTCCCCATCGTCGCGGCGGGCGGGCTGATGCGCGGCTCGCAGATCGCCGGGGTGCTCGCGGCCGGCGCGGAGGCGGCCCAGCTGGGCACGGCCTTCCTGGCCTGCCCCGAGTCCGGGGCGCACGCGCTGCACAAGAAGGCGCTGACCGACCCCTTGTTCGTCCGTACGGAACTCACCCGGGCCTTCTCCGGCCGCCCGGCCCGGGGCCTGGTCAACCGCTTCATGCGGGAGCACGGCCCGTACGCGCCGGCCGCCTACCCCCAGGTCCACCACCTGACCTCCGGGCTGCGCAAGGCCGCCGCCGCGGCCGGAGACCCGCAGGGCATGGCCCTGTGGGCCGGCCAGGGCCACCGGCTGGCGCGGTCGCTGCCCGCCGGCTCTCTGGTGGAGGTGCTGGCGGCCGAACTGGCCGAGGCACAGAGCGCATTGGGCGCTCGGAACACGCAGGACACGCAGGGCACGCAGGGCACGTTGGACACGCAAGAGATCGACAACAGGAGTGCATCATGACGGCCCCGGTGTTCGTGGTCGAAAAAGTCCCCGCGGGGCCGCAGTTCGTCCTGGACGGCCCCGAGGGCCGGCACGCCGTCTCCGTGAAGCGGCTCAACCCCGGCGAGGACGTGGTCCTCACCGACGGTCGCGGTCACTGGACGGAGGGCGTGGTCCTGGCCGCCGAGGGCAAGGACCGGCTGGTGGTCACGGACCTGCACACCGTCGAGGAGGAGCCGGAGCCGGCGGTCCGGATCACCGTGGTCCAGGCCCTGCCCAAGGGCGACCGCGGCGAGCTGGCCGTCGAGACCATGACCGAGACCGGCGTGGACGCCATCGTGCCCTGGCAGGCCGCCCGCTGCATCACCCAATGGCGCGGCGACCGGGGCGCCAAATCCCTGGCCAAGTGGCGGTCCACGGCCCGGGAGTCCGGCAAGCAGTCCCGCCGGGTCCGGTTCCCGGAGGTCGCGGAGGCCCTGTCCACCAAGCAGGTCGCCCAGCTGCTGGCGACGGCCGACCTGGCGATGGTCCTGCACGAGGACCGGAACACCCCCTCCCAGGCCCTGGCCACCGCCGAACTCCCCGCCACCGGCTCGGTCGTGGTCGTGGTCGGCCCCGAAGGCGGGGTCTCCCCGGAGGAGCTGGCCGTCTTCGCGGCGGCCGGCGCCCACCCGTACCGGCTGGGCCGCTCGGTACTGCGCACCTCCACGGCCGGCACGGCGGCGGTGGCGGTGCTGCTCGCCCGTACCGGCCGCTGGTCCTGAACCGGGCGGCCGGTCGCGGCGGCGCCGGATACGATGCGGGGCGAGGCTCAGCGATCACCATCACGGGAGGCGACGGCCATGGCCGGGGAACCGCAGGCGGACTGCCTGTTCTGCAAGATCGTCACGGGGGACATCCCGGCGACGATCGTGCGCGAGACGGACACCACGGTCGCGTTCCGCGACATCAACCCGCAGGCACCCACCCACGTGCTGGTGATCCCCAAGGTGCACTACCCGGACGCCGCCGCGCTCGCCGCGGCCGACCCGCAGGCCCTGGTGGACGTACTGCGCGAGGCTGGTGAGGTGGCGGCCGAGGAGAAGATCGACGGCCACGGCTACCGGATCGTCTTCAACACCGGGGCCGGCGCCGGCCAGACCGTGTGGCACGCCCACGCCCATGTCCTCGGCGGGCGCGGCCTCGAGTGGCCCCCCGGATAACCGCGGACAACCACGGGTAACCATCATGTCCGCACGCGAGTTTGTGGTCCTCGGCACCGCCAGCCAGGTCCCCACCCGGCACCGCAACCACAACGGCTACCTGCTGCGCTGGGACGGCGAGGGCATCCTCTTCGACCCGGGCGAGGGCACCCAGCGGCAGATGCTCCGGGCCGGGGTGGCCGCGCACGACATCAACCGGATCTGCATCACTCACTTCCACGGGGACCACAGCCTCGGCCTCGCCGGGGTGATCCAGCGGATCAACCTCGACCGGGTCCCGCACCCGGTCACCGCGCACTACCCGGCCTCCGGGCAGGAGTTCTTCGACCGGCTCCGGTACGCCACCGCGTACCGGGAGACCGTCGTCCTGGACCAGGAACCGGTGGCCGCGGACGGGGTGCTGGCGGCCGGCCCCTCGTACTCCCTGCAGGCCCGCCGGCTCTCGCACCCGGTGGAGTCCTTCGGCTACCGGCTCACCGAGCCCGACGGCCGGCGGATACTGCCCGAACTGCTCGCCCGGTACGGCATCAAGGGCCCGGACGTGGGCCGGATCCAGCGTGAGGGCGCACTCGGCGGGGTCACCCTCGACCAGGTCAGCGAACACCGGCCCGGCCAGAGCTTCGGCTTTGTGATGGACACCCGGATGTGCGAGGGGGTCACCGCGCTCGCCGAGGGCTGCGACATGCTGGTGATCGAGTCCACCTTCCTCGACGAGGACGAGCACCTGGCCGTGGAGCACGGCCACCTGACGGCGGGCCAGGCAGCCCGGGCCGCCCGCGACGCCGGCGTCCGGCACCTGGTCCTGACCCACTTCTCGCAGCGGTACACGGACCCGGACGAATTCGAACGCCAGGCCCGCCGGGCAGGCTTCGAGGGCGACCTGACGATCGCGGCGGACCTGCTGCGCGTCCCGCTCCCGAAGCGGGGCTGACTCAGCGAAGGCCCTGGGCCTTGCGGGCCCGTTCGGCAAACCGGGCCGCCAGCTCGGCGACCTCCCCGTCGCTCAGCGGCGTCGCGTCCGGGAGCGTCTCCAAGTTGATCTGGAGCAGCGCCCGGCCGATCTGGATCTGGACGGACACTCGCTGCCCCTTGGGCTTCTGGGTGCCCCGCTCCGCATCCTGGCGGCCTCCGGTGTTGCCGAGCCGGACCGGCGTGCGGTCGGCCAGCCCAGCGAGGTTCTGCCGTTGCCAGGCACCGTCGTACGCGGCCGCGGCGGACTTCTCGTCCCGGTACGTGATGACAAAGAAGGCGCACATCGCATCGGCCTTCCCGTAGTGGTCCAGGCCCGTGGTCCGCGCGTCCGCACACCACTCCTCCCCCTCCTCGCACAGAGACTCGAACACCATGGACCGCTCGCCCTCCGGGCTCGACGCGGACGCCGGCCCCGCGTGCTCCCAGCCCGGCAGCGTCGCCGGGTCCGGCAGCATCGGCAGGGTCTGCCACTCCTCAGGGGTGGAGGCCGCGGGAAGCCTCCTCTTGGGGCTGGGGGCCGCCGTCGGCGTGCTCGCTCCGCTCGCTGCCACTCCGGACGCTGTCGCCGAGGGCTCCGCCGCTCCGGAGGAGTCCGTCCTCTCGGGCCCGCACCCGGTCAGCGCCGCCCACGCGGTCAGCGCGGCCAGCCCGGCCATGGTCCTGTGTCGTCTTACGGTTCTGTTGATCTCCGCCCCCACCCTTGTCATCGGCGGATGATCATACGGAAGGGCGGGGGCGCGAGGGGACCCGCCGGGTATGTGGTGAGGGCGGCTTCGGGGTGGTGTGGGACACACTGTGTGGTGTGCCGCCGCCGTCGGGCGGACGGGGTCGGCGGCCTTCCACCCGAAGGGGGAGCACACCATGACCGGTCGGAACAGCAGAAGCGGATCCCACCCGACTGCGCGCACCGCCGGGCTGGATCCGCTGGGCGCGCTGCGCACACCGCAGGATCCGTCCTGTGACGTCTTCCTGACCGGCACGGTCTTCCTCGACATCATCTTCACCGGCCTCGACTCGGCCCCGGTGCGCGGTACGGAGTCCTGGGCGCGGGGCATGGGATCCAGCCCCGGCGGGGTCGCGAACATGGCGACCGCGCTGGCCCGCCTGGGCCTGCGCACCTCCCTGGCCGCCGCCTTCGGTGACGATCACTACGGCGAGTACTGCTGGGACGCCCTGGAGCAGGGCGAGGGCATCGACCTGTCGCTGTCGCGGACCGTCGCCGGCTGGCACAGCCCGGTCACCGTCTCCATGGCGTACGAGGGGGAGCGGACGATGGTCTCGCACGGCCACGAGGCCCCGCCCCCGGCCCGCCCGGGTGGCCCCGTCCCGGGCTCCGTCCCGGACGGCCTGCCGCCGGCCCGGGCGGCCGTGGCCTCGCTGACCCCGGGGCGCCGGGAGCCGTGGGTCGCCGAGGCGGCCCGCTCCGGGGCCCGGGTGTTCGCCGACGTCGGCTGGGACGAGAGCGGCTGCTGGGACCTGGCTGCCCTCGCCGACCTGGAGCACTGCGAGGCGTTCCTGCCGAACGCGGGGGAGGCGATGCGGTACACCCGCACCGAGTGCCCGCGGGCGGCGGCCCGGGCGCTGGCGGACCGGGTGCCGGTCGCGGTGGTGACGCTGGGTGCCGAGGGCTCGTACGCGGTGGACGGCCGGACCGGGGAGACCGCGGAGGTGCCGGGCATCGCGGTGGACGCGCTCGACCCGACGGGCGCCGGCGACGTCTATGTGGCGGGCTTCGTCACCGGCACCCTGGCGGGCTGGCCGCTGGCCGACCGGCTGGCCTTCGCGGGGCTGACGGCCGCGCTGTCGGTGCAGGAGTTCGGCGGCTCCCTCTCCGCGCCGGGCTGGGAGGAGGTCGCCCACTGGTGGCACTCCCAGGGCGAGCGCCCGGCCCGCTTCGCGTTCCTGGAGGGCCTGCTCGGCCCGCAGCACGGCAGCCCGGCGGCCCCGTCCGCCGCGGCCCGCCGCCGTGCGGTCCCGACGATCGGCTTCCGGCACTCCGCCTGAGGGCCGCCGCCCCGGCCCCCCGTACCCGGCCCCTGTCCGCGGGCCGGAAAACCTCTCGGGCAACCTCCCGTGGCGTCGTACGCTTGGTATTCCAGAGGTCGTCGATCGGTGCGACCCCGCAGCGGGAGGTATGTGCAGGCCACAGAGCCGGCCCATGACTCAGACACCCACAGCCCAGCCGCTCCTGCCAGGGCAGGCACGAGCCAATTTCACCGTTCCCGCCAAGCACCCGATGGTGACGGTGCTCGGCTCCGGAGACGCTCTGTTGCGCGTGATAGAGCGCTCCTTCCCGGAGGCCGACATCCACGTCCGGGGCAACCAGGTCAGCGCGGTCGGCGATGCTCGGGAAGTCGCTCTGATCCAGCGCTTGTTCGACGAGATGATGCTGGTGCTCCGCACCGGGCAGCCGATGACGGAGGACGCAGTGGAACGATCGATCGCCATGCTCCAGGCGAGCGAGAACGGAAACGGTCCGGAGGAGACCCCGGCCGAGGTGCTCACCCAGAACATCCTCTCCAACCGCGGCCGTACCATCCGCCCCAAGACCCTCAACCAGAAGCGCTACGTCGACGCGATCGACAAGCACACGATCGTCTTCGGCATCGGCCCCGCCGGTACCGGAAAGACCTACCTCGCCATGGCCAAGGCGGTCCAGGCCCTGCAGTCCAAGCAGGTCACCCGGATCATCCTGACCCGGCCCGCCGTCGAGGCGGGCGAGCGGCTCGGCTTCCTGCCCGGCACGCTCTACGAGAAGATCGACCCGTACCTGCGCCCGCTGTACGACGCGCTGCACGACATGCTCGACCCGGATTCGATCCCGCGCCTGATGGCGGCCGGCACCATCGAGGTCGCCCCGCTCGCCTACATGCGGGGACGCACGCTCAACGACGCGTTCATCATCCTCGACGAGGCGCAGAACACGAACCCCGAGCAGATGAAGATGTTCCTGACCCGCCTCGGCTTCGATTCGAAGATCGTCATCACCGGTGACGTGACCCAGATCGACCTCCCCGGCGGCACCAAGTCGGGTCTGAAGCAGGTGCAGGACATCCTCGAAGGGGTCCCGGACGTGCACTTCTCCCGGCTCACCTCCCAGGATGTCGTCCGGCACAAGCTCGTCGGCCGTATCGTCGACGCGTACGAGCAGTACGACAGCCGAAACGGGAAGTAGAACAACAAGCGCATGTCGATCGACGTCAACAACGAATCCGGAACCGAGGTCGACGAGCAGGCGATCCTCGACATCGCCCGCTACGCGCTCACCCGGATGCGGATCCACCCGCTCTCCGAGCTCTCCGTCATCGTGATCGACGAGGACGCCATGGAGGCGCTCCACATCCAGTGGATGGACCTGCCCGGACCGACCGACGTCATGTCCTTCCCGATGGACGAGCTCCGTCCGCCGGCCAAGGACGACGAGGAGCCCCCGCAGGGGCTCCTCGGCGACATCGTGCTCTGCCCCGAAGTGGCCAAGCGGCAGGGTGAGGAAGCCCCGACGCAGCACACCATGGACGAGGAGCTCCAGCTCCTGACCGTCCACGGTGTGCTGCACCTGCTCGGCTACGACCACGAGGAGCCCGACGAGAAGGCCGAGATGTTCGGTCTGCAGGCGGCCATCGTGGACGGCTGGCGGGCCGAGCGCGGCCTGACCGGCCCGTCGCCCGCGCCCACCGTCTCGTGACCGCCGCCCAGCTGATCACCGGGGCGGTCCTGCTGGTCATGGTGGCCTGGCTGGCCGCCTGCGCCGAGGCGGGCATCGCCCGGATCTCCGGCTTCCGCGCCGAACAGGCCGTACGGGAGGGCCGGCGCGGCAGCGCCAAGCTGGCCCAGGTCGCCGCCGACCCCACCCGGTACCTGAACGTGGCCCTGCTGGTCCGGGTCACCTGCGAGATGGCCGCGGGCGTGCTGGTCACCTACGTCTGCCTGGACCACTTCGGCGAGAACTGGACCGCGCTGTTCACGGCCATCGCCGTGATGGTGCTGGTCTCCTTCGTCGCCGTCGGGGTCTCGCCCCGTACGATCGGCCGCCAGCACCCGCTGAACACCGCGACGGCCGCCGCGTACGTCCTCGTACCGCTGGCCCGGATCATGGGCCCCATCCCGCAGCTGCTGATCCTCATCGGCAACGCGCTCACCCCGGGCAAGGGCTTCCGCAAGGGCCCCTTCGCCTCCGAGGCCGAGCTGCGCGCGATGGTGGACCTGGCGGAGAAGGAGTCGCTGATCGAGGACGAGGAGCGCCGGATGGTGCACCAGGTCTTCGAGCTCGGCGACACCCTGGTGCGCGAGGTGATGGTGCCGCGCACCGACCTGGTCTGCATCGAGCGGTACAAGACGATCCGTCAGGCCACCACACTGGCGCTGCGCTCGGGCTTCTCGCGGATCCCGGTGACCGGCGAGAACGAGGACGACATCGTCGGGGTGGTCTACCTGAAGGACCTGGTCCGCAAGACCCACATCAGCCGGGACGCCGAGTCCGACCTGGTCTCCACGGCGATACGGCCGGCGGTGTTCGTGCCCGACACGAAGAACGCCGGTGATCTGCTGCGGGAGATGCAGCAGGTCCGCAACCACGTCGCGGTGGTCATCGACGAGTACGGCGGCACCGCCGGAATCGTGACCATCGAGGACATCCTGGAGGAGATCGTCGGTGAGATCACCGACGAGTACGACCGGGAGATCGCGCCGGTCGAGGAGCTGGGCGAGGACCGCTACCGGGTCACGGCCCGGCTGGACATCACCGACCTCGGCGAGCTGTTCGGCCTGGACTCCTTCGACGACGAGGACGTGGAGACGGTCGGCGGCCTGCTGGCCAAGGCGCTCGGCCGCGTGCCGATCGCGGGCGCTTCGGCGCTGGTGGAGCTGCCGGACGGGCGCTCGCTGCGCCTGACCGCGGAATCCCCCGCGGGCCGCCGGAACAAGATCGTCACGGTGCTGGTGGAGCCGATGCCGAAGACTGCCGACGACGAGGAGACCGCCGGATGACCCCGGCGGAGCTGCGGGCCTTCTGCCTCGGATTCAACGCGGCGGTGGAGGAGTTCCCGTTCAACGCCGAGACCTCGGTCTTCAAAGTGCTCGGCAAGATGTTCGCGCTGTCCGCGCTGGACGCGGAGCCGCTGAAGGTCAGTGTGAAGTGCGACCCGGAACTTTCGGTCCGGCTCCGGGCCGAGCACGAGGCGATCGTGCCGGGCTACCACCTCAACAAGCGGCACTGGAACACCGTGACGGTGGGCGGACTGCCGGCGCGGATGGTCCGGGAGCTGATCGAGGACAGCTACGACCTGGTGGTCGCGGGCCTGCCACGGGCGGAGCGGCTGCGGCTCGACCGGCCGTAGGGCGCCCGGGAGGGCGCCCGGCGGGGCCGGTCAAACGCCTCCGCGGAGGCGCCCTTAAGCTGTCGCGGCCCCGCACACAACGCGACATCCCCGGAGTGCCCGTGTACGTCCGTACCGCCCGTGTGGCGACCGCCGCCCTGACGACGTCGATACTCCTCACCGCGTGCGGCGGCTCCGCCGACCCCTCGGCGCCGCAGACGCCGGCGAAGGCCGTCCTCATCGAGGCGGATCTGCCCGAGGACTGGACCGCGGGCACGGCACCGGCACAGAGCAAATCCTCACCGGCCGACAAGCCGGAGTGCCAGCTGCTGGTGGACCTGGCGGAAGGGGTCCGGCCGGCGCCGGCCGAAGGGGGCGCCGCGGGCGCCTCGTTCGCGAACGCCGTTGGGGTGAGCTACAAGACGAGCGTGTTCGAACTCGGCGAGGCAGACGCAGCCGGGTTCCTGAAGGACGTCGAGAGCGCCGTGGGCGCCTGCGGCGCGTTCTCCGTCAGCGCGGAGGCGGACGGCGGCGCCGAGGCGTCGTGGCTGTCGCGTGCCGAACCGCTCGCGGCCGTTTCGGCGGGGGACGGCAGCTACGGCTTCTCCGTGACCTCCACTCTCGACTCCGACACGTCGCTGCACATGAACGTGGTGCTCGTCCGCCAGGGCGGTCTGATCGCCACCTCCCGGAGCTCCTCCATCGCCGCCCGGCCGGACGCCAAGGAATTCGAGGCGTTCACCAACCTGGTCGCGAAGAAGCTGACGGGTCAGGCGGCCTAGGCGCGCGGCGGAACGGGGTGTTGCAGGGCATCGTCCGGGCGCTCCCTATGCTTTCGACCATGACCGACAGCACCGGGATCGACCCCGAGGACACCAAGATCATCACGCTGGCGCGCAGCGCCCGGGCCCGCAACGGCGTGCCCGAGGGGGCGGCGGTCCGGGACGAGACCGGGCGGACCTACGTCGCCGGCACCGTGGAGCTCGACTCGCTGAAGCTCAGCGCCCTGCAGACCGCCGTCGCCATGGCCGTGGCCAGCGGCGCGCAGTCGCTGGAGGCCGCGGCCGTGGTCAGCGCCGCCGACGCCCCGGCCGAGGCCGACCGGGCCGCCGTACGGGACCTCGGCGGCCCGGACACCCCGGTCCTGCTGGCCGCCCCGGACGGCACCCTGAAGTCGACCACCCCGGCCGGCTCCTAGGCCATGGCCGCGGCGGGGCGGCGGCGGATGACCATGGCCATCAGTGCCGCCATCGCGCACAGCGCCCCCGAGGCGTACCAGACCGGGTCGTACGTGCCGAACACGTCCCGGGCCAGGCCGCCCAGGAAGGCCACCAGCGCCGCGCCCACCTGGTGCGAGGCCAGCACCCAGCCGAAGACGATCGCGCTGTCCTCGCCGTAGATCTCGCGGCACAGCGCGATCGTCGGCGGGACGGTGGCGACCCAGTCCAGGCCGTAGAAGACGATGAAGAACACCATCGGCGGGTGGACGGACGGCGCGAGCAGCATCGGCAGGAAGAGCAGCGAGACCCCGCGCAGGGCGTAGTACACGGCCAGCAGCCGGCGGGCCTCGAAGCGGTCGGTGAACCAGCCCGAGGCGATGGTGCCGAGCACGTCGAAGACCCCGATGACCGCGAGCAGCCCGGCCGCCGCCGTCAGCGGCATGCCGTGGTCGTGGGCGGCCGGCGCGAAGTGCGTCCGGACCAAACCGTTGGTGGAGGCACCGCAGATCGCGAAGGTGCCGGCGAGCAGCCAGAAGGGGCCGGTCTGGGCCGCCTTGTGCAGGACGGCCACCGCCCGCCGGGCCGCACCCGGCACCGGTGCGGGCTTCTCGGCATACGTACCGCCGTACGGGGCGAGGCCCACGTCCGCCGGGTGGTCCCGCAGCAGCAGCCACACGAAGGGCACCACGGCCAGCGAGGCGAGGGCGACCGTGACCGCCGCCGGACGCCAGCCGCGCTCCTCCACCAGCCAGGACAGCAACGGCAGGAAGATCAGCTGGCCGGAGGCGCCGGCCGCGGTCAGGATGCCGGTCACCAGCCCGCGCCGGGCGGTGAACCAGCGGTTGGTGACGGTGGCCGCGAAGGCGAGCGCCATCGAGCCGCTGCCCAGCCCGACCACCACACCCCAGAGCAGCACCAGCTGCCAGGGCTCCGTCATCCAGACCGTGGCCGCCGAACCGGCGGCTATCACCGTCAGCGCGCAGGCGACCACCCGGCGGATGCCGAAGCGGTCCATGAGCGCCGCGGCGAAGGGAGCGGTCAGCCCGTAGAGCGCGAGATTGACCGAGACGGCGAAGCCGATGGTGCCGCGCGACCAGTCGAACTCCCGGTGCAGCGGCTCGATGAGCAGACCGGGCAGGGAGGCGAAGGCGGCGGCACCGATGATCGTCACGAAGGCGACGGCCGCGACGAACCAGGCGCGGTGGATTCGTCCGGGCCGGTGGCGCGGGCCGCCGGCGGCAGCAGGGGGTGCGGGGGAGGCGGGGGCTGTCTGGGTCACCCGGCAAGCTTCGGGCCGGCGCGGCGGCGGCTCCAGTGGCCTGAACGACAGGGATCGCTATGATCGGGCCATGACGGCCATGACTGATGGGGTTGATGCGGTCACGACTCCTGGCGAGCCCGCCGGCCCGCGCCGCGGCGGGAGCCGGCCGCACCGGGTCGTCGTGCTGGCGCTCGCCGGTCTGCTGCCCTTCGAGCTCGGCATTCCGCACCGGATCTTCGGCCGGGCCAAGGACGCGGCCGGCCGGCCGCTGTACGAGATCCTCACCTGCGGGCTGGCCCCCGGCCCGGTCCGCACCGACGCGGACTTCTCGGTCCAGGTGGAACACGGCCCGGAGCTGCTGGCCACCGCCGACACGGTGGTGGTCCCCGCCTCGTACGAGCTCGGGCCGGCCTACGAGGAGGGCCGGCTCGGCGAGCCGACCGCCGCCGCCCTCACCCACATCCGGCCCGGCACCCGGCTCGTCTCCATCTGCACCGGCGGCTATGTGCTGGCCGCCGCCGGATTCCTGGACGGCCGCCGGGCCACCACCCACTGGGCCTCCGCCGAGCACTTCCAGAAGCTCTACCCGGCGGTGCGGGTCGACGCCGACGTGCTGTACACGGACGACGGGGACGTGCTGACCTCCGCCGGAGTGGCCGCCGGCATCGACCTCTGCCTGCACATCGTGCGCCGCGACCACGGCGCGGCCGTGGCCAACGAGGTGGCCCGGCGGACCGTCGTACCGCCCCACCGGGACGGCGGCCAGAGCCAGTTCATCGAGCGACCGGTGCCGGAGCCGCAGCTGGCCAGCACCACCGCGGCCCGCGCCTGGGTGCTGGACCGGCTGCACGAGCCGCTGTTGCTGGCCGACATGGCTCGCCAGGAGGCCATGTCCGTACGGACCTTCACCCGCCGGTTCCGCGAGGAGTGCGGGATCAGCCCCGGGCAGTGGATCGTCATGCAGCGGGTGAACCGGGCGCGGCACCTGCTGGAGACCACCGCGCTGTCCATGGACCAGGTCGCGGACCGGACGGGCTTCGGCACCGCCCAGTCGCTGCGCAAGCACTTCCAGGCGGCGCTGGGCGTCAGCCCGACCGCGTACCGGCGCACCTTCAGGGCCGGTACGGGCGGGGGCCATGGCGGGGATCCTGCCATGATCTGATGGGCCATCAGTCAGCGCGGGGTCCGTACCTTGACTTCTGCCGCCGCCCGCTCGTGAATGGCGCCCACAGGCGACCGGCAGACCCAGGGGGGTGGGCGGGCAGTGGGCAGAGCGGCGCGCAGAAGGAGTTGGACGGCGGCCCTGACCATGGCCGCCCTCGCCGCCGCGAGCGGAGCCATGGGCCCCCGCGCCGCCGCCGACCCACCCGCGGAACCTCCACCGGGCCAGGTCGAGTTCCCCACCCAGTGCGCACCCCCGCAGGAAGCCGGACTGCCCCCGGCCGACGGCCCCACCACCGCCGAACTCACCGTCGACACCCCCGCACCCCGGGTCGGCGACACCGTCACCATCACCTACCGGGTGCTCCGCACCCCGGCCGTGAACCCGCTCCCCGGCGAACTCCCCGCCGGCACCGTCACCCCCACCGGCACCGTCCGGCTGGCCGGCGCCCAGACCGGCGAGGTCACCGTGACCGGCGCCCCGGGCAACGGCCCGGTCCCGCCCGGCGCCGCCCTCGGCACCCACCTGATGACCGGCACCTTCACGGTCACCGCCCCCGGCGAGATCACCCTCGCCCCCGGCGGCTACTCCCTGCACACCGGCCACCCCACCGCACTCGACACCCCCTGCACCCCGGCCGGACCCACCCCGGTCTCCGCACGCCTCACCGCCACCCCGCTGCCCACCGCCAACCTCCGGTACGTCGCCCTCGGCGCGGCCCACGGAAAGCCCGGAGCCACCGTGAAGGTGACCGCGGCCGGGTTCACCCCCGGCTCCGCCGTCACCGTCACCGGCCGGGCGGCCGGCCAGGCCCCGACCGCCGACCGGGCCCGCGGCACCGCCGACGAGAGCGGCCGGCTGACACTCGAACTGCCCGTCACCGACCGGGCCACCACCGCCGTCGTCGCGTACGAGGGCCCCGCCTGGACCGCCGCCAAGGGCTCCGGACCGGCCGCCTACACCGTCGACGCACCCGCCCCGCCACCGCCCGGCACCCAGAAGCTGACCGCCACCGTGGAACCCGGCACCCTCTCCATGACCCAGGCCGCCGAACAGACCGCCCTCGGAGCCGTCCCGTACGGCGAAGGCGGCGGGGCCGCCGGACAGCTGGCCACCGTCACCGTCAAGGACGCCCGCGGCGGCCCCGCCGGCTGGTCCCTCGTCGGCAAGGTCACCGACTTTGCCGGGCCCGGCGGCACCCGCATCCCCGGCGCCGCCCTCAGCTGGACCCCGCGCTGCGCCACCGCCCCCGGCAGCCCCAGCAGCTGCGCCCCCGGCAGCCCCGGAACGGTCGGCCCCGACGGCGCCGTACTGGCCTCCACCCAGGACGCCGAACTGGTCGGCGGCACCTTCACGGTGGACGCCGGAGTCACCCTCCAGGTCCCGCCGTACGCCCCGCCCGGCGCCTACACGGCCGTGCTCACCCTCACCCTGTCGTGACGGCGGCCGGCCGCACCCGCCGCCTCCCGGGCCCGCGCCGGGCGGCCCGCGCGCTGCCAGGCCCTGTCCGGGCGATCTCCGCGGGCCCGCGCCGCCTGGCACGGCGCCTCGCTGCGTTGTCGCATCGCGCAAGTACGTCCAGTACGAGCCGCGACGCTCCGCCTTGCGATGCGTCCCCTAGGCCCTTCGGGCCTGGGGAGACCCCATGGCACCAGACGACGCGGGCTCACCCACGGAGATCGCCCGGACAGGACCTGGCCGCCGCCCTGCTGCTGTTCGGCACCGCCGTCCTGCTGTCCGTCGTTGTCGCCACCGCCCGCCCCGCAGCCGCGGCCGACAACGGCCAGTGGGCCGTCCTGCCCGCCGCCACCCGGCTCGGGCAGCGGCCCTACTTCTACCTCGCCACCACCCCCGGCGGTACCGTCACCGACACCGTCACCCTGACCAACCGGACCGACACCCCCCGCACCTTCCGGCTGTACGCCGCCGACGCCCACAACACCGCCCGCGACGGCGGCTTCGCCGTCCGCGGCCCCGAGGAACCCCGCCGGGCCACCGGCGCCTGGCTCCGGCTCGACCGGGACCTGGTCACCGTCCCCGCCCGGTCGGCGACCGATGTGCCGTTCACCCTCACCGTCCCCGAACAGGCCGAACCCGGAGACCACCCCGGCGCCGTCGTCGCCCTGGAGGAACGGACCCTGAGCACCCCGCAGGGCATCGGCGTCCGCCAGGCCGTCGCCGCCCGCGTCCACCTCCGGGTCGCCGGGCCCACCGCCCCGGCCCTGGCCGTGGAGGAGCTCGCCGTGCGCACCGCAGGCACCGCCCCCACCCGCGCGGAGATCACGTACACCCTGCACAACCTCGGCAACACCACCCTCCGCCCGCAGGGCACCCTGGCCGCCGACGGCCTCCTCGGCCGCAGCCTGCTCCGCCGCCCGCTGACCGGACTGCCCGCCGAGCTGCTGCCCGGACAGCGGGTCCGGCTCACCGAGCGCTGGACCGGCCCGCCCCCGCTCGACCGGGCCGAGGTGACGGTCCGGGCCACCGCCCCCGGCACGGCCGGCCACGCCACCGCCGGATACGCCGTCCACCCCCGGCTGACCACCATTTCGGCCGGGCTCCTCGCCCTCGCGGCGGCAGTCTGGTCGGCGTGGGCAGCGGCATCGGGGAGAATGGCCCGTATGAGCGATCGTTCCCCCGAGCCCACCGCCCCGCACCGTGCGGGCTTCGCCTGCTTCGTCGGCCGCCCGAACGCGGGCAAGTCGACCCTGACCAATGCACTGGTGGGCACGAAGGTCGCGATCACCTCCAACCGGCCGCAGACCACCCGGCACACCGTCCGCGGCATCGTGCACCGCCCGGACGCCCAGCTCGTCCTGGTCGACACGCCCGGCCTGCACAAGCCGCGTACGCTGCTCGGCGAGCGGCTCAACGACGTGGTCCGCACCACCTGGGCCGAGGTCGACGTGATCGGCTTCTGCCTGCCGGCCGACCAGAAGCTCGGCCCCGGCGACAAGTTCATCGCCAAGGAACTCGCGGGGATCAAGAAGACCCCCAAGATCGCCATCGTGACCAAGACCGACCTGGTGGACTCCAAGGCGCTGGCCGAGCAGCTGATCGCCATCTCGCAGCTGGCCGAGGAGCTCGGCTTTGAATGGGCCGAGATCGTTCCCGTCTCCGCGGTCGGCGACAGCCAGGTCCAGCTGCTGGCCGACCTGATCGCCCCGCTGCTCCCGGAAAGCCCGCCGCTCTACCCGGAGGGCGACCTCACCGACGAGCCCGAGATGGTGATGGTCGCGGAACTGATCCGCGAGGCCGCACTGGAGGGCGTGCGCGACGAACTCCCGCACTCCATCGCCGTCGTGGTCGAGGAGATGATCCCGCGGGAGAACCGCCCGGCCGACCGCCCGCTGCTCGACATCCACGCGAACGTGTACATCGAGCGGCCGAGCCAGAAGGGCATCATCATCGGCCCCAAGGGCTCACGCCTGAAGGAGGTCGGCATGAAGTCGCGCAAGCACATCGAAGCGCTGCTGGGCACGCCGGTCTTCCTGGACCTGCACGTGAAGGTCGCCAAGGACTGGCAGCGCGACCCCAAGCAGCTCCGCAAGCTGGGCTTTTAGCCCTCTCGACGCGCCCCTCGCACCGGTCGGACGCGGTGTCAGGGAAGGCGCCGGACCTTTACCGCGTTGTCGGGGCGGGTGCCCGGGCTGCCGTCGGGTGCGGTCATGGGCTGCTCGTGCTCCGCGCAGAGCAGCACCTCCCACGTCCCGTCGGGCAGCGCCAGCTGCGCCAGCACCTCCTCCGGCGTGGGGAAGGGGAAGCCCAGGTGGAGGTCGGGGGCCCAGGACGGCGGGCCGGCGTGCCCGACCACCAGCAGGGTTCCGCCGGGGGCGACCGCCGCGGCGGCCCGGCGCAGGATGAGCTCCCGGGGCATCTCCCCGGGGGTGTGCAGGAAGCAGGCCGAGACCAGATCGAACTCCCCGTCCGGGAAGGACACCCCGAGGTCGTGCTGCCGGAGGTCCACCCGGTCGGCGACCCCTGCCTCCGCCACGTGCTCGGCGGCCCGGGTGAGAGCGACTCCGGAGATGTCGGTTCCGGTGACCTGCCACCCCTGCCGGGCCAGCCACACCGCGTCGGCGCCCTCCCCGCAGCCGAGGTCCAGGGCCCGGCCGGGCGCCAGGCCTTCCGCCTCCCGGACCAGCACGGCATTCGGCCGGCCGCTCCAGATCCGGTCGCTCTGCCCGTAGCGGGCGTCCCAGAACTCCTCCCCGGCGGCGGGGGCGGCGGGGGGCTCGGCGTGCGGGTGCGGGTGCGTGTGCTCGGTCATCAGTACCTCCGGCTGGCTGCGCTGGTCTGCGTACCCGGCCGATGCTCCGCCCCTCCCCCCGCCCGGGCAAACATCCTTGCCGTTTCGGCAAACCCAGCAAACCCGACAGCTACGACACGGGCTCGGCGATCAAAGCCGTGCCCACCCGGCGGAAGCCGGCCCTGGCATAGATCCGGGCCACGTCCTCATCGCCCGCCGACAGGAACACCAGCCCTACGCCCCGCGCCCGCGCGTCCGCGACCAGGGCCGAGGTCACGCCCAGCGCCAGCCCCTGGCGCCGCATCCTCGGCAGCGTGCCCACGCCCACCACCTCGGCCACCCCGTCCAGCGGGTTGTGGATGCCGGAGGCCAGCACCACCCCGTCCCGGACCGCCGCCGCCAGCCCGCTCGCACCGGAGGCGAGCCGCGCCGACACGTGCGCCGCCCGGTCCGCCGTACCCGGATCCGCCAGCGCAGCGGTCAGCTCCGCCGGGCCGGCCGCGCCCAGCGCCGTACCGGGCTCGGCGAAGGCCAGCGCCGGAACCGTGACCGCCGCCCGCAGCAGCGGGTCGTCGGCGCCCATCAGCCGTACCTCCGGGTGCGGGGGCGGCTGCTCGGCGTCCGCCGCCAGCGCCATCAGCGGATGCTCGTGCACCGCCAGCCCCGCGGCCTCCGCCGCCGCCCGCAGTGAGGGGGTGGTTTCGGCCACCCACTCGAAGGCCTCCGGCACGCCGAGCTCCCGCTGCCGCAACCGGACCCGGTGCACCTCCTCCGCCGTCACCGGGCCGGCCCCGGGCGTGGGCCGCGCGTAATACGGCCAGCCCGCGCCCTGCTGGACGAACAGGGTCAGGGAGCCCAGCTCCTCGGCCCGTGCACCGCCCGTCCGGGGGACGGAGTCGTAGTAGCGCTCAAGATCGTCAAGAATCGTCACCGGCACATCCAAGCAAAGCGGACCTGCTCAGGCACCTTCTTTGAGCACCCTGCTGATCAGCTCCCGCTGGGCGTCCGTCAGGTGCGGATCCGCGCACCTGACGGTCCGGCCGTCCACCGTGATCACGTAACGGAAGCCGTCCGGTACGCCCCCCCGCCCGCCGGGCGCACCCGTACGGTCCGGGGCCAGCGCCCGCTCGGCCAGCGCCTGCCACACCTCCGCGTCGGGCCGGCCCGAGGTATCGACCTCGGCCTGCCGCTCGATGCCCGCGAAACCGCCCGTACGCACCACGTGAATCCGCATGGGATCTGTCTACCTGCTCTACTCGGCCGGCACACCCACCTGGGACCACGCCTTCAGCACCGCCTGGTGCTCGGTGCCGCCGTCCCCGAAGCGGGCCGACGCCGCGGCCACGGACAGCCGGGCGAAGTCCGAGAACTTCGCCTTGGTGCCCAGCTCGCCGCCGGTCAGGGTGTCGTACCAGATCTGCCCCGCCCGCTCCCAGGCCTTGCCGCCCAGATCGGTGGCCAGCAGGTAGAAGGCGTGGTTCGGGATGCCGGAGTTGATGTGCACGCCGCCGTTGTCCCGGGAAGTGTTGACGTAGTCGTCCATGGTGGCCGGCTGCGGGTCCTTGCCGAGCTCGTCGTCGTCGTACGCGGTGCCGGGCGCCTTCATCGAGCGCAGCGCGACCCCGCTGACATCGGGCCCGAGCAGCCCGGCCCCGATCAGCCAGTCCGCCTGGTCCGCGGTCTGGTCCAGGGTGTACTGCTTGATCAGCGAGCCGAAGACGTCCGACATCGACTCGTTGAGCGCGCCGGCCTGCTTGTAGTACTCCAGGTTGGCCGTGTACTGGGTGACCCCGTGGGCCAGCTCGTGGCCGATGATGTCGACGGACACGGTGAAGTCGAGGAACAGGTCCCCGTCGCCGTCGCCGAAGACCATCTGACGGCCGTCCCAGAAGGCGTTGTTGTACTCCACGCCGTAGTGCACGGTGGCGTCCAGCGGCAGCCCGGCATCGTCGATCGAATGCCGCCCGAAGGCCGACCGGAACAGCTCGAAGGTCGCGCCGAGCCCGGCGTAGGCGCGGTTGACGGTGGCATCCTGCCCGGGCTCCGACCCCTCCCCGCGCACCTTGGTGCCGGGCAGCCGGGTCCGGTGCTCGGCGTCGTACACGGTCCGCTCGGGCCGCTCGCCGCCGGGCGCGGCCAGGGCGGGCGCGATCCCGCGGACGGTGGTGATCCGGCGCCGGGTGCGCTGGAGGGAGTCGTGCTCGAGGGTGCGCTGCGCGATGTCGGCCCGGCGGGCGTCCTCGGACAGCGCGATCCGGTCGAGGAGGTGGGGCGGCACGATGGTGCAGAAGACGGGGTGGCGGTTGGTATCCATGCCGGGAAATGTGGCAGTGGGTCATGCAGATGTCACTACCCGTGACCATGATTCATTCGGTCGCCTGAAACGGGCTGCGCCGCATTGACCGATCGACCGGACCTCGTGGGAGTGAAAGAGGTTTAGCTCACAATTGGGGCAAAACGGACTAGGTGGTCTTGCATACTGAAACAGCCACGCGCCCCCGGCGCGGCTCGGCTAGGCTGCCGCCCATCATGCGTTTCGGGCTGCTTCTCCTTAGCTGCCGCGGCGAGGGCCTGTAGTCGTAGGCCGACCCCCTCCCCGCGGAGTTCGGTGTTGCGGATTTACGACGTCGGCCGTTCCAGCGGAACTACACGCGGACACGCGAGGAGCCCTACGTCATGAGCCAGCACAGCTTTGCCGGTCGCCCCACGCCCATCACCAGCGCGACCCACACCCAGAAGCCCTCCGGGATGCCGATCCACAAGTACGGCGTGTACGAGCAGGTGGACATCCCGGACCGGACCTGGCCGAACGCCCGCATCACCAAGGCTCCCCGCTGGCTCTCCACCGATCTGCGCGACGGCAACCAGTCGCTGATCGACCCCATGACGCCCGCCCGCAAGCGCGAGATGTTCGACCTGCTGGTACGCATGGGCTACAAGGAGATCGAGGTCGGTTTCCCCTCCTCCGGCGAGACCGACTTCGCGTTCGTGCGCTCCATCATCGAAGAGGGCGCGATCCCGGACGATGTCACCATCTCCGTGCTGACCCAGGCCCGTGAGGACCTGATCGAGCGGACCGTGGAGTCCCTGGTCGGCGCCAAGCGCGCCACCGTCCACATGTACAACGCCACCGCCCCGACCTTCCGCCGGGTGGTCTTCCGCGGCTCCAAGGAGCAGATCAAGCAGATCGCCGTCGACGGCACCCGCCTGGTCATGGACTACGCCGAGAAGATCCTGGGTGACGAGACGGTCTTCGGCTACCAGTACAGCCCCGAGATCTTCACCGACACCGAGCTGGACTTCGCGCTGGAGGTCTGCGAGGCCGTCTGCGACGTCTGGCAGCCCGGACCCGGCCGCGAGATCATCCTGAACCTGCCGGCGACGGTCGAGCGGTCCACGCCGTCCACCCACGCCGACCGCTTCGAGTGGATGGCCCGCAACCTGACCCGCCGCGAGCACATCTGCATCTCCGTGCACCCGCACAACGACCGCGGCACCGCCGTCGCCGCCGCCGAGCTGGCCCTGATGGCCGGCGCCGACCGTATCGAGGGCTGCCTGTTCGGCCAGGGCGAGCGCACCGGCAACGTCGACCTGATCACCCTGGGCATGAACCTGTTCTCCCAGGGCGTCGACCCGCAGATCGACTTCTCGCAGATCGACGAGATCCGTCGCACCAGCGAGTACTGCAACCAGATGGAGGTCCACCCGCGCCACCCCTACGCGGGCGACCTGGTCTACACCGCCTTCTCCGGCTCCCATCAGGACGCCATCAAGAAGGGCTTCGACGCCATGGAGGCCGACGCGGCTGCCGCCGGCAAGACCGTGGACGAGATCGAGTGGGCGGTCCCGTACCTGCCCATCGACCCCAAGGACGTCGGCCGCTCCTACGAGGCGGTCATCCGGGTCAACTCGCAGTCCGGCAAGGGCGGCATCGCGTACGTCCTGAAGAACGACCACAAGCTGGACCTGCCGCGCCGCATGCAGATCGAGTTCTCCCGGATCATCCAGGCCAAGACCGACGCCGAGGGCGGCGAGGTCACGCCCAAGGCGATCTGGAACGTCTTCCAGGACGAGTACCTGCCCAACCCCGAGAACCCGTGGGGCCGCATCCAGCTGCGCTCCGGCTCGACGGCCACCGACAAGGACGGCACCGACACCCTGACCGTCGAGGCGGTTGTGGACGGCGCCGAGACCGTCCTGACGGGTACCGGCAACGGCCCGATCTCGGCGTTCTTCGACGCGCTGGCGAGCATCGGCATCGACGCCCGCCTGTTGGACTACACCGAGCACACGATGAGCGAGGGCGCCTCCGCGCAGGCCGCCTCGTACATCGAGTGCGCGATCGACGGCCGGGTGCTGTGGGGCATCGGCATCGACGCCAACACCACCCGCGCCTCGCTGAAGGCCGTCATCTCGGCCGTCAACCGCGCCGGCCGCTGACCGTACGGACCGTACGCACAGGCCCTGTGGACCCCGCGTCTCCCCCCTCGGGAGGCGCGGGGTCCGGTCATTGCGCCAGGTAGCCGCCGTCCACCGGCAGGACCACCCCGGTGACGAAGGAGGCCGCGTCCGAGGCCAGGAAGGCGATCACCCGGGCCACCTCCTCCGGCTCGCCGATCCGGCCCATCGGATGCGCGCGGGTGATCTCCTCCAGGTACTCGGGCCCGCCGGGCTCGTCCGCCAGCGCCCGCACCCGCTCGGTGCGGATCGTCCCGGGGGCGACGGCGTTGACCCGGATGCCGTGGGCGGCCCACTCCACCGCCAGGTGCTTGGTCAGCCCCGAGGCCACGAACTTGGCCGGCCCGTACGCGGCCTGCCGGGCCTGGCCCGCGACCCCGGAGATGGACGACACGCACACCAGGGCCCCGCCCGAGGGCTGCTGCGCGGTCATGGCCTCGATGGAGTACTTGCAGGTCAGGAACATCCCCCGGCCGTCCACCGCCATCACCCGGTCCCAGTCGGCAGGGCTGGTCTCCCGTACATCCGAAAGAGGGAGCACTCCGGCGTTCGCCACGCTGACGTCGAGCCGTCCGTACGCGGCGACCGCAGCCGCCACCATGGCCCGGTTGGCCTCCGGATCGGCGACATCACCGGCCACCACCTCGACGCCGAGACCCTCGGCGGCCAGTTCCGTACGCAGGGCAGCCAGGCCGGGGGCATGGATATCGGCCGCGGTGACCCGGGCCCCGGCGCGGGCCAGCAGCAGGGCGGTGGCGCGGCCGATCCCGCTCGCGGCACCCGTCACCAGACAAGAGGTGTCTTTCACGGCCCCGAGACTAGGGGCGCGGATCAGCCAACTCCGCCGGCTCCGGGATGTTGTCTTGTCACACGACTGACGCACGGTCATGGATGTGGCTAACATCACGCCAGCGCGGCGATGTTGCCGCCGGGTAACGGAGGTGGGACGTGCTGCCAGTTCGGGGTGGGACCAGCCGGAAGCTGAAGGTCTGGGGCATCCGTACCGCCTGGAACACCGTGAGCGACGGGGAGTTCTTCTGCCCGGGCTGCGGTGGCGACCGCAACTACCGCCGCCGCACGGGGCGCCGCCGGTTCGCCGTCCTCGGCGTGCCCGTGCTGCCGCGCGGCCAGGTCGGGCCGGTGGTCGAGTGCGCCGCCTGCCGCGACCGGTTCGCCACCGACGTCCTGGACCACCCCACCACCAGCCGCTTCTCGGCGCTGCTGCGCGACGCCGTGCACACGGTCACGCTGGCCGTCCTCGCGGCCGGCGGTGCCTCCTCGCGCAGCGCGCTGGAGGCGGCGGCCGAGGTCGTGCGGTCGGCCGGCTTCCAGGACTGCTCCGAGGACCAGCTGGCGGTGCTGGTCGCGACGCTGACCGCGGACACCGGCCGGCTGCCCGGGCTGTACGACGGCCCCGAGTGCTGCGGTGCCGCGCTCTCCATCGAGCTGCACGAGGCCCTGGAGCCGCTGGCCCCGCACCTGGCCGCCCCCGGGCGGGAGTCCGTCCTGCTCCAGGGCGCCCGGATCGCGCTCGCCGACGGCCCGTACACCCCCGCCGAGCGCGAGGTCCTGGCCACCGTGGGCGCGGCCCTGCGGCTCGACTCCGACGAGGTCTCCCGGCTCCTCGCCTCGGGCCGCACCCCCTCCTGAGCCTCGGGCCGAGCCCCAGGCCCGAGGCTCAGGTCGTGGCGATGAAGCCGCGGAGCTCGGCACACAGGGCCCCGGGGTTGTCCAGCGGGATCAGCGTGCGGGCGTCGGGGATCTCCACGTACCGGCCCAGGGGGAGCAGCTCGGCGAGCCGGCGGCCGGTGGCCGGTGGCATCATCCGGTCCTCGGCGCCCCAGGCGACCAGCGCGGGCCGGTCGAACTCCGCCAGCCGGTCCGCGGCCTCCAGATAGGTCTCCTTGCGGGTGGACTTCAGGAAGGCGGAGAAGTCGCGGCGGACGGCCGGGTCGGTGAGCAGCGGCCGGTACCAGCGGCGGACCAGTTCGTGTGGAATGGGGCGCTTGGCCATCCCGCCGAGGGAGTTCTGCATTCCGGCCAGGAAGCGGAACCGGAAGGACTGCAGCAGGAGGAAGATCCCGCCGGGGATCCTGCTCATGGTCTGCAGGGTGCGGCCCTGGACGCCCGGCGGGTAGTTGTCGAGGGCCTCGCAGGAGGTGAGCACGAGCCGCCCGATGCGCTCGTCGGCGACCCCGACGAGCAGTTGGGCGGTGCCCGCGTCGTTCTGGACGAGGGTGACCTCGCGGAGGTCCAGCCGTTCGAGGAACTCGGCCAGCAGGGCGGCGACTCCGGTGGCGGAGAGATCGGCTCCCGGGCGCATCGGGCGGCGGTGGCTGCCGAGCGGCAGGACCGGGACGAGGACGCGGAAGTCGGCACGCAGGTCCTCGGTGACCTCCTCCCAGACGGATTCGTCGAAGCCGAGCCCGGGGACGAGGACGACCGCGCCCTTGCCGGTGTCCGAGCCGGTGCCGGGGCCGGTGTCCGTGCCCGCGGGGTGCCCGGTGTCGAGGTAGTCGATGGTTCCGGCGGTCAGTTCGATGTCCGGCATGCGTTCCCCCACGCTCACTAGATAGACCGATCTAGTGAGAGGCTAGCCCCCGTGACGACAAAGAGCGACACCAGAGCCCGCATCCTGACGGCAGCGACCGAGCTCTTCCGCCGGCAGGGCTACGCGGCGACCGGCATGAAGCAGATCGTGGCCGCGGCCGAGGCCCCGTACGGCTCGGCCTACCACTTCTTCCCGGACGGCAAGGCGCAGCTCGGCGAGGAGGTCGTACGCACCTCCGGCGCGGCCTATCTGGCGCTGATCGGCGAGCTGTTCGCCGACCCGGAGGCCGACCCGGCGCTCGCCACGGGTGCGGCCTTCAGGGCAGCCGCCGAGACCCTGCACGAGCTGGACTACACGGACCCGTGCCCGATCGCCACGGTCGCGCTGGAGGTGGCCAGTACCCACGAGGGGCTCCGGCGGGCGACCGCCGAGGTCTTCGCCTCCTGGGTCGAAGCCCTCGCCGCCTTCTATGCGGGGGCCGGCATCCCGGTGCCCGCCGCGCAGGCCACGGCCACCTCGGTGATCGCCCTGCTGGAGGGCGCGTTCATGCTGGGCCGGGCCGGCCGGTCCCGGGAGCCGGTGCTCGCGGCGGCCACGGCGGCGATGGCCATCGTGCGATCCGCCAGGGGTGAAAATCCCACAGAGCGGACGCCCGGGAGGTAACGATCCGGCCTCATGGGGCCTGTGAAGGCCGCGTGAAGTGCCCGTGGGATCGACGGAAGAGATCCCTCCCGGCTCGGTCGATCCACCAATCGGATGCCCGGAATCTCCCCACCCTGTTTGCGGAGCCGAACCTGCGTGCGGCGCATCGCCGCAGTTCAGGAGGTGTTCACTTCGCGGCCGTGTGGCTTGAAACCGGCGGGTCGGGCGATGGCGCCCATAGTCGCTCACGGCGGCATCCACCAGTGGAGGAACCGACAGATCCCAGAACGCCACACCTCAACAATTTGTGGAAGTCGACGATATCTGTGGCGCCCCCCACAGGCGTTCAATTCCGGTCACACGAAACCGCGATCCGCGCCCTGGCCAGGGATAACCGGATTCCTCTCGATTACCTACCTCACTGAAGGGCAAGGCAGAGATGGCACGTGTCGCCGCCCGGCTTTCCGCCAACGGAGAGCAGAGCTCGCACCCGGTCGACGAGGTGCTCCCCGTCCCCAAGCTCGCGCTGTACGGCTTCCAGCACGTACTCGCCTTCTACGCCGGCGCGGTGATCGTTCCGATCATCGTCGGCAACGCGCTGAAGCTGAGCCCTGAACAGCTGGTCTACCTGATCAATGCGGATCTCTTCACCTGCGGTATCGCCTCGATCATCCAGGCCTGGGGCATCGGCCGGATCGGCGCGCGCCTGCCGCTGATCCAGGGCGTGACCTTCACGGCCGTCTCCCCGATGATCGCCATCGGACTCGGGGCCGGCGGCGGCACCGCCGCCCTGCTGGTGATCTACGGCGCGGTCATCACGGCCGGCATCGCCACCTTCGCCTTCGCCTGGCTGCCCGCCAAGGCCTTCCGGACCGTCATGCGGCTGTTCCCGCCGGTGGTCACCGGCACGGTGATCACCGTCCTCGGCATCGTGCTGCTGCCGGTCGGCCTGAACGACGCGGCCGGCGGCCTGGGCAGCCCGGACTTCGGCGACCCCAAGCACTTCGCCTACGCCGGCGGCACCATGCTCTTCATCCTCGTCCTGATGAAGATCGGCAAGCCGTTCCTGTCCTCGATCTCCATCCTCCTCGGCCTGGTCGGCGGCACCGCGGTCGCCTTCCTGCTCGGGGACGCCAAGTTCGGCGACGTGGGCATGTCGGACTGGATCGGCGTCACCACCCCCTTCCACTTCGGCGTCCCGAAGTTCGAGTGGTTCCCGATCGTCCTGATGCTCATCGTCATGCTGATCACCATGGTCGAGACCACCGGCGACACCTACGCCGTCGGCGACATCGTCGGCAAGGAGGTCGACAGCGAGACCGTGGCCCGCGCCCTGCGTGCCGACGGCGCCGCCACCGCCCTCGGCGGTGTCCTCAACTCCTTCCCGTACGTCGCCTTCGCCGAGAACGTCGGCCTGGTCCGGATGACCAAGGTCAAGAGCCGGTTCGTGGTCGTCGCGGCCGGTGTGTTCATGATCATCCTGGGTCTGCTCCCGAAGGCCGCCGCGATCGTCGCCGCCGTCCCGCACGGAGTCCTCGGCGGCGCCGCGACCGTCATGTTCGGCATGGTCGCCCTGGCCGGCATCCAGACCCTCGCCAAGGTGGACCTGAAGGAGGAGAAGAACGCCCTGGTCGTGGGTGTCTCCCTGGCCTTCGCCCTGCTCCCCGCCACCGTGCCGGTGCTGTTCACCAAGCACATGAATCAGGACCTGTCCTCGCTGCTCAACAGCGGTGTCACGCTCGGTGCCACGGCCGCCATCGTCCTCAACCTGGTCTTCAACGGCCTGGCCAAGGACGACGCCCACGGCCCCGCCCTCGCGATCCCGGCCCCGGCCGGCGAGCCCGCCGAAGCCCCGGCCGCGGCCACCGCCTCGCTGGACAAGCCCGCCGCCGAAGCGGGCGAATCAGCCGCCCCGGCCTCCTGATCCTCCCAAGGGGTGAAGGCCCTCGACCGGACCTCCGTCCCGGTCGGGGGCCTTCGCTGTCACCGGTACGGGCGACAATGGGGCCATGAGTCTGTTCCGCGACGACGGCATCGTGCTGCGCACCCAGAAGCTGGGCGAGGCGGACCGCATCATCACGCTGCTGACCCGGGGCCACGGCCGCGTGCGGGCCGTCGCCCGCGGGGTCCGGCGTACGAAGTCCAAATTCGGCGCCGGGCTGGAACCTTTCTCCCACGCCGACGTGCAGTTCTTCGCCCGCGGCAGCGAACTGATCGGCCGCAGCCTGCCCCTCTGCACCCAGACCCAGATCATCGCCCCGTACGGCAACGGCATCGTCACCGACTACGCCCGCTACACCGCCGGCACCGCCATGCTGGAGACCGCCGAGCGGTTCACCGAGAACGAGGGCGAGCCCTCCGTACAGCAGTACCTGCTGCTCGTCGGCGCCCTGCGCACGCTCTCGCGCGGCGAACACGAACCGAACCTCATCCTCGACGCCTTCCTGCTGCGCTCCCTCGCCGTCAACGGCTACGCCCCCTCCTTCGAGGACTGCGCCCGCTGCGGCATCCACGGCCCCAACCGGCACTTCTCGGTCGCCGCCGGCGGAGTCGTCTGCGGCGACTGCCGGGTGGCCGGCAGCGTCGTACCCTCGTCGGAGGCCATCGCTCTGCTCAGCGCCCTGCTGACCGGCGACTGGGCCCACGCGGATGCGTGCGAGGCGCGCCATGTGCGGGAGGGGAGCGGACTGGTCTCCGCCTATTTGCACTGGCATCTGGAGCGCGGGCTACGCTCCTTGCGATACGTCGAGAAATAGGAGCTGGGCACATGGCACGACGCGGGATCCTGGGACGCCGCCGCGACGACTACAAGCTTCCCGAGCCGCACCCGTCCGGCGCGCGCCCGCCGAAGATCCCCGGTGAGCTGGTCCCCAACCACGTCGCCATCGTGATGGACGGCAACGGGCGCTGGGCCAAGGAGCGCGGGCTGCCCCGCACCGAGGGCCACAAGGTCGGCGAGGGCGTGGTGCTCGACGTGCTCAAGGGCTGCATCGAGATGGGCGTCAAGAACCTCTCGCTGTACGCCTTCTCGACGGAGAACTGGAAGCGCTCGCCCGACGAGGTGCGCTTCCTGATGAACTTCAACCGCGATGTCATCCGGCGCCGCCGCGACGAGATGGACGAGCTGGGCATCCGCATCCGCTGGGTCGGCCGGATGCCGAAGATGTGGAAGTCGGTCGTCCAGGAGCTCCAGATCGCCCAGGAGCAGACCGTCAAGAACGACAAGATGACCTTGTACTTCTGCGTGAACTACGGCGGTCGCGCGGAGATCGCGGACGCGGCGCAGGCGATCGCCCGCGATGTCGCGGCGGGCCGGCTGGACCCGTCGAAGGTCAACGAGAAGACCGTCGCCAAGTACATGTACTACCCGGACATGCCGGACGTGGACCTGTTCCTGCGCCCGAGCGGCGAGCAGCGCACCTCCAACTACCTGCTCTGGCAGAGCGCGTACGCGGAGATGGTCTTCCAGGACGTGCTGTGGCCGGACTTCGACCGGCGGAACCTCTGGCAGGCCTGCCTGGAGTACGCGCAGCGCGACCGCCGGTTCGGCGGAGCCGTCCCGAACCAGGTCGAGGGACCGGGCGCGGCCGGGTAGCGGTAGCCTCCCGTGACATGAACACGGGGGAGATCGTTTTCGAGTACCGGCCCACGGCCGATGACTACCGGACGGCATTGGGGGCCTGGTTCTCCGGGACCTGGCCCGGCCGGCGGAACATGGTGCTGCCGGCCGTCATGTCCGTGACCGTTGTGGTGGTCTATGGGCTGGTGCGCGGTTTCGATCCGGTCATCGCCGGCAGTGCCAGCGCGGTGGCACTGACCGCCTCGGTGGTGGGCGCCGTCCGCGCCCGCGGCCGGATGGCCCGCGAGAGCTTCGCCAACATGGAGCCCCACGGGGACTCCCGTACGGTGCTGGGCGAGACCGGCATCGTCATCACGGGCGGCGGGCCGGACCGCACCGTCTTCGACTGGCAGGGCGACGGCGGCCCGGCGTGGTACCACGAGACGCCCGGGCTGTTCGTGCTGACCGCGAACAAGGGCCGCACCTTCCTGGCGCTGCCCAAGCGCGGCGCGGCCGACCCGGCCGATGTGGACCGGGTCCGGGAGCTGCTGGACCGGAACCTGAAGCGGATCTAGGCCCGGGCCGGGATCCAGCCGGCCTGGCCTGCCTAGCCGGCTGCGGCGCAGTCCGCGCAGGTGCCGAAGATTTCCACCGTGTGGGCGACGTTCACAAAGCCGTGCTCGGCCGCGATCGACTCGGCCCACTTCTCCACTGCCGGGCCCTCCACCTCCACGGCCTTGCCGCACTTGCGGCAGACCAGGTGGTGGTGGTGCTCGCCGGTGGAGCAGCGCCGGTAGACGGCCTCGCCGTCGCTGGTGCGCAGCACATCGACCTCGCCGGCGTCGGCGAGGGACTGGAGGGTGCGGTACACGGTGGTCAGGCCCACGGAGTCGCCGCGGTGCTTGAGCATGTCGTGCAGCTCCTGGGCGCTGCGGAACTCGTCCACCTCGTCCAGGGCCGCCGCGACGGCGGCCCGCTGCCGGGTGGACCGTCCTCGTACTGGCGCGGTATTCGTCTCGCCAGGGGCAGTCGCCACCGGTTCCTCCTCGTATCGGCCTCGGGGCCCCATTGTGCCAGGCGCCCGAGGCATCCCGGCTAGACCTTGACGTCCTCCCGGGTGCAGAGCTGCTCCGCTGCGCGGGCCGCGTTGGCCCGGCGCCGTGCCAGGGGCGCGGACACCGCGGTCATCACGGCGAACACGGCGATGGCAAGCAGCACGATCGTGGCGCCGGACGGCGCGTCGAGGTAGTAGGTGGTGACGGTGCCGCTCAGCGAGACGAGCACGCCGATGACCATGGCCACCGACAGGGTGGCGGTGAACCCGCGGGTGACCCGCTGGGCCGCCGCGACCGGGATCACCATCATGGCGCTGACCAGCAGCAGGCCCACGATGCGCATGGCGACGGTGATGGTGACGGCGGCGGTGACGGCGAGCAGCAGGTTCAGCGCCCGCACCGGCAGCCCGGTGACGCGCGCGAACTCCTCGTCCTGGCAGACGGCGAACAGCTGCTTGCGCAGTCCGAGGGTGACCGCGATGACAAGGGCGGCGAGGATCACCACGGCGGTGATGTCCTCGTCCGAGACGGCGGTGATCGCCCCGAAGAGGTAGCTGCTCAGGCTGGCGTTGGAGCCGGTCGGGGACAGGTTGATGATCAGGACGCCGCCGGCCAGGCCGCCGTAGAAGAGCATCGCGAGAGCGATGTCGCCGGTGGTCTTGCCGCGCGCGCGGATCATTTCCATGCCGACCGCGCCGATGACGGCGACCAGGGTGGCCGTCCACACCGGGCTGGTGTTGAGCAGGAAGCCGAGGGCCACGCCGGTCAGCGCGACATGGCCGATGCCGTCGCCCATGACGGCCTGGCGGCGCTGGACGAGGTACGTGCCGATGGCGGGGGCGGTGATGCCGACCAGTGCGGCGGCGATCAGCGCCCGCTGCATGAAGGCGGGGTCGAGGAAGTCCATCAGCTCAGCAGTCCCGTCCGCAGGGGTTCGGCGTCGTGCGCCGCATGGGGGTGTACGTGGTCGTGGCCGGGCAGGGCGTGCTGGCCCACGGCCTCCGGGGGCGGGCCGTCGTGGACCACGCAGCCGTCGCGGAGGACCACGGCCCGGTCGATCAGCGGCTCCAGCGGGCCGAGCTCGTGCAGGACGAGCAGGACGGTGGCCCCGCCGGCGACCTGCTCGCGCAGGGCGCCGGCCAGGACCTCCTGGTTGGCGAGGTCCACGCCGGCCATCGGCTCGTCCATGATCAGCAGTTCGGGCTCGACGGAGAGTGCGCGGGCGATCAGGACCCGCTGGTGCTGGCCGCCGGAGAGGGCGTTCACCGACGCGGAGGCGTGCCCCTCCATGCCGACCAGGGCCAGGGCCCGGTCCACGGCCTCGCGGTCGGCCTTGCGCAGCAGGCCGAAGCGGGTGCGGGCGAGCCGGCCGGCGCTGACGACCTCGCGGACCGTGGCGGGGACCCCGCTGGCCGCGGTGGTGCGCTGCGGGACGTACCCGATGCGCGACCACTGGCGGAACTGCTTGAACGGCGTCCCGAAGAGCGAGAGCCCGCCGCTGCTCAGCGGGACCTGGCCGACGACCGCGCGGACGGCGGTCGACTTGCCGGAGCCGTTGGCGCCGAGCAGGGCGACGACCTCGCCGCGCCGGACGGTGAGGTCGACTCCGCGCAGCACGGGGCGCGAGCCGAGCGAGGCCGTGGCCCCGCGCAGGGATATGACAGGCTGCTCCGCTTCCGCGGCGGCCGTCGTGGGCTCCATGGCTCGCGCCTCCGTTACTGCCATTACTTGCTCCCGAGTGCTTTCTGGAGGTTCTTGAGGTTGGACCGCATGACCTCGAAGTAGTCGGCGCCCTGGGACTTGTCGGTGATGCCCTCGAGCGGGTCGAGGACATCGGTCTTCAGGCCGGTGTCCTTGGCGAGGGTCTTGGCCGTCTTGTCGCTGGCCAGGGTCTCGAAGAACACGGTGGAGACATTGTCCTTCTTCGCGACGGCCTGGAGCTCCTTGATGCGGGCCGGGCTGGGCTCGGACTCGGGGTCGACCCCGGAGATGCCCTCCTGGTCCAGGCCGTAGCGCTCGGCGAGGTAGCCGAAGGCGGAGTGGGTGGTGATGAAGGTCTTGGAGGCGGTGTTCTTCAGGCCGTCCTTGAACTCCGTGTCGAGCGCGGTCAGTTTGGCGACGAGCTCGTCGGCGTTCTTCTTGTAGTCGGCGGCGTGGTCGGGGTCGGCCTTTGCCAGGGCCGCTCCGACGCCCTTGGCGACCTCGGCGTACTTGGCCGGGTCGAGCCAGATGTGCGGGTCCTCGCCGGCCTCGCCGTGGCTGTGGCCGTGGTCGTGGCCGTCGCCCTCGGCGTGGCCCTCTTCGTGGCCGTGGTCGTGGTCGTGGCCGGAGGTGCCGTGCGCCTCCAGCGTGGTGAGGGTGCCGGCGTCGACGATGTTCTTCACGCCGGACTGGGCGACGGCCTTGTCGACGGCGGGCTGGAGGTTCTTCAGGTAGAGGATCACGTCGGCCTCGCCGAGCCGGCCGGTCTGCTTGGGCGTGATCTCCAGGTCGTGCGGTTCGACGCCCGGCTTGGTCAGGGTGTCGACCTGCACGTGGTCCTTGCCGATCTGTTCGGCCAGGAACTGCATCGGGTAGAACGACGCCATGACATCGAGTCTGCCGTCCTTGCCCCCGCCCGCGGCATTGGCTCCGGAGCAGGCGGTGAGAGCAGTGGCGCCGAGGGCGACGGCTCCGGCGAGGGCGGCGGTGGGTATCAGGCGTCGTACGTTCATGACATCCATTTTCATCAAAGATGGAAACGATTGTCAAAAACCCTGGTGAGGGCTCCGCGGAGCTGGCGGAGAAGGGGAACCGATTTGAAAGGGGAGGGGCGGGCGCCGGTAATCTAAAGGCTTCGCCGTTCGTCCTCGTAATGAAGAGAGCACCGTGGCCGCCGACAAGATCGACACCATCGTCAGCCTCAGCAAGCGCCGTGGCTTCGTCTACCCGTGCAGTGAGATCTACGGCGGCTCCAGGGCTGCCTGGGACTACGGACCGCTGGGTGTCGAGCTCAAGGAAAACATCAAGCGCCAGTGGTGGAAGGCGATGGTCACCGCGCGTGAGGACGTCGTCGGCCTCGACTCCTCCGTGATCCTGGCCCCCGAGGTCTGGGCTGCCTCCGGCCACGTCGCGACCTTCTCGGACCCGCTGACCGAGTGCACCGCGTGCCACAAGCGCCACCGCGCCGACCACCTGGAAGAGGCGTACGAGGCCAAGCACGGCCGCCTCCCGGAGAACGGCCTGGCCGACATCAACTGCCCCAACTGCGGCAACAAGGGCCAGTTCACCGAGCCCAAGCAGTTCTCCGGCATGCTGGAGACCCACCTCGGCCCGACCCAGGACACCGGCTCCAAGGCGTACCTGCGTCCCGAGACCGCCCAGGGCATCTTCACCAACTTCGCCCAGGTGCAGCAGACTTCCCGCAAGAAGCCGCCGTTCGGCATCGCGCAGATGGGCAAGTCCTTCCGGAACGAGATCACTCCGGGCAACTTCATCTTCCGGACCCGCGAGTTCGAGCAGATGGAGATGGAGTTCTTCGTCAAGCCGGGCGAGGACGAGCAGTGGCACGAGTACTGGATGAACGAGCGCTGGAACTGGTACCGCGACCTCGGCATCCGCGAGGAGAACATCCGCTGGTACGACCACCCGAAGGAGAAGCTGTCCCACTACTCGAAGCGCACCGCCGACATCGAGTACCGCTTCAACTTCGGCGGCAGTGAGTTCTCCGAGCTCGAGGGCGTTGCCAACCGCACCGACTTCGACCTCAAGGCCCACTCCGCGGCCTCCGGCACCGACCTCACCTTCTTCGACCAGGAGGCCGGCGAGCGCTGGACCCCCTACGTCATCGAGCCGGCGGCCGGTGTGAACCGCGCCATGCTCGCCTTCATGCTCGACGCGTACATCGAGGACGAGGCCCCGAACGCCAAGGGCGTCATGGAGAAGCGCACCGTGATGCGCCTCGACCCGCGCCTGGCCCCGGTCAAGGTCGCCGTCCTGCCGCTGTCCCGCAACGCCGACCTGTCGCCGAAGGCCAAGGGTCTCGCCACGGACCTGCGGAAGAACTGGAACATCGAGTTCGACGACGCGGGCGCCATCGGCCGCCGCTACCGCCGCCAGGACGAGATCGGTACGCCGTACTGCGTCACCGTCGACTTCGACACCCTGGACGACAACGCGGTGACCGTCCGCGAGCGCGACACCATGAAGCAGGAGCGCGTCTCCCTGGACCAGATCCAGTCCTACCTGGGCAGCCGCCTGCTGGGCTGCTAGTCCGCACCTGGCACGAACGAAACCGGTGGCCCGGTGCGCGCAAGCGCACCGGGCCACCGGTCTGTGTGTGGCATGGCTCAGGCCCGTAGGCCGCGGATCACCAGGGTGCTGACCGCCTCGAACTCGGCGGCGATGGACGGGGACTGCCAGTCCGCCGCGTACTGCGGGTCGTGGAAGCGGGCGGTCGCGTCGAAGACGGCCCGGGCGGCGGCCGGCACATCGGGGGCGGTGAGGGTGCCGGAGTCGACGCCCTCGCCGATGATCCGGGCCAGCTGCTCGATCATCTCCGCCAAGTGGGTCTCCACCACCCCGCTGTTCTCGGCGAGCAGCACCGTGTACGTCGCGAACAGCTCCGGATCGTCCCCCGCCTTGTGGCGCTTCGCCTCGAAGAGGGCCTTCAGCCAGGACTCCAGCCGTGCGGGAGCGGGCTCGGCGGTGGCGGAGACGATTTCCTGGAGCCGGCCCACCGTCCGGCCGAGCCAGCGGTCGGTGACCGCCTCGCGGAGGGCCGCCTTCGACGGGAAGTGCCGGTACACGCTGCCGTGGCTCACGCCCAGCGCGCGCGCCACGTCCACCACGGTGGCCTTGGCCGGGCCGTAGCGGCGCAGCACCTCCTCGGTGGCTTCGAGGATGCGCTCGGGGGTCAGGGGCTCGGCAGCTGCGGGTGGCATGGGCACGACCGTACAGCCGGGTCAGTGCTCGCTGTCGAGGTGGGCCATCTGGGCCTCCGGGTACCGCTCGCCGGCCGCCGCGCCGGCCGGCACGGCTTCCTCGATCGCGGCCAGGTCGGCCGGGCTCAGCGAGACCTGAAGGGCCCCCAGGGCCTCGGACAGCCGGTCCCGGCGGCGGGCGCCGATCAGCGGCACGATGTTCTCCCCGCGGGAGAGCACCCAGGCGATGGCGGTCTGCGCGACCGTGACGCCCTTGCCCTCGGCGACCTTGCGCAGGGCCTCGACCAGGTCGAGGTTGTGGTGCAGGTTGGCGCCCTGGAACCGCGGGCTCATGCCGCGGAAGTCGCCGGGGGAGAGCAGCCGGTCGCGGCTGAAGTGGCCGCTGATCAGCCCGCGCGACAGCACGCCGTACGCCGTCACGCCGATGCCCAGCTCGCGGGCGGCCGGCAGGATCTCCCGCTCGATGCCGCGCGAGATCAGCGAGTACTCGATCTGGAGGTCGGCGATGGGCGCGACGGCCGCGGCCCGGCGGAGGGTGTCCGCGCCGACCTCGGAGAGGCCGATGTACCGGACGTGCCCCGCCTGGACGGCCTCGGCGATCGCGCCGACCGTCTCCTCGATCGGGACGGCCGGGTCGACCCGGGCGATCCGGTAGATGTCGATGTGGTCCCGGCCCAGCCGCTGGAGCGAGTACGCCAGGAAGTTCTGCACGGCCTCGGGCCGGCCGTCGTATCCGGTGAAGCCGCCCTCGACGGTGCGCAGCGCGCCGAACTTGACGCTGGTGAGGGCCCGCTCGCGGGCCGCGGCGGGGGCGGTGCGCAGGGCTTCGCCGATCAGCAGTTCGTTGTGTCCCATGCCGTAGAAGTCGCCGGTGTCGAGGAGGGTGACCCCGGCGTCCAGGGCCGCATGGAGAGTCGCGATCGACTCGGCCCGGTCGGCCTCGCCATACAGCGCGGACATGCCCATGCACCCCAGCCCCAGCGGGAAGACGGCCGGGCCGGCGGTGCCGAGGGTGCGGTGCGGGGTGCTGTGGTTCGTGGTCATACAACGAGAATGACATGGCGGGTGACAGATTTCAATATCTGTCACCCGTCACCTCTCGCGCAGGCCGGCGGCCGGCTCGGGGCTGGGCTTCGGCTCCAGCTCGGCCGCGGTCCGGGCGGCCGTCTCCCGTGCCCAGCGACCGCTGGTCAGCAGGCCGAGGCCGAGGACCGCCGCACCGCAGGCCGTGATGATCCACCACCCGGGCCCGGCCGCTGTGCTGAAGTCGCCGCCCCGGGCCAGTCCCGCCGCCAGCACCGCGCCGATCACCGCAACGCCCAGCGCGCCGCCGGTCTGCCGGCTGGTGGAGGCGATCGCCGCCGCCACCCCGGCCTGGGAGCGCGGCATGCCGGAGACGGCCGTGTTGGTGACCGGCGAGTTGACCATGCCGAAACCCACCCCGAACAGCACGTACCCGGTCAGCAGCAGCGGGGTGGACGTCTCGGCGGACAGGACGGCGAACATCAGACCGCTGCCGCCCATCGCCACCCCGGCCACCACCAGCGGCAGCCGCGGCCCCCGGGTCGCGACCAGCCGGCCCGAGAGCGGCGCGAAGAACAGGGTCGGCGCCGCCAGCGGGACCATGTACAGCCCGGCGTGCAGGGCGTCCAGACCGCGGACCTCCTGCAGGTAGAGGGTGTTCAGGAAGAGGAACCCGGACAGCGCCGCGAAGGTGCAGATCGCGATCACGTTCGCACCGCTGAACGGGGCGCTCCGGAAGAACCGGAGATCGATCAGCGGATCCTCCCGGCGCGGCTCGTACACCAGCAGCCCGACCAGCGAGGCCAGGGAGATCAGGGCGCACCCGACGATCAGCGGTGAGGTCGGGCCGGCCGCCGGCGCCTCGATGATCCCGTACGTCAGCGAACCCAGCATGGCCATGATCAGCAACTGGCCCACCGGGTCCGGGCGGCGCGGTCGCTCCGCCCGCGACTCGGGGATGTACCGGACGGTCAGCACCAGGGCGGCCAGGCCGATCGGCAGGTTCACCCAGAAGATGGACCGCCAGCCGATGGAGTCCACCAGCAGCCCGCCGATCAGCGGGCCCGCGGCCATCGAGACGCCCGCGACCGCGCCCCAGATGCCGATCGCCCGGGCCCGCTGCGCCGGTTCGGTGAAGGTGTTGGTGATGATCGACATGGCGACCGGGTTGAGCATCGCCGCGCCCACCGCCTGCACCACCCGGAACGCGATGAGCCAGCCGAGGGTGGGGGCCAGCGAGCAGAGCAGCGAGCCCGCCGTGAAGGTCACGAGGCCGGCCAGGAAGACCTTGCGGCGGCCGATCCGGTCGGCCGTGGAGCCGGCCAGCATCAGCAGCGAGGCCATCCCCAGGGTGTAGGCGTCGATGGTCCACTGCAGGCCCGCCACGGAGGCGTCGAACTCCCGCCGCATCTCGGGCAGGGCCACGTTCAGGACGGTGTTGTCCAGGCTGACGATGAGCAGGCTCATGCAGCAGATCGCCAGGACGAGCATGCGATGCCGGTGACTCACCTCGTGCATGCCGCCGACAGTACGGCCAACCGGTCACTGCGGCATGCGCGACAATGGGGGGATGACCACGCTCCCTCCCGCCCTCGCGATCGGCCCGCACACCGTGCAGCCGCCGGTGGTGCTCGCCCCCATGGCCGGCATCACCAATGCCCCGTTCCGCACCCTCTGCCGCGAGTTCAGCGGCAACAAGGGGCTGTTCGTGAGCGAGATGATCACGACGCGTGCGCTGGTCGAGCGCAACGAGAAGACCATGCAGCTGATCCACTTCGACGAGACGGAAAAGCCCCGCTCGATTCAGCTGTACGGGGTGGACCCGGCCACCGTCGGCAAGGCGGTCCGGATGATCGTCGAGGAGGACCTCGCCGACCACATCGACCTGAACTTCGGCTGCCCGGTCCCCAAGGTCACCCGCAAGGGCGGCGGCTCGGCGCTCCCGTACAAGCGGCACCTGCTGCGCGCCATCCTCAAGGAGGCCGTCAGCGGGGCCGGGGACCTGCCGGTCACCATGAAGATGCGCAAGGGCATCGACGACGACCACCTGACCTACCTGGACGCCGGCCGGATCGCCGTCGAGGAGGGGGTCACCGCCATAGCCCTGCACGGGCGCACCACCGCCCAGCACTACGGCGGCACCGCCGACTGGGAGGCCATCGCCCGGCTGAAGGAGCACGTCCCGGAGATCCCGGTGCTCGGCAACGGCGACATCTGGTGCGCCGAGGACGCGCTGCGGATGGTCCGGGAGACCGGCTGCGACGGCGTGGTGGTCGGACGCGGCTGCCTGGGCCGGCCCTGGCTGTTCAACGACCTGGTGGCCGCCTTCGAGGGGCGTACGGAGGACTACCTGGCGCCGGGGCTGCGCGAGGTCGCCGGCGTCATGCTGCGGCACGCGACGCTGCTGGGGGAGTGGATCGGCGACGAGGCCCGCGGGGTGATCGACTTCCGTAAGCACGTGGCCTGGTACCTCAAGGGCTTCTCGGTCGGTTCGGAGATGCGCAAGAAGCTCGCGGTCACCTCCTCCCTGGCCGAACTGGATGCTCATCTGAGCGAGCTTGATCTGGACCAGCCGTGGCCGGACGGAGCCGACGGCCCGCGCGGCCGGACGTCCGGAAACAACCGGGTTGTCCTGCCGGACGGCTGGCTGAAGGATCCGTACGACTGCGCAGGTGTGAGCGAAGACGCCGAGCTGGATACGTCCGGCGGCTGAGAATCCGGTCCGTGGACGGCGTGAGATACGCCACGCATGGGTGGCCTTGCGCTCAGATGAGCATGTAGATCACGGATAAGACTTTCAAAGGGTGGCACTGGGTGCCACCCTTTGTTCGTTCAAGAGTTGAACGCAAATGTATCGATGATCGCTCATTCGAGCATGGACAGGCCTCAGCTGACACTTTCCCCTTCGGGATGTGAAGGCTCCTCGTAGGATTTGGCTACCCGTTAGTTACTTTCGATCTGCTGGCGCATGGGTGGTTACGGCCGCATGACGACCAAGTGGACGTACCCAGAAGCCTTCGATCTGGGTATGTTCCTCGCCGTCAGGGCAGCCACCCGAGTCCTCGAGGAGTCGAGACCCGTGTCGGAAAACAAAGATCAGAAGTTCGTCTACGACTTCACCGAGGGCAACCGGGACCTCAAGGACCTTCTCGGCGGCAAGGGAGCCAACCTCGCCGAGATGACCAACCTTGGTCTCCCCGTCCCGCCCGGCTTCACCATCACCACCGAGGCCTGCAAGGTCTACCTGGAGAGCGGCGAGGCCCCGGCCGCGCTGCGCGACGAGGTCAGCGCCCACCTGGACGCCCTCGAGCAGAAGATGGGCAAGAAGCTCGGCCAGTCCGACGACCCGCTGCTGGTCTCCGTCCGCTCCGGCGCCAAGTTCTCGATGCCCGGCATGATGGACACGGTCCTCAACATCGGCCTCTCGGACACGTCCGTGAAGGGCCTGGCGAAGCAGGCCGGCAACGAGCGCTTCGCCTGGGACTCCTACCGCCGCCTCATCCAGATGTTCGGCAAGACCGTTCTCGGCGTCGAGGGCGAGCTCTTCGAGGAGGCCCTCGAAGAGGCCAAGGCCGCCAAGAAGATCACCGTCGACACCGACCTCGACGCCGCCGACCTCAAGAAGCTGGTCACGCGCTTCAAGAAGATCGTGGCCAAGGAGGCCGGCCGGGAGTTCCCGCAGGACGCCCGCGAGCAGCTCGACCTCGCCGTCTACGCGGTCTTCAACTCCTGGAACACCGACCGCGCCAAGCTCTACCGCCGCCAGGAGCGCATCCCCGGCGACCTGGGCACCGCCGTCAACATCTGCTCCATGGTCTTCGGCAACCTGGGCCCGGACTCCGGCACCGGCGTCGCCTTCACCCGCGACCCCGCCAGCGGCCACCAGGGCGTCTACGGCGACTACCTGCAGAACGCGCAGGGCGAGGACGTCGTCGCCGGCATCCGCAACACCGTGCCGCTCGCCGACCTGGAGCAGCTGGACAAGAAGTCCTACGACCAGCTGATGCAGATCATGGAGACCCTCGAGACGCACTACAAGGACCTGTGCGACATCGAGTTCACCATCGAGCGCGGCCAGCTGTGGATGCTGCAGACCCGGGTCGGCAAGCGCACCGCCGGTGCCGCCTTCCGGATCGCCACCCAGCTGGTCGACCAGGGCCTGATCGACGAGGCCGAGGCCCTCCAGCGGGTCACCGGCGCCCAGCTGGCCCAGCTGATGTTCCCCCGCTTCGACGAGGACGCCAAGACTCAGCTGCTCGGCCGCGGTATCGCCGCCTCCCCGGGCGCGGCCGTCGGCAAGGCCGTCTTCGACTCGTACACGGCCGTCAAGTGGTCCCGGTCCGGCGAGAAGGTCATCCTGATCCGCCGCGAGACCAACCCGGACGACCTGGACGGCATGATTGCCTCCGAGGGCATCCTGACCTCGCGCGGCGGCAAGACCTCGCACGCCGCCGTGGTCGCCCGCGGCATGGGCAAGACCTGTGTCTGCGGCGCCGAGGAGCTCGACGTCGACACCAAGCGCCGCCGGATGACCACCTCCGACGGCACGGTGATCGAGGAGGGCGACGTCGTCTCCATCGACGGCTCCACCGGCAAGGTCTACCTCGGCGAGGTACCCGTCGTACCGTCCCCGGTCGTCGAGTACTTCGAGGGCCGGATGCACGCGGGCGCCGACGACGCCGACGAGCTGGTCGCCGCCGTGCACCGGATCATGGCCTACGCGGACCGGGTCCGCCGGCTCCGGGTGCGCGCCAACGCCGACAACGCCGAGGACGCGCTGCGGGCCCGCCGCTTCGGCGCCCAGGGCATCGGCCTGTGCCGCACCGAGCACATGTTCCTCGGTGAGCGCCGCGAGATGGTCGAGCGCCTGATCCTCGCGGACACCGACGGCGAGCGCGAGGAGGCACTCAGTGCCCTCCTGCCGCTGCAGAAGAAGGACTTCATCGAGCTGTTCGAGGCGATGGACGGCCTGCCCGTCACCGTCCGCCTGCTCGACCCGCCGCTGCACGAGTTCCTGCCCGACATCACCGAGCTGTCGGTCCGGGTCGCCCTCGCCGAGTCCCGCAAGGACGCCAACGAGAACGACCTGCGCCTGCTCCAGGCCGTGCACAAGCTGCACGAGCAGAACCCGATGCTGGGTCTGCGCGGCGTCCGCCTCGGCCTGGTCATCCCCGGCCTGTTCGCCATGCAGGTCCGGGCGATCGCCGAGGCCGCGGCCGAGCGCAAGAACGCCAAGGGCGACCCGCGTGCGGAGATCATGATCCCGCTGGTCGGCACCGTCCAGGAGCTGGAGATCGTCCGCGAGGAGGCCGACCAGGTCATCGCCGAGGTGGAGGCCGCCACCGGCACCAACCTCAAGCTGACCATCGGCACCATGATCGAGCTGCCGCGTGCCGCGCTGACCGCCGCTCAGATCGCCGAGGCCGCCCAGTTCTTCTCCTTCGGCACCAACGACCTGACCCAGACGGTGTGGGGCTTCTCCCGCGACGACGTCGAGGCCAGCTTCTTCACCGCGTACCTGGAGAAGGGCATCTTCGGGGTCTCCCCGTTCGAGACCATCGACAAGGACGGCGTCGGCTCCCTGGTGCGCAGCGCGGTCCAGGCCGGCCGGGCCACCCGCCCCGACCTCAAGCTCGGCGTCTGCGGCGAGCACGGCGGCGACCCGGAGTCCGTCCACTTCTTCCACGAGGTGGGCCTGGACTACGTCTCCTGCTCCCCGTTCCGCATCCCGGTGGCCCGCCTCGAGGCCGGTCGTGCCGCCGCCGAGTCGAAGGGCTCGGACAGCCGCTGATGCGGCCCGGCCGCTGCTCCGGCAGCGGCCACCAGACGGCGCCCGCCCTTGGGGACCCTGACCCCTGGGGGCGGGCGCGACCCATTTTTTGTTGTTCAACAACATTTATGCAGCAGGCGGCGGACGGATCCCCACCCGTCCACCGCCTGCTGTCAATCTGCCGGGCACGTCGGCGCTTCCCGGTGCGACCGACCGCCAGGCCCCGCAAAGCCCCCCACGGCCTTCGCGGAGCGTTTCGGTCGCGCCGGAGTGTGCCCGGCGGAGTACAGGATTTCGGTTGTCACGCCCCTGCCGAAAGGGGTTTCAACTGTGGCCGAAAGGGCGTGGTGACGTCGTGTGACGGCATGCATACTCATGGGGCGGGGGGATTGCGGTTGCACAGGTGGGGGTTCGGTGCTGCGTATCCATTTCACTGGAGTGGACCTGGCACGCGTACGGATGGCAGGGCGTCCCGATGCGTTGTGGGAAACGATTCTCAGTTTTCACCGTTTAAGAGACCGGCGTGATGCCCGGTTGTTCGGTGAATGGCGTACAGAAACACGGAGCCGGTTGAATAGTGAAACACGGCTCCTCGGTGCGCTCATACCGAGTCGCGGCTATTTCCCGGATTTCCTGACTCCGGTCGAGGGGCAGTACGGATGGGACGTCGGCCTCGACGCGCTGCGCGGTATCCGGGCGGAGCGGCTGCGCCGCGAGCTGACACTGGTCGGCGGTGGCGGCGGTGCAGGGCAGCCGATCTCGCCGCGGCTGCGGGAGTTCGCCGACGGCGGCAGCAGCCAGCTGCCCAGGCTGCTGGGCGAGCTGCGGGGCTACCACCGGGCGGCCGTGGAGCCGTACTGGACGCACATCCAGGCCCAGATCGAGGCGGAACGGGCGGCGCGCGGGCGGGCGTTGCTGGACGGCGGGGCGGACGAGCTGCTGGCCTCGCTGCCGCCGATGCTGAGGTGGCGGGCGCCGGTGCTGGAGTGCGACTACCCGGTGGACCGGGATGTACGGCTGCGGGGGCGCGGGCTGCTGCTCCAGCCGTCGTTCTTCTGCCGGCGGACCGCCGTCACCCTGCACGACCCGGAGCTACCGCCGGTGCTGGTCTACCCGGCAGCGGCCGATCTGGCGTCCGCGCCGGCGGGTGTGGACTCGGTGGGCAGGCCGGCCGTCGCGGACGAGCGGCGGGTACGCACCCTGGGGAAGCTGGTCGGGCACACCCGGTCGGTGGTGCTGCGGGCCATCGGGGACGGCGCGACCACCAGTGAACTGGCCCGGCGGGCCGGGGTGTCGCTGGCCTCCGCGAGCCAGCACGCCTGCGTGATGCGCGAGGCGGGCCTGGTCACCACGCTGCGGCGCGGGAACGCGGTGCTGCACACGGTGACGCCATTGGGCGCGGCCCTGCTCAAGGGCAGCGCGGTCGCCTCCTGACACGGCCGCACCCCGGCGGGGCTGAACCCCGCCGGGGTGCGGCCGGTGGTGCCATGCGGCGCCGTTGCCGGGGGCCTGCCCCCGGACCCCCGCGCCTCAAACGCCGGCGGGGCTGGATTTGCCCCAGCCCCCGCCGGATGCCCCCGTTCGGGGCTCCGCCCCGCCCGAAGCCACCCCCGTTCCGAGTCCTCGCAGCCTGCGCGGGTGAGTGAGCCGAAGGGGGCGCGCCGAGGGAACAGGGTCGAGCGCCCGGAGGAAAACGCGAGGAACGAGCGTTTTTCGAGGACGCACGACCCTGTGAGCTCGGCAGAAGCGCCCCCGGAGGCGAACCGAGCCCCTTAGATACGGAAGGGCCCGGTGACTTCGTAGGTGATGCCGGACGAGGAGCTGCCGGTGGTGCCGCGCTGGCTGGAGAAGTAGAGGCGGTTGCCGGCCGGGGAGAAGGCCGGGCCGGTGATCTCCGAGGAGGACTGGCCGGTGATGCGGAGGAAGGGGGCGACCACGTCGTCCGGGGTGATCATGCAGATCTCCATGTTGCCGCCGTCCTCGGCGATGTACAGGTCGCCGTAGGTGGAGCCGGTGACGTTGTCGACGCCGGTCAGCGGCGCGCCGCCGCCGGAGACCAGGGAGTCGTCGTAGGCCAGTTCGTAGGTGTTGGTGAGCAGGTTCAGCTGCCAGACGCGGTTGTCGCCCTTGGTGGTGAACCACACCGTGTCGTTGGCGTAGTGGCAGCCCTCGCCGCCGTTGAACTTCTTCGACCCCGACACCTGGCTGCGGGTGGCGGTCGGGGAGCCGTCCGGGTCCGGGACGTTGGCCCAGGTGAAGGAGCCCGAGGTGGCGCTGCCCGCCTTGAGGACCTGGAGGGTGCCGGAAGACAGGTTGCCCCAGGTGGTGGGGATGAAGCGGTAGAAGCAGCCGCTGGACTCGTCCTCGGTGAGGTAGATGACCCGCCGGACCGGGTCGGCGGCGGCGGCCTCGTGCTTGAAGCGGCCCATGGCCGGGCGCTGCACGGCCGCGTTGACGCCGTAGGGGTCGGTTTCGTACACGAAGCCGCGGTCGACCTCCTCGCAGGACAGCCAGGTGTTCCACGGGGTCTTGCCGCCGGCGCAGTTGGTGCGGGTGTTGCTCAGGATGCGGTAGGCGCCGGTGATGGTGCCGGAGGAGTTGAACTTGACGGCGCTCGCGCCGCCGCCCGGGTTGATCTCCGAGTTCGAGACGTAGATCCAGCCGGTGCCGTCGGTGTAACAGGCGCCGCCGTCGGGGGCGTTGTGCCAGGTGTACGAGGTGCCGCTGACGGTCTGCCCGGACCGGGCGACGATCCGGCTGGTGAAGCCGGCGGGGAGCATGATGCCGTTGGCGTCGGCCGCGCCGAGCGCCCCGTAGGGGCCCGGGCCGGGCTGGGCGGGGGCCGCGTAGGCGGCGCCGTGCATCAGCGTGCCGCCGAAGGCAGCGGCCGACGTGCCGATCACGGCACCGCGCAGGAAGGTACGACGTTCCACGGTCACTCCTGTGGGAGGAAGGCCCCGGAGCCGGTCGGCCACGCGGGGTCGCACGCGTCGAGGAACCTAGGAGTCCAGAGTTGACTGGACGTCAATTCCTCATTACGCCCGAGCGACCGGCCGGGGTTCAATGCTCCGTTCGCTTCTCCGGGAGGTTTTTCAGGGAGCCGAGGCGGTCATTCCGGAACGTTTTGCAGACGGCCATGGCCACGGCCGCGGCATCGGCGTCCGCGATTTTGCGGCTGCTGCCGCCGGCCTGTCCGTCTCCGTCGCAGGGCTGACCCGCCTCGCGCAGGCCGTGCTGCTGCTCGTAGCCGACCGTCACCGGTCGGGCGTACCGGCCGCTCACCCGTATGCGTCGACGGGGTAGCGGGCGGTACCGGTGTGGGTACGTTCCGCCCGGGGAGTGGCCGGAGTGCGGGAGAATGGTGGAAGGATGAACGAACACCGTGCAGCCGCCCGTCCGCGGGCCGACATCACCGGGCGCGAGGACCTCGCCGTCCTGCTGCGCCGCTTCTATACGGCTGCCTTCGCCGACCCCCGGATCGGACCGTTCTTCACACAGATCGCCGGTACCGACCTGGACGCCCACCTGCCCCGGATCACCGATTTCTGGGAGCGCGCGCTGTTCCGGACCGCCGACTACAAGGGCAGCGCTCTGGCCCCGCATCGCGCCCTGCACTCCGCGCGGCAGCTGACCGCCGAGGATTTCGGGCGCTGGGTGCAGCTGTGGCGCGCCGCGATCGACGGGCTGTACGAGGGTCCCCTCGCGGAGCGCGCCAAGGCGCAGGGGGAGCGGGTCGCGCTGACCCTGTACCGGCGGCTGGCCGGGGCGGATGCGCCGCTCACCGGCCGCGGACCGGGGTTCGTGCCGCTGGCCGCGCTCGAACTTCGCTCCGCATCCGTGCACTGACCTGCGGTTTCGAGGGATCTGAGAAAAACTTCGCGGGGAGCGATGAGTTTCGGCGGGGACCCCGGTCTACCTCTCGACAGCACACCGCAGCACGTCACCCGAGAGAAGAGAGACCGAGATGTCCCAGCCCCAGATGATCTTCGTCAACCTGCCGGTCAAGGACCTGGACTCCGCCAAGGCCTTCTGGGAGAAGCTCGGCTACTCCTTCAACCCGCAGTTCTCCGACGAGACGGCCGCCTGTCTGGTCATCAGCGACACGATCTTCGCGATGCTGCTGACCGAGGCCAAGTTCAAGGAGTTCGCCACCAAGCCGGTCGCCGACGCCTCCCGGACCACCGAGGTGATGGTGGCCCTCAGCGCCGACACCCGGGCGAAGGTCGACGAGGTCCTGGACGCCGCCCTGGCGGCCGGCGGCACCGAGCCCCGCCCCGCGATGGACCTGGGCTTCATGTACGGCCGCGCCTTCGAGGACCTGGACCACCACGTGTGGGAGTTCGTGTGGATGGACCCGGCCGCCATCGAGGGCTGAGCGCCGCGAACCTCGCGGGTCAGGAGACGCCGGAGGTGACGGCGGTCCGTACCGGATAGGTGGGGACCGCCACCTCCTCGTCGTCCAGGCAGCACCCCGACTCCAGGTCGAAACGCTGCTTGAGCAGCGGCGATGCCACGAACGGGCGTCCCGCCGCCGTCCCCAGCAGCCCGCGCGAGAGCACCTGCGCGCCGGTGAAGGGGTCCCGGTTGGCGATCGCGTACGGCCGGCCGGCCCGGTCCACGAAGACCGCGGCCTGGCTGCCGTCGGGCAGCAGCACCGCCACCCCCCGCCCGGGGATCAGCTCGGAGAGCTCGCAGACGGTCAGCCAGCCCTCGTCCACACGCAGTTCGACGGTCATCGGGTCGCTCCCAGGGTCAGTACGGTCAGGTCGGGCTTGACCTGGTCCCGCTCCGGTACGAACTTCACGGTCGGGTCGGGGGCGCCCGGCGCGTTGACGAAGGACACGAACCGGCGCAGCCGGTCCGGGTCGTCCAGGGTCTCGGCCCATTCGTCGCGGTAGTGCGCGACGTGCTCGGCCATCAGGGCCTCCAGTTCCGCGCACAGCCCCAGCGAATCGCGCACGATCACGTCCCGCAGGTGGTCCAGGCCGCCCTCCAGCCGCTCCAGCCAGGTGGAGGTCCGCTCCAGCCGGTCCGCGGTGCGGATGTAGAACATCAGGAACCGGTCGATCAGCCGGACCAGCTCGGCATCGGACAGGTCCTGGGCGAGCAGGTCCGCGTGGCGCGGGGTGGCCCCGCCGTTCCCCCCGACATACAGATTCCAGCCATTCGCGGTGGCGATCACCCCGAAGTCCTTGCTCTGTGCCTCCGCGCACTCGCGGGCGCAGCCGGACACCGCCGACTTCAGCTTGTGCGGGGCGCGCAGGCCCCGGTAGCGCAGCTCCAGGTCGATGGCCATGCGTACGCTGTCCTGCACCCCGTACCGGCACCAGGTCTGCCCCACACAGGACTTGACCGTCCGCAGGGCCTTTCCGTACGCGTGTCCGGATTCGAAGCCGGCCTCGACCAGCCGGGACCAGATCTGCGGGAGCTGGTCGACGCGGGCGCCGAAGAGGTCGATCCGCTGACCGCCGGTGATCTTCGTGTAGAGGCCGAAGTCCCGGGCCACCTCGCCGATCACGATCAGCTTCTCCGGGGTGATCTCACCGCCGGGGATCCGCGGGACCACCGAGTAGGAGCCGTTGCGCTGCAGGTTCGCCAGGAAGTGGTCGTTGGTGTCCTGCAGTGCCGCCTGCTCGCCGGCCAGGACGTAGCCGCTTGCCCCGATGGTCGGGGCCAGCGAGGCGATGATCGAGCCCACGGTCGGCTTGCAGACCTCGCAGCCGTCCCCGCCCCGCGCGCCCTCCCGGCCGTGGCTGTCGAGGAGCGCCTGGTACGAGCTCAGCCGCAGGGTACGGACGATCTCGTAGAGCTCGGCGCGGGTGTAGCCGAAGCAGTCGCAGAGTCCTTTGTCGGTGCTCGCCGGCAGCAGCTGGCCGATCACCTTGACGCAACTGCCGCAGCCGGTGCCCGCCTTGGTGCACTTCTTGACCTCGGCGAGGGTGTCGCAGGCGGCGATCGCCTTCTTGGTTACGTTGTGGCAGGAGCAGATCACCGCATCGTCGGGCAGTGCCGACGGGCCGAACGCGGCCGGGGCGCCCACCCCGGCCGGCAGCACCAGCTGCTCGGGGGAGACCGGCGGGACACTGCCGGTCAGCGGGCGCAGCAGGCCGTACGCATCGGCCTCGCCGACCAGCACACCGCCGAGCAGCACCCCGTCGGGGGCGACCACCAGCTTCTTGTACACCCCGGACCGGGAGTCCGAGTAGACCACGTCCAGGCTGTCGGGGGTGGCGCCGTGCGCATCGCCGAAGGAGGCCACGTCCACACCGAGCAGCTTCAGCTTGGTGGACAGGTCGGCGCCGGTGAACTCCTTGTCCCGGCCGCCCAGCAGGTCCTCCGCCGCCGTCTCGGCCATCTCGTAGCCGGGGGCGACCAGGCCGTAGACCCGGCCGTCGGAGGCGAGGGCGCACTCGCCGATGGCGTAGACGTGCGGGTCGGAGGTCCGGCAGCGGGAGTCCACGGTGATGCCGCCGCGCTCGCCGACCGCAAGCCCGCAGTCCCGGGCCAGCTGGTCGCGGGGCCGGACCCCGGCCGAGAACACGACGAGCTCGGTCTCGACGGTGGATCCGTCGGAGAGCAGCATGCCGCCGACCGAGCCGTCGGGTCCGGTGACCACCTCCTGGGTGCCGACCCCGGTGTGCACGGTCAGCCCCATGGACTCGATGGTCCGCAGCAGGGCCGCGCCACCGCCCTCGTCGACCTGCGCGGGCATCAGCCGGGGGGCGAACTCCACGATCCGGGTGGCCAGGCCCAGCCCCTGGAGCGCGCCGGCCGCCTCCAGCCCGAGCAGTCCGCCGCCGACGACCGCGCCGCGGGTCCGGCCCTTGGCGTACTCCTCGATGGCGAGCAGGTCCTCGATGGTCCGGTAGACGAAGCAGCCGGGGGCGTCCTTGCCGGGCACCGGCGGCACGAAGGGGTACGAGCCGGTCGCCAGTACCAGCACGTCGTACCGGAATTCCCGGCCGGAGCGGGCGGTGACGGTGCGGGCGGCCCGGTCGACGGCCACGGCGGGGTCGTCCAGGTGCAGCTCGATGCCGTGTTCGGCCATGAACCCGGCCGGGGTGAGCGAGAGGTCCTCGGGCGTGCTGCCGGAGAAGTACGAGGTGAGGTGGACGCGGTCGTAGGCCGGCCGGGGCTCCTCGCACAGCACGGTGATCCGGTGCGTGGCGGTCACCCCGCGCTCGGCGAGCGCTTCGAGGTAGCGCTGGCCGACCATGCCGTGCCCGATGAGCAGGATCGTGGGCTTGGTCATTGTCAGGAGCCTCCGTCGTCGGTGAGCAGGTGGATCAGCTGGTGCGTGGCGTGCAGGGGTTCGTCGCCCTCCCAGGTGCGGGCGAGGGTTCCGACGGCGGAGAGCTCACCGAGGAGCACTCCGCCGACGAGCCGGTCGCCGCGGACGACGACCTTGCGGTAGGTCCGGCGGGTGGCGTCGGCGAGGCGGATCACGTCGTCGCCGGGGCCGGGGGTGGTCTGGCCGAAGGCGGCCAGGTCGATGCCGGTGGGGAGGGTGAGGCGGGTGAGGGCGCGGGTGCCGGTGTAGGTGCGGGGGGCGTTGTCGGTCACGCCACCGCCGGCGCCGCCGGTGCCTTGGTGGGCGCGGTCGTCGGCGCGGTCGCTCAGGATGGTGGCCAGCACCTCGGCCTGCTCCAGGGCGGGGCCGGCCAGGCCGTACACCTGCCCGGCGTGCTCCGCGCAGTCGCCGATGGCGTGAATGTGCGGATTGCTGGTGCGCAGCTCGTCGTCGACCAGGATGCCGCGGCGTACGTCGAGCCCGGCGGCCTGCGCCAGCCCCACCCGGGGCCGCACCCCGCAGGCCAGCACCACCAGATCGGCGTCCAGCCGGTACCCGTCGGCGAGCTCGGCCCCGGTGACCCGGCGGCGGCCGGCGGCCCCGGCGGACGGGTCCGAGGTCAGGCCGCGGACCCGGCACTCGGTGTGGATCTCCACCCCCAGGGTGCCCAGGTGAGCGTGCAGCAGCGCCGACGCCTCCGCGTCGAGCTGGCGTTCCATCAGGCGTTCGCCCTGCTGGGTCAGGACCACCTGCGCACCCCGCGCGGCCAGCGCCCGGGCGGCCGAGACGCCGAGCAGCCCGCCGCCGATGACCACCACCCGCAGCCCCGGCCGCATCGCCTCGTCCAGGGCCAGGCAGTCGTCCATGGTGCGGAAGGGGTGCACCCCGTCCGGCAGGTCCCGCCCCTCCGGTTCGAACAGGCCGCGCAGCGGCGGCAGCACCGGGTTGGAGCCGGTGGCCAGCACCAGGGTGTCGTACGGCTCGACCGAGCCGTCGTCGCCGTGCACCCGCCGCTCGGCCCGGTCGATCCGGACCGCCCGCACCCCGCGCCGGAGCCCCGGCCCGGCCGCCGGCAGGGCGGCGACCTCGGGGGCGTACCGGCCCGCCAGGACCTCGGCGAGCAGCACCCGGTTGTAGGGGGCGTGGCTCTCCTCGCCGAGTACGGTCACGGTCACCGAGGCGGGGGCGAGGCGCTGGGCGAGACGGAGGCCGGCCAGGCCGCCCCCGATCACCACCACACGCTGTTGCGAGGTCATGGGACGAGCGTGCGCGCCTGCTGTTTCCCTGCCGCATCGCTCCTGTTACCCGGACGGAACGCTGGCCTCCCACCCCGGGTTAAGTGCCCGTGAGGCCTTCCTCAAGCCCGGCTTAAGGATCTTCTGGTAGCCCGCGGCGGCGTCTAGCGTGCCTCGTATGCACGATGCGGCGGGACGGATGAGGGCCTCAGTGGCCGGCGGGGCGGGGGCGGTCGTCCTGCTGTGGGCAGCCCAGGTGCGGCCCTCTGCGAGGCTCGACGCCCTGTTCGCCACCGCCGCCCACCTCACCGGCCTGCTCGCCGGGTACGGGGTGCTGGTCCTGCTCTTCCTGATGGCCCGGGTGCCCGCCGTCGAGCACGGCGTCGGCGCCGACCGGCTGGCCCGCTGGCACGCCGCGGGCGGCAAGCACGTCCTGCTGCTCTGCTGCGGCCACGGCCTCTTCGCCCTCCTCGGGTACGCCGTGCACGAAGGGATCGACGTACTCACCGCAGCCCGGGAGCTGCTCGGCTATCCCGCGCTTGCCGCCGCTGCCGCCGGCACCGTGCTGCTGGCCGCCGTGGGCGTCACCTCCGCCCGCGCCGTACGCCGCCGCCTCTCCCACGAAACCTGGCGGGGCGTCCACCTGGCCGTGTACCTCGCAGCCGCCCTCGGCTTCGTCCACCAGCTCGCCGGACCCGATCTGGACCTGCTCGGCTGGTTCTGGGCCCTCGCCCACGCCACCGTCGCCGTACTGCTGGTCTGGTACCGGGCGGTGGTCCCGGTACGGCAGGCCCTGCGGCACACGCTGCGGGTCGCCGAGGTCCGCGACGAGGGGCCCGGGGTGGTGTCGGTGGTCGTATACGGGGCGCACCTGGCCGAACTGCGTGCGGAGCCCGGCCAGTTCCTGCGCTGGCGGTTCCTGCACCGCCGGCTCTGGCACACGGCCCTGCCGTTCTCCCTCTCCGCGCCGGTCCGCGACAACACCCTCCGCATCACCGTGAAGGCCCTCGGCGGGCACAGCCGCCGGATCCGCCGGCTGCGGCCCGGCACCCGGGTGATCGCCACCGGCCCGTTCGGGGCGCTCACCGCGGCCCGCCGCACCCGCACCAAGGTGCTGCTCATCGCCGGCGGGGTCGGGATCACCCCGATGCGGGCGCTGTTCGAGACGCTGCCGGGCGGGCCGGGCGAGCTCACCCTGCTCTACCGGGCCGGAGCCGAGGAGCACCTGGTGCTGCGGGCCGAGCTGGAGGCCATCGCGGCCGGGCGGCAGGCGGGGCTGCACTATCTGCTCGGCCCGTCCGACGGGGCGTACGACCCGCTCGCCCCGCAGGCGCTGCGCGCGCTGGTGCCGGACCTGGCCGAGCACGACGTCTACCTGTGCGGGCCGCCGGGGATGGCCGAGGCGACCTGGGCGGCACTGCGCCGGGCCGGGGTCCCGGCCGAACGCATCCACTCCGAGTGCTTCAGCTTCTGACCCCCGAGTTTTGATCCGTTCCGATCCGATCCATCCGAGAGGCACCTGTTTCATGCCCGATCAGCGGCACCCCCTGCACGTGGCCTTGGCCGTGCCCCCGCCGGATTCCGGCTGGGGCACGTCCGGCGGGGCGGCGTCCGTGCGGGCCCGGCACCGCAGGCCCTCCGCGCGGTCCGGCCTGCTGTCCGGCGTCCTGGCCGCCGTACCGCCCGCGCGGCGGCTGGCGGCCGGGCTCGGGCTGGCCAGTGTGCTCGCCGCGAGCGTGCTGACGGCGGCCGTGGACCCGGCCGCTCCGGTGGCCCCGGACCGGGTCCCGCCCCGGGAAAGCTCAAGCCTTGCGCAAGAAAACGGAGGTTGATGGGTGTTGCACCCATCTCCTTCATAGGGTCGTGCCCGTGCCTGACATATCCCTGACGATGATCATCGTGCTGTGCCTGGTGGCCGCCGCCGCGGGCTGGATCGACGCGGTGGTGGGCGGCGGCGGGCTAGTGCTGCTGCCCGCCCTGCTGCTCGGACTGCCCTCCAACGTGCCGTACACGCATGCGCTCGGCACCAACAAGGCGGTGTCGATCGTCGGCACCACCGGGGCGGCCATCACCTTCGCGCGCAAGGCGCCCGTCGATGTGAAGGTGGCGCTCCGGATCTGTCTGGCGGCGATGGCGGGGGCTGCCGCCGGTGCCCTGCTCGCCGGGTCCATCCAAAAAGAGGCCATGATGCCGGTCATCATGGTGGTGCTGTTGCTGGTCGCCGCCTTCGTGATCTTCCGGCCCTCGTTCGGGGCGGTGCCGGTCAGCGGACCCGTCACCCGGCAGCGGATGGTCGCCGCGATCCTCCTCGCGGGCGTCGGCATCGGCCTCTACGACGGTTTGCTCGGCCCCGGCACCGGCACCTTCCTGGTGCTGATCCTCACCGGACTGCTCCGCCTCGACCTGCTGACCGCCTCCGCCACCGCCAAGATCGTGAACGCCGGGACCAACGCCGGTGCCCTCATCGTCTTCGCCTTCCAGGGCGTGGTGATGTGGCAGCTGGCCGCCCTGATGGCGGTCTTCAACCTGGCCGGGGGGCAGGCCGGAGCCCGGCTGGCCCTCAAGAAGGGCAGCGGGTTCGTCCGGGTGGTGTTGCTGACCGTGGTGTGCGCGCTGGTGCTCAAGCTCGGCTGGGAGCAGTGGGCCTGACCGGCCCGGCCGCTCTTGTCGGGACCCGCTGAGGTGGGCGTAGACCACCACGTTGCCGCGGTAGCCGGTGCGCGGTGAGAAGCCGCCGCCGCAGGTGATCACCCGGAGCTCGGCCCGGGGCGCCGGACCGTACACCCGTTCATCCGGGAAGGCCCGGGCGTCGTACACCTCGACGGCGTACACGGTGAACACGGCGGTACGGCGGTCCGCGCGCGGCACCTCGATCGTGGCGCCGCGGCGCAGCGCGCCCAGGCGGTAGAAGACCGCCGGGCCGGTGGCGTGGTCGACATGGCCCGCAATGACGGCGGTGCCGGCCGCGCCGGGGGTGGTCCCGTCGCGGTACCAGCCGGCCAGGTCGCGGCGGGCCGGCGGCGGGACCTGGAGGCGGCCGTCGGATTCCAGGCCGAGCCCGGTCAGCGGCGCATCCACCTGGATGGACGGGATCCGGATCCGGGTGGGCGGGGAACCGGGCAAGGGCGCGAACGCCGCCCCGGAGCGGCCTGCCGGGCCGGCCGGGCCGGCTGGGCCGGGCGGACCGGGTGGACTGGGGAGTGGTGGACCCATCGCCTCCGCGGGGGAGGGCTGGGGCGGCCGGACCTGCTCGGCCGAACCGCTGGTGACCAGCCAGACGCCGAGACAGGCGGCGAGGGCGAGGAGGCCGGCGCGACCGGCCGTGCGGGTGTCGCCTCCCATGGACTGCCCCTCGGTGTGACGGTGACGGGCCGTCGCCCGGCCCCGCGAACGGGGGGACCACACGGGGCGGGCGACGGGGGGGCGGTACCGGTCGGACCGCGGCCGGGGCCGCGGTGGGCGCCCGTCAGCTCCGCGTGCCGCTCGCCCGGCGACGCAGGAGCCAGGTACCGCCGACGGCGACCGCGGCCAGCACTGCCGCTCCCGCCGTGATCTTGGCGGGGTCGACGGTGGTGGTCGTACCGCCGCCGACTCCGGTCCGGACGTGGCCCTGCGGGCCACGGCCCTCGGTGACGACCAGATCGCCGGTGGCGAACTTGCCGTTGGCGCAGGTCGCGCCGATTGCGTAGCTGCCGGGGCGGGCGTCGTGGGCGACCTGGAACTGCCCCACGACCACCTCCTTGTGGGTGCCTGGCAGCAGCCGGAACCTGCCCCCGCCGACCGTGGTGCCATCGCCGTCGGCGTGCCCGTCCGGCCCGCAGGCGGTGGTGTTCACGGTGACGGTGGTGCCGGGGGCGGCGGACCTCGGCCAGACCTCCAGCGGAGCGAAGTCCCCCGGGGCGAGTGGTCCGGACAGCGCGACCGCACCCGTGACCGGCCCGGTGATCGCGGTGGCGGTCAGCGTGGTGGCGGTCAGCAGCTGGGCGGTGTGTCGGCGCATGGGGGCTCCTTGCTCCTGCTCCCCGCTCCTGGTGACGCGGGGCCGTGCGCCGATCTCACCCCGGCAGTCGCCGACGCGCCTGCTGATACGCCGTCACATCCGGCCCGGTCCTCCGCCGCGAGCTGCCGTCCGCCCAGGTCAGCCGCGGGGTCCCGGCCGCCCGGCCGCCACCCGCCGTCCGGGTGAGGGGGGTTGGCGAGAGCCCCCCGAGGCCGGCCACGGCGTCCGGGAGCGAGAATCTCCATGACGTTTCCATCCGAGGAGGACTCCCATGGCATCGGTCGACCGGCCCGTACCCGAACCGGCGGCGGTGGCGGTCGTCACCGTGCTGACCACCGTGGATTCGGCGGAGGCCGCCACCGCCCTGGCGCGGGACGCCGTGGAGTCGCGGACGGCCGCCTGCGCCCAGGTCACGGGCCCGGTCACCTCCGTGTACCGGTGGAAGGGCGAGGTAGAGACCGCCCAGGAGTGGCAGGTCCTGTTCAAGACCACCGCCGCGAGCTACCCCGCCCTCGAGGCCCGGCTGGCGGCGGGCCACCCGTACGACACACCGGAGATCATCGCCACGCCCGTGGTGCACGGCAGCGCGGACTACCTCGACTGGGTCGCGGCGGAGGTCGCACCGTGACGGAGCTGCCCGAGCCGACGGGGCAGCCCGAGCTGCCCTTCTTCGTGTACGGCACCCTGCGCCCCGGGGAGTACAACCACGACCTCTTCCTGCGGGGCCGCACGGCCGCCGAGGAGCCCGCCCGGCTCCCGGACGCCCTGCTCTACCAGGGCCCCGGCTACCCGTACGCCGTGCACCACCCCGGCACCTCGGTCATCGGCGACCTGATCACCGCGGCGCCGGGCGTGTACGAGGAGCTGCTCGCCGATCTGGACCGGCTGGAGGAGTACCACGGGCCCGGCCGGCCGCGGAATGTGTACGACCGGGTGGCCGCGGAGGCCCACCGGGCGGACGGCAGCACGGTCCGCGCCTGGGTCTACCTGGCGGCTGGGCCGGTGGCCCGCCGCCTGGCCGAGACGGGCCTGGCGATCCCCGGCGGCGACTGGCGGCACCGCACCTGACGCGTGCGCGACCTGACGCGTGCGCGGGCCTACAGCCCCGCCGCGCCCTGGGCGCGCAGCCGGAGCCCGTACTGGCGGAGCACCCACAGCTCCTGGTTGACCGCCTGGTGCTGCTCCGCCTGGGTCTGCGGATTCAGCCGCGCGATCGAGCTGTTGAGCTCGTTGACCCGCCGCTCGACGGCCCGCAGCCGGACCGCGACCAGCTGCTCGCCGGCGTAGATCTCGTCCACCGACTTCGTGTGGACCGCCTCCACCGCCAGCTCGGTGACCATCGCGCGGACCGTGTCGTTCGGCGCCGCCTCGCGGACCCGCGCCAGATAGCCCTCGCCGCCCTGCGCAGCCCCGCCCGCGTCCTGGACGGCCTGCCGGACCGCCGCGTACGGCGGGGCGGTGAACTCGTCCGCCCCGTACGCATCGAAGGCCGGGGAGACCAGCTCGGGCCGCTGCAGCGCCAGCTTCAGCAGCTCGCGCTCGGTCCGGTGGGCCGGGCTGCGCAGGTTCAGCGCCGGGCCCGGCGCGCCGGCCGGGGCGGGCCCGGGCGCCGCCTCGTACCCCTGCCCGCGCCCCTGCCCGCGCTGCGACTGCTGCGCGCGGCCACCGGGGCCGCCGGGGCCGCCGCCCGGGCCGCCGGCCCCGCCCCGGTCCCGCGCCCAACGGGCCAGCTGCGCCACCCGCTTGACCACGAACTGCTCGTCCCGCACGCCCAGCATCCCGGCCAGCTGCACCGCCGACTCGTGCTGGATGGCGATGTTCTTGATGTTTGCGACCACCGGGGCCGCCTCGTCCAGCGCCGCCGCCCGGCCGGCCGGGTTCTCCAGGTTGTGCCGGGCCACGATGTGCCGCAGCGCGAACTCGAACAGCGGGGTGCGCGAGTCCACCAGGGCGGCCACCGCCGCGTCGCCCTCCGCGAGCCGCAGCTCGCAGGGGTCCATCCCGCCCGGGGTGATCGCGATGGAGGTCTCCGCCGCGAACTTCTGGTCGTCCTCGAAGGCCCGCAGCGCCGCCTTCTGGCCCGCCGCGTCACCGTCGAAGGTGAAGATCACCTCGGCGGTGGCGTTGTCCATCAGCAGCCGCCGCAGGATCTTGATGTGGTCCCCGCCGAAGGCCGTGCCACAGGTCGCGATCGCCGTGGTCACCCCGGCCAGATGGCAGGCCATCACATCGGTGTAGCCCTCGACCACCACCGCCCGTGAGGTCTTCGCGATCTCCTTCTTCGCCAGGTCGATGCCGTACAGCACCTGGGACTTCTTGTAGATCGCCGTCTCGGGGGTGTTCAGGTACTTCGGGCCGTTGTCGTCGTCCCGCAGCTTGCGCGCGCCGAAGCCCACCACCTCGCCGGTGATGTCGCGGATCGGCCACATCAGCCGGCCGCGGAACCGGTCGATCGGCTTCCCGCTGCGGCTGTCCTGGGCCAGCCCGGACAGGATCAGCTCCTTGTCGCTGAAGCCCCGCCCGCGCAGGAACCGGGTCAGGTGGTCCCAGCCCGCCGGGCTGTAGCCCACCCCGAAATGCGCGGCTGCCGCCTGGTCGAAGCCGCGCCCCGCCAGGAACTTCCGGCCGATCTCCGCCTCGGGGGACTCCAGCTGCTCCACGTAGAACTGCGCCGCCGCCTTGTGTGCCTCGACCAGCCGGATCCGCTCGCCGCGCCCGCTGGTCCCGGCGGTGTACCCGCCCTCCTCGTACCGGAGGGTGATGCCGGCCTGTCCGGCCAGCCGCTCCACCGCCTCCGAGAAGGAGAGGTGGTCGATCTTCATGATGAAATCGAGGGTGTCCCCGCCCGCCTGGCAGCCGAAGCAGTGGTACAGCCCCTTGCTGGGGCTGACCTGGAAGGACGGGGACTTCTCGTCATGGAACGGGCAGAGGCCCTTGAGGTTGCCGCCGCCCGCGTTGCGCAGTTGGAGGTACTCGGACACGACGGCGTCGATCGGGACCGCGTCCCGGACCGCCTTCACGTCGTCGTCATTGATCCTGCCTGCCACGCGTGAATTCTACGGCCGGGGTACGACAGATCCGTCAGGCGCCCTCGTCAGGCGCCCTCCGCCGCCGCGGCCGGGACCAGGGAGGTCAGCGGGACGGAGGGATCGGCCAGCGCCTCCCGGTCCACCACCACCGCCGACCGGACCAGCGCCTGGATGGGCTCCGTGACATCCCACACGTTCATGTTCAGGCCCGCCAGCACCCGGCCCTCCGACAGCCAGAAGGCGATGAACTCCCGCTTGGCCGCGTCACCGCGGATCACCACCTGGTCGTACGCGCCGGGCGGGGCGTACCCCGAGTACTCCAGGCCCACGTCGTACTGGTCGGAGAAGAAGTACGGCACCCGGTCGTAGCTGACCGCCTGGCCCAGCATCGCGCGGGCCGCGGCCGGGCCGCCGTTGAGCGCGTTCGCCCAGTGCTCGACCCGCAGCCGGGTGCCGAGCAGCGGGTGGTGGGCCGCCGCCACGTCGCCCACCGCGTAGATGTCCGGGTCGGAGGTGCGCAACGAGGCGTCCACCGCGATGCCGCCGCCGTGGGACCGGTCCACCAGGGCGAGCCCGGAGGTCTCGGCCAGGGCGGTCCGCGGGGCCGCGCCGATCGCGGCGAGCACCGCGTGCGCCGGGTGCTCCTCGCCGTCGTCGGTGCGGGCGGCCAGCACCATGCCGTCCTGCCCGGTGATCTCCGTCAGCCGCGCACCGAAGTGGAAGCGGACCCCGTGCTCGGTGTGCAGATCGGCGAAGAGCCGGCCGAGCTCCGGGCCGAGCACCGCGTGCAGCGGGGTGGGCTCCGGTTCGATCACGGTCACCTCGGCGCCGTAGCCGCGGGCCGCCGCCGCCACCTCCAGGCCGATCCAGCCGGCGCCCGCGATCAGCAGGTGCCCGTTGTCCCGGCCGAGGGTGGCCAGCACCCCGCGCAGCCGCTCCGCGTGCGCGAGCCGGCGCAGGTGGTGCACCCCGGCCAGGCCGGTGCCGGGGATGTCCAGCCGGCGCGGTTCGGCGCCGGTGGCCAGCAGCAGCTTGTCGTAGTGCATCGCGGTGCCGTCGCCCAGCACCACCTTCTTGGCCTCGCGGTCCAGCTGTACGGCGGGCTGGCCCAGGTGCAGCTCGATGTCGGCGCGCGCGTACCAGCCGGGTTCGTGGACGAAGACGCTTTCGCGCTCCTCTTTCCCCTGGAGGTACCCCTTCGACAGCGGCGGCCGTTCATACGGGTGGTCGCGCTCGTCGCCGATCAGGATCACCCGGCCGGTGAACCCCTCCGACCTCAGTGTTTCCGCCGCCTTTGCCCCGGCCAGACCCCCGCCGACGATGACGAATGTCCGGTGTGCGTCGACCACCTGATGCCTCCTCATAACCTCTGCGTCACATGCGACCACATGCGAGCGTCCCGCACTGAGCCTGCCGCGTGAAGAGGCCGTGGCCCGATCGGCTCACCGTGAGGCGCCCCGCGACCGGGCGGTGAGGCGGGTGTGCAGCGAGCGGGCGGCTGCGTCGGTGAGCGAGGCGATCTGGTCGATGACCGTGCGTTTCCTCGCCCGGTCGTCCGCCGCGGCATCGAACAGGGCCCGGAACTGCGGGTCGAGTCCCTCGGGGGCCCGGGCCAGCAGTGCCTCGGCGAGTTCGGCCAGGACGATGCGCTGATCGGCCCGGACCCGCTCCTGTTCCTCGCGCTGCATCACGTACAGGTCGGCGACGGCCTTCAGGACGGCGCACTCGTTGCGGGTCTCCCGCGGAACCACCAGCTCGGCGGCGTACCGGGTCAGCCGGCCGGTGCCGTACGCCTCCCGGGTCGCGCCCTCGGCGCCCAGGCAGAACCGGCCGATCAGCTGGCTGGTGGCGTCCTTCAGGCGGGCCTGGGCGACGGCCGAGCCGTCGTACCCGTGCGGCCACCAGTCCTCCTCCATCAGCCGGTCGAGGGCCTCGCGCAGTTCCTCCGGGTCGGTGCCGGCCGGCACGTACCGGCCGATCGCCACCTGCCAGATGGCGCGCCGCTCCGGCTCGGCGAACAGCAGATTGGGGTCGAGGTGCCCGGCGTGCAGCCCGTCCTCGAAGTCGTGGACGGAGTACGCCACGTCGTCCGCCCAGTCCATCACCTGGGCCTCGAAGCACTTGCGGTCCGCGGGCGCGCCCTGCCGCAGCCACTCGAAGACCGGCAGGTCGTCGTCGTACGCACCGAACTTGACCGAGGCTGGGTCGGTGGGGTGGCCGCCGCGCGCCCACGGGTACTTGGTGGCGGCATCGAGGCTGGCGCGGGTGAGGTTGAGGCCGACGCTCACCAGCTCGCCGGTGCGGGGGTCGGGCACGAACCGCTTGGGTTCGAGGCGGGTGAGCAGCCGCAGGGACTGGGCGTTGCCCTCGAAGCCGCCGCAGTCCTTGGCGAAGTCGTTGAGCACCTCCTCGCCGTTGTGGCCGAACGGCGGGTGGCCCATGTCGTGGGAGAGGCAGGCGGCCTCGACGAGGTCGGGGTCGCAGCCGAGGGCGGCGCCGAGCTCCCGGCCGACCTGGGCGCATTCGAGGGAGTGGGTCAGCCGGGTGCGGGGGCTGGCGTCCCAGTCGTGGGCGTGCGTGCCCGGGGTGACGACCTGGGTCTTCCCGGCGAGCCGGCGCAGGGCGGCGGAGTGCAGCACCCGCGCCCGGTCGCGCTGGAAGGCGGTCCGGCCCGGGCGTTTGTCGGGTTCTGCGGCCCAGCGCTCGGTGGCGGACGGATCGTACGGGTCGTGCAGGGTGCCTTCCATGCATTGACGTTAACCGGAAGGACCGACAAACCGGGATCAGGCCGTGACGAGATCCAGGCCGGCGGGGGCGGTCTGCGGGCACGGGGTGGCCAGGGCCCGGTCGTAGCGGTGCAGCAGCAGCCGGGCGAGTGCGGGGTGGTCGCCGAGCGGTTCGGCGGCCGGCCCGGCGGTCGCGGCGGCGCTCTGCGTGGCGAACCGGCCGGGGGCGGCGAAGTAGGAGGCGACGGCCACCCGGTGGCCGCGGGCGGTCAGGGCCCGGACGGCGTCGGGGACGGCCGGCGCGGCGGCGGAGGCGTAGCCGGGGACGACCGGGACCCCGCCGAGGCGTTCGGAGAGCTGGGCGGCGGTGCGCCGGGTGTCGGTGGCGGCCTCGGGGTCGCGGGAGCCGGCGGCGGCCAGGACGACGGCGGTGCCGGGAGTCCAGCCGGCCTCCAGCAGCCGGTCGTGGAGGGCTTCGACGAGGAGCGGGTGCGGGCCGAGCGGAGCGGCGATCCGGACCTCCCGCAGGTGCGGGGCGCGGCGCGCGGCCTCGGGCAGGTCGCGCTTGGTGTGGTGGCCGCGGCTCAGCAGCAGCGGGACGAGCACCGCCGCGCCGCGCAGCTCACGCAGGGTGTCGTCGAGCAGCGGGACGTTCAGCTCGATGTGGCCGAGGCGGATATCGAGGCGGGGGCGGAGCTCGCGGGTGCGTTCGAGGAGGGCGGTGACGGTGTCGAGGGCGCGCGGATCACGGCTGCCGTGGGCGACGGCGACGAGGGTGGGCATGCAGGGGCTCCGTTACGCCGGGCTCCGGGCGGGCGCAGACCGCTGAGCTGGGTCCCGAGTTGGGCGGTGATCCGGCTCAGCAGCTCGGCCGCACTGCCGAAGGGGAGGGACTGGGGGTGGAGGAAGGCGGGAAAGGCAGGGGACTCGGGAGGGTGCACCGGCTCCGTCATGAACCGATCCTGACGGGCGCAGGTTGCCGGGCCGTTGCACGGGGGTGACGGGTGTTTACCGGACGCTCACTCGGTCATTCGTACGAGTGAAAGGGGGCGGGGGCGGAACTGGGGGCCGGGCCCGCTCGTCCGGACTTGTGCAAGGTCAGGGGAGTACGGGTGGGGGGCAGGCCATGGGCAGGGTGCTCGGCAGGGTTTTCGGTAGGGCTTTCGGCAGGGCCATGGGGGCGGTCCGGCTCGGGACCGTGGCCAGGCGGCGGCGGGCCGTGCAGGCGGTGATGCTGGGCTGCGTGCTGGCGCTGCTGCCCTCGGCGTGGACCCACGCGGTGGCCGAGGACCGGCTGCACACCACGGCGGACGTGCCCGCCACCGAGGTCGCGATGGTGTTCGGGGCGGGCCTGCTGGGCGAGCGGCCCACCCCGTACCTGGCCCGGAGGCTGGACGCGGCGGCCGAGCTCTACCGGACGGGCCGGGTCAAGGTGGTCCTGGTCACCGGGGACAACAGCCGCGAGGAGTATGACGAGCCCGACGCGATGCGGGCCTATCTCGTCTCCCGCGGAGTGCCGGACGCGCGGATCGTCAGCGATTACGCGGGCTTCGACACCTGGGACTCGTGCGTGCGCGCCAAGGAGATATTCGGCGTCGACCGGGCGGTGCTGATCAGCCAGGGCTTCCATATACGCCGGGCGGTCGCGCTGTGCCGGGCGGCGGGCGTCGAACCGTACGGGGTCGGCGTCTCCGACGTGCACGACGCGACCTGGTACTACGGCGGCGCCCGGGAGGTCCTGGCGGCGGGCAAGGCCGCGCTGGACGCGGTGTTCACCCCGGAGCCGACCTTCCTGGGGCCGAAGGAGCAGGGGGTGTCGCGGGCCCTGGGCACTCTGGCAGACTGACCGCCCTATTCCGAATAGTCATATGACTGTCCGGTCGCGTCGAGCGTCAGAGGTGGGCAACCCGTGGCTGTTGTGGATCTGAGCGGCAAGGTCGTCGTCATCACCGGTGGGGCCCGCGGGCTCGGCGCGGCAGCCGCGCAGGCCGTCGTGGACGGCGGCGGCATGGTGCTCGTCACCGATGTGCTGGAGGAGGAGGGCGCCGTCCTCGCCGCCACGCTCGGCGACGCCGCCCGCTTCCTGAGGCACGACGTCACCAGCGAGACCGACTGGCAGACCGCCCTCGACCACGCGGTGGCCGAATTCGGCCGGCTCGACGGCCTGGTCAACAATGCCGGCATAGCCGCCGGCCAGTTCCTGGAGCACGAGAGCGTCGAGCACTTCCGCCGCTGCCTGGAGATCAACCTGGTCGGCGTGTTCATCGGCATCAAGACCGCCGTCCCGCTGCTCCGGGCGGGCGGTGGCGGCTCGATCGTCAACATCTCCTCCGCGGCAGGCCTCACCGGCCTTGCCCTGACCGCGGGGTACGGAGCCTCCAAGTGGGGCGTCCGCGGCCTGTCGAAGATCGGGGCGGTGGAGCTCGCCGAGGCGAAGATCCGCGTGAACTCGGTCCACCCCGGCATGACCCTGACCCCGATGACCGCCCCGGTCGGCATCCAGGCCGGCGAGGGCAACTTCCCCGGCGCCCCGATGGGCCGGGTCGGCATCCCCAAGGAGATCGCCGGGGCCGTTGCCTTCCTGCTGTCCGATGCGGCCGGCTATATGACCGGCGCGGAACTCGCCGTCGACGGCGGCTGGACGGCCGGCCCCACGGTCCGCCACCTCACCGGCGGCCAGCCCGCCCGCTGAGGCGGAACACCCCGGCTCTTAACGCAAGCCGAGGGCGGGCGTAACACCCGCGCCACACGCTGGGCGCATGCACACCACCGCGACCCACTGCCCGTACTGCGCACTCCAGTGCGGGATGAACCTGCGCCCCGCCGCCGGGGAAACGGCGGTCGACGTGGTGGAGCGCGAGGACTTCCCCGTCAACCGGGGAGCGCTGTGCGGCAAGGGCCGCACCGCTCCCGCCCTGCTCTCCTCCCGGGTGCGCCTGACCGAGCCGCTGATCCGCACCCACGCCACCGGCACGCTCGAGCCGGCCACCTGGGAGGAGGCCCTCGACGCCATCGCCGAGGGTCTCGGCCGCACCCGCCGCACCCACGGGGCGGACGCCGTCGGCGTGTTCGGCGGCGGCGGCCTCACCAACGAGAAGGCCTACGCCCTGGGCAAGTTCGCCCGGGTCGCCCTCGGCACCTCGCAGATCGACTACAACGGCCGCTTCTGCATGTCCTCGGCCGCCGCCGCCCACCAGCGGGCCTTCGGCCTGGACCGCGGCCTGCCCTTCCCGCTGGAGGACATCCCGCGCACCGGCTGCGTCATCCTGGTCGGCTCCAACCTGGCCGAGACCATGCCGCCCGCGCTGCGCTACCTCACCGAACTGAGGGAGAACGGCGGCACGCTGATCGTCATCGACCCGCGCCGCACCCGCACCGCCGCCCAGGCCGATCTGCACCTCGCCCCCCGCCCCGGCACCGATCTGGCCCTCGCCCTCGGCCTGCTCCACCTGGTCGTCGCCGAAGGCCGCACCGACGAGGCCTTCATCGCCGAGCGCACCACCGGCTGGCCGGAGGCGCGGGCCGCCGCCATGGCCCACTGGCCGGAGCTGGTCGAACGGATCACCGGGGTGCCCGTCCCCAAACTCCGCAAAGCCGTCTCGATGTTCTGCACCCCGTCCACCGGCATGGTCCTCACCGCCCGCGGCCCGGAGCAGCAGGCCAAGGGCACCGACACCGTCTCCGCCTGGATCAACCTCTGCCTGGCCACCGGCCGGGCCGGCCGCCCGCACTCCGGCTACGGCTGCCTCACCGGCCAGGGCAACGGCCAGGGCGGCCGGGAACACGGCCAGAAGGCCGACCAGCTGCCCGGCTACCGCAAGCTCACCGACCCGGCCGCCCGCGCCCACGTGGCCGCCGTCTGGGGCGTCGACCCCGACTCCCTCCCCGGCCCCGGCCGCAGCGCGTACGAACTCCTCGACGCCCTCGGCCAGGACGTCCGCGCGCTCCTCCTCATGGGCTCCAACCCGGTGGTCTCGGCCCCGCACGCCTCCCGCATCGAGGACCGCATCCGCTCCCTCGACTTCCTGGCCGTCGCCGACGTGGTCCTCTCCGAGACCGCGGCCCTCGCCGACGTGGTCCTGCCGGTCACCCAGTGGGCCGAGGAAACCGGCACCACCACCAACCTCGAAGGCCGCGTCCTGCTCCGCAGGCAGGCCCTCACCCCGCCCCCCGGCGTCCGCAGCGACCTGCACGTCCTGCACGGCCTGGCCGCCCGCCTGGGCATCGACAAGGGCTTCCCCGAGGACCCCGAAGAAGTCTTCGGGGAGCTCCGCCGGGCCTCCGCCGGCGGCCCGGCGGACTATTCCGGCATCTCCTACCGCGCCATCGAGGAACACCAGGGCGTGTTCTGGCCCTGCCCCGAGGACACCCCGGGCCCGGGCACCCGCCGCCTCTTCCTGGACCGCTTCGCCACCGACGACGGCCGCGCCCGGTTCATCCCGGTCGCCCACCGCGCGTCCGCCGAACTCCCCGACGCGGACTACCCGATCCTCCTCACCACCGGCCGGGTGGTCTCCCAGTACCAGTCCGGGGCCCAGACCCGCCGGGTGGCGGAACTCAACGCCGCCGCCCCCGGAGCCTTCGTGGAACTCCACCCCCGCCTGGCCGACCGGATCGGCGCGGTCGAGGGCGCCCCGCTGGCCGTCACCTCCCGCCGTGGCCGGGCGGTGGCCCCGGCCCGCATCACGGACACCATCCGCCCCGACACGGTCTTCATGCCGTTCCACTGGCCGGGCGAGGGCCGCGCCAACACCCTCACCAACCCGGCCCTGGACCCGGTCTCCCGGATGCCGGAGTTCAAGACCTGCGCGGTCCGCGTGGAGCCGGCGGACCCCGCTGCCGCGACGTAGGGGGCCGAGGGAGCCGAGGGGGCCGTATCGGACGGATGTTGCCGGACGTGCGTGCGAAAGGCATCGGAGTTCCGGTCGGCGGGTAACCATCCGGTCACGCACCGGACTCAGAAAGTACTCGCACGCCCCTCGTGGCGGCGATGTGCCGTACCCCACACTGAGTTGCGGTGCTTGAGTCCTCGGAGCCCTGGAGGTCGCCCCCGTGCAGACCCAGATCCTGACCGCAACCGCAGAGCACAAAGATGCCGCACCTGCCGCACCTGCCGCAGACGAGCCCGAGGTCGAGGCCGTGGACGACGACGAGCCGCAGCCCCTGGAGCCGCTGGAGCCGCTGGAACTGATCGAGCGGGTGCCCGAGCCACGTCGGCGCGCCGACAGCGGCAGCGGCAGCAGCGGGGGTGGGGGACCGTCCGCCGATCTGTTCCGGCAGTACCTGCGGGAGATAGGCAGGATTCCGCTGCTGACCGCGGCGGAGGAGGTGGAGCTGGCCCGGCGGGTCGAAGCCGGACTGTTCGCCGAGGAGAAGCTCCGGCTCACCCCCGATCTCGATTCGCAGCTCGCCGTGGACCTCGACAAGCTGGTCGTCATGGGCCGGATGGCCAAACGCCGGCTCATCGAGGCCAACCTGCGGCTCGTGGTGTCCGTGGCGAAGCGGTACGTCGGGCGCGGGCTCACCATGCTCGACCTGGTGCAGGAGGGCAACCTCGGGCTCATCCGGGCCGTCGAGAAGTTCGACTACGCCCGCGGCTACAAGTTCTCGACCTACGCCACCTGGTGGATCCGGCAGGCCATGTCCCGCGCCCTCGCGGACCAGGCCCGGACCATCAGAGTCCCCGTCCATGTGGTCGAGCTCATCAACCGGGTGGTCCGGGTCCAGCGCCGCATGCTGCAGGAGCGCGGATACGAGCCCACCGCCGAAGAGGTCGCCCGGCACCTGGAGCTGACCCCCGAACGGGTCAGCGAGGTGCTCCGGCTCGCCCAGGAACCGGTCTCCCTGCACGCCCCCGTGGGGGAGGAGGACGACGTCGCCCTCGGCGACCTGATCGAGGACGGGGACGCCGCCTCGCCGGTGGAATCCGCCGCCTTCTTCCTGCTGCGGGAACACCTGGAGGCGGTGCTCTCCACCCTCGGCGAGCGGGAGCGGAAGGTCGTCCAGCTCCGGTACGGACTGGCCGACGGGCGGCCCCGCACCCTGGAGGAGATCGGCCGGATCTTCGGGGTCACCCGCGAACGGATCCGCCAGATCGAGTCCAAGACCCTGAACAAGCTGCGCGACCACGCCTTCGCCGACCAACTCCGCGGCTACCTGGACTGAGTACGGCAGGGGGCGCCCCGAAAGGCGCCCCCGACCGGCCCTGTCCGGGCGACGGGACCTAGTCGACCTCGGCCACCGCCTGCGCGAACTGCGCCGCATACAGCCGCGCATACGCACCCTCGGACGCCAGCAGTTCCTCGTGGCTGCCCTGCTCCACGATCGAGCCGTTCTCCATCACCAGGATCACGTCCGCGTCGCGGATCGTGGACAGCCGGTGGGCGATCACGAACGAGGTCCGGCCGTGCGACAGCCGCGCCATCGCCTTCTGTATGAGCACCTCGGTACGGGTGTCCACCGAGCTCGTCGCCTCGTCCAGCACCAGGATCACCGGATCCGACAGGAACGCCCGCGCAATGGTGATCAGCTGCTTCTCGCCCGCGCTGACCCCCGCACCCTCGTCGTCCAGCACCGTGTCATAGCCGTCCGGCAGGGTGCGCACGAACCGGTCCGCGTGCGCCGCCCGCGCCGCCGCCTCGATCTCCGCCCGGGTCACCTCGCGCGAGGAGCCGTACGCGATGTTCTCCGCGATGGTGCCGCCGAACAGCCAGGTGTCCTGCAGCACCATGCCGATCGCGCCGCGCAGCTCCTCACGGGTCATCTTCGCGATGTCCACCCCGTCCAGCGCGATCCGCCCGCCGGTCACCTCGTAGAACCGCATCAGCAGGTTGACCAGGGTGGTTTTGCCCGCCCCGGTCGGGCCGACGATCGCGACCGTCTGACCCGGCTCCACCGCCAGCGTCAGGTCCTCGATCAGCGGCCGGTCCGGCTCGTAGCGGAAGGCCACCTTGTCCAGGGTCACCTGGCCGCGGATCTTCTCCGGGCGCTCCGGGACCACCGCGTCCGGTTCCTGTTCCGGCGCGTCCAGCAGCTCGTACACCCGCTCCGCCGAGGCCACACCGGACTGCACCAGGTTCGCCATCGACGCCACCTGCGTCAGCGGCATCGAGAACTGCCGCGAGTACTGGATGAAGGCCTGCACATCACCGATCGACAGGGTGCCCGAGGCCACCTTGAGCCCGCCGACGACCGCCACCAGCACGTAGTTGATGTTCGACACGAACAGCATCACCGGCTGCATGAGCCCGCTGACGAACTGCGCCTTGAAACTCGCCCGGTACAGCGCCTCGTTCTGCTCGGCGAAGGCCGCCGCGGACTCCCGCTGCCGGCCGAACACCTTCACCAGGGTGTGCCCCGAGTACATCTCCTCGATATGGGCGTTCAGCGTGCCCGTGGACTTCCACTGCGCCACGAACTCCGGCTGCGACCGCTTGCCGATCTTCGCGGCGACGACCACCGACACCGGCACGGTCACCAGCGCCACCAGCGCCAGCAGCGGCGAGATCCAGAACATCATCGCCAGCACACCGACGATGGTGAGCAGCGAGTTCAGCAACTGCCCCATCGTCTGCTGCAGCGTCTGCCCGATGTTGTCGATGTCGTTGGTCGCCCGGCTCAGCACCTCGCCGCGCTTCTGCTGGTCGAAGTACGACAGCGGCAGCCGCGACAGCTTCGCCTGGAGCTCCTCGCGCATCCGGTACACGGTGCCGTTCATCACGTGGTTCGACAGCCGGGTCGCCACCAGCATGAACAGCGCTGCCAGCGCGAACACCACCAGCGCCCAGACCGCCACCGTGCCGACCGCACCGAAGTCGATGCCCTGGCCAGGAGTGAAATCGGTCCCCGACAGCATGTCGGCGGTACCGCCGTCGCCCCGGGCGCGCATCTCCTCCAGGGCCTGCTCCTTGGTGAGCCCGGCCGGCATCTCCCGGCCCACGATCCCCGCGAAGACCAGGTCGGTGGCCTCGCCGAGGATCTTCGGGCCGATCACCGTCATGGCGACGCTGCCGATCACGGCCAGCACCATGCCCCACAGCTTCGCCCGGTCCCTGGCGATCTGCCGCAGCAGCCGCCTGCCCGAGTTCTTGAAGTCGAGGGCCCCCTGGCCCGTGGACCCCATCATCATCCGTCCGCCGGGCCCGCTCATGCGGCTTCCGCCTCCGTCAGCTGGGAGAGCACGATCTCCCGGTAGGTCTCGTTGCCGGCCATCAGCTCGTGATGCCGGCCGACGCCCACGACCTGGCCCTCGTCCAGGACGACGATCCGGTCGGCGTCGCGGATGGTCGACACCCGCTGCGCGACGATCACCACGGTCGCGTCCTCGGTCTCGCGGGCCAGCGCCGCCCGCAGCGCCGCGTCCGTCGCGTAGTCCAGGGCCGAGAAGGAGTCGTCGAACAGGTAGATCTCCGGCCGCTGCACCAGGGTGCGGGCGATCGCCAGGCGCTGCCGCTGACCCCCGGAGACATTGGTTCCGCCCTGGCTGACGGGCGCGTCCAGGCCGCCCTCCAGCCGCTCGACGAACTCCCTGGCCTGCGCCACCTCCAGGGCCTGCCACAGCTCCTCGTCGGAGGCGTCCGGACGCCCGTACCGGAGGTTGGAGGCGACGGTTCCGGAGAACAGGTACGGCTTCTGCGGAACCATGCCCACCGTCCGGGCCAGCAGCTCCGGATCGATGCGCCGTACGTCCTCCCCGTCGACCAGCACCTCGCCGCCGGTCGCGTCGAACAGCCGGGGCACCAGCCCCAGCAGGGTGGACTTGCCGCTGCCGGTGGACCCGATCACCGCGGTGGTCTCACCGGGCCGGGCCACCAGGTCGACTCCGCGCAGCACCGGGGCCTCGGCCCCCGGGTAGCGGAAGTCGGTGCCGCGCAGCTCCAGCTGCCCGCGCCGGGCGAGGGTACGCACCGGGTCGGCGGGCGGGACCACGCTGGAGGAGGTGTCGAGCACCTCCTGGATGCGCTCCGCGCACACCTCGGCGCGCGGCACCATCATGAACATGAAGGTGGCCATCATCACGGACATGACGATCTGGAGCAGATAGGCCAGGAAGGCCGTCAGCTGGCCGATCTCCATCCCGCCGCTGTCGATCCGCATGGCCCCGAACCAGACCACGGCCACACCGGCGACGTTGACCACCACGATCACCGTGGGGAACATCAGCGCCAGCCAGCGGCCGGCATCCAGCGAGACGGCGGTGAGGTCCGCGTTGGCCCGGCGGAAGCGTTCCTTCTCGTAGTCGTCGCGGACGAAGGCGCGGATCACCCGGTTGCCGGTGATCTGCTCGCGCAGCACCCGGTTCACGGTGTCGAGCCGCTCCTGCATCTGCCGGAACAGCGGGCGGGTCTTCATCACGATCGCACCGACCGAGATGCCGAGCACCGGCACCACCGCGATCAGCACGCTCGACAGCTGCACATCGAGCGAGAGCGCCATCACGATGCCGCCGACGCACATGATCGGCGCCGACACCATCAGGGTGAACGCCATCAGCACCAGCATCTGGACCTGCTGGACGTCATTGGTGGTGCGGGTGATCAGCGAGGGGGCCCCGAACTGCCCCAGCTCCCGGGCGGAGAAGCTCTGCACCCGGTCGAAGACGGCCGCCCGGACGTCCCGGCCGAGCGCCGCCGCGGTCCGGGCGCCGTAGTAGACGGCACAGATGTTGCACACCAGCTGCACCAGCGACACCGCGAGCATCAGGGCACCGAAGCCCAGGATGTAGCCGGTGTCGCCGTGGACGACACCGTTGTCGATGATGTCGGCGTTCAGCGTGGGCAGGTACAGGCTTGCACTGGTCTGGAGCAGCTGGAGCAGCACCAGCAGGCCGATGGGTTTCCGGTACGGACCGAGGTGCGTCCGCAGAAGTCGTATGAGCACGCGCAGGCTCCGGGTCGGCAAGATCGGGGGTCCACCCCATCTTCGACCACCGGGTGTCCGGAGACCCACCGTTTTTCGCAAAGCCGGTCCAAAAGCCCGACCGGGCCCGCGCTGTTGACCTAAGCCGTGAAGGCTCAGGCCGTGAAGGCCCCCGGATGCACCGACTCGCGGGTGGCCGCGTAATGCTGCCGCACCGCCTGCCAGGCCGACAGCAGCTCCTCGTCCACCTCCAGGACCCGGGCCGCGGCCGGCGGCCAGACCGGCGGGGTGTGCGGGGCCAGGGTGCCCTGCGCCACTCCCAGCGCCCAGGCCGCCTGCCGGGCCGCGCCCAGCGCCGCGTAGTCGGCCGGCTCCGGCACCACGATCTGGGTGCCGAACAGCCCCGGCGCCGCGGCCTGTACGGCGGGCAGCTCGGCCGCCGCGCCCAGCAGGAACACCCGCCGGATCTCCACCCCGCGGGTGCGCAGCACATCCAGCGCGTCCACCAGCCCGCACAGCATGCCCTCGAAGGCCGCCTGCGCCAGGTGCTCCGGCTTCATCGAGTCCCGGCGCAGCCCGGCGAGCGTCCCGGCGGTGTGCGGCAGGTTCGGGGTCCGCTCGCCCTCCAGGTAGGGCAGCAGTACGAGGCCGTGGGCGCCCGGGGTGGACTTCAGCGCGAGCTCGCTCAGCCCCTCCAGATCCGTGCCCAGCAGCTCGGCGGTGCCGCGCAGGGCCCGTACCGCATTGGAGGTGTTCACCACCGGCAGGTGCAGGCCGGCCGCGTCGGCCAGCGAGGTGATCAGACCGCCCGGCTCCGACAGCGCCTCGTGGTGCACGGCCATCACCGACCCGGAGGCGCCCAGCGAGACCACCGCGTCGCCCGGGCCGAGGCCCAGGCCCAGCGCGGCGGCCATGGTCTCGCCGGTTCCGGCGGAGATCAGCAGCCCCTCCGGGGTGGTGCCGGCGGCATCGGCCGGACCGAGCACCTCCGGCAGCATCGCCCGGTGCCCGAGGGCCAGCTCGACCAGGTCGGGCCGGTAGGAGCCGGTGGCCGCCGACCAGTAGCCGGTGCCGGAGGCCCCGCCCCGGTCGGTGGTGCGCCGGGCCGGCCGGCCCAGCAGCTGCCAGACCAGCCAGTCGTGCGGCTGCATCAGCACGGCGACCCGGCGGGCCGCATCGGGTTCGTTGCGGGCCAGCCAGGCCAGCTTCGCGATGGGCTGCGCATGCTGCGGGACGGATCCGACCGCCTCCACCCAGCCGGCCCGGCCGCCGAACCGCTCCACCAGATCCGCCGCGGCCACCTGGGCCCGCTTGTCGTTGCCGACCAGGGCCGGCCGGACCAGCGCGCCCTGCGCGTCCAGCGGCAGCAGCGCGTGGCCCTGGGCGGAGACCCCGATGGCCTGGACCCCTTCGAGCAGCCCGCCGCCGGCCGCCTCGCCGAGCGAGAGCAGCCAGGCCTGTGGATCGATCTCGTACGGACCCGTGCCGTGGGGGTCATCGGCCGGCAGCGGATGGGGTGCGTACCCCTGGCGGAGCACCGCACCCGTGTCCGTGTCGCAGACGACGATGCGAGTGAAGGCGGAAGAGCTGTCCAGCCCGGCGACTATCCCCATGTGGAGGATTCTGCCGCACCCGGCGCACCCGCAGGTGACTCAGGTGTTGCTGGTTCCCCACTCGTCCTCGAACTCCGGCCCCCGCCCGCGCAGCGACCGGACCCGCTGGGTCACGGAGGCCGGCATGTGGTCCCCGACCTTCTCGCTCACCGTGGCGAAGGCCTTCCCGGCGTACTGCCGCGAGGTCTGCCCGGCCTGCTCGGCCGCATTGCGGACCGCCGGGTTCTGCGCCAGCTCCCGCGCGGACTTCTTCATCTGCTCGTACCGCTCCCGCCCCGCCCGTGTGCCGAGGACGTACCCGAGGGCCAGTCCGACGGCGAACGTGACCTTGTACCGCATGCCTGCCACCCTTCGTCGAGATCGGTGCCCGGCCTGCTGTCGATACCGATTGGCGGAGCACCCCCCTGCTTGCGCTAATCTATGTCTCGCAGCGAGCGACCGCCCCCCGGCAAGGCCGGAGGAGGGCTGTTCGGTGCAACGCAGCAATCCCCTGTAGCTCAATTGGCAGAGCAGCCGGCTGTTAACCGGCAGGTTACTGGTTCGAGTCCAGTCGGGGGAGCGCGATCCCCTGTAGCTCAATTGGCAGAGCATTCGGCTGTTAACCGGAGGGTTGCTGGTTCGAGTCCAGCCGGGGGAGCGATGAAGAAGAGGACCCCGAGTGGGTCCTCTTCTCGTTTCCGCTCATTTTTTACGCCCGGCATGGAACCGGGCAGCCCTCAGCGCGGTCTCTCTGGGCGGACGAAGCCGATCATGCGGGGCATCCGGAGCAGGAGATCGTATGAGCGGCTATGCTGCGGCAGACGGCGCGCACACATGTACGCGCCACGCCGTGGAGGGGCGGTAGCTCAGCCGGTTAGAGCAGCGGACTCATAATCCGTCGGCCGTGGGTTCGAGTCCCACCCGCCCCACTGCTTCGCAGGCATGCAGGATCGTTTTGACCTGCATGTTTGCGACGCATGACCGGTGGGCCGCCCAGCTTGCGGCGCAGCCGGCCGATGGTGACGGTCACCGTGTTGGTGAAGGGGTCGGCGTTCTCGTCCCACACCCGTTCCAGGAGGTCCTCGGCGCTCAGGATGCCCGGACTGGCACGCAACAGTGCCTCCAGGACGGCGAATTCCGATGTCGACCGCCATCCCATGGTCCCGCAGTCCCTCGGCGACGACCTCGGCCAGCGTTCGCGCGCCCTCCCACGACCAGAACCTTCATCGCGTCATCCTTCCGAACCGGCCGCCGACGGCAGCGCCGCCGCGACGCGCAGACCGCCCTCCGGCCGGGCCAGCAGGGCGAGACCTCCGCCGTGCGCGGCGACGATCGACAGCCCCAGACCGGAGTTCCCCTCCGGTCCCGTCCGGTCGGCGCCGAGCCGCTCGAACGGCTCTGTCAGCCGGTCCACCTCGTTCTGGTCGAGGACGCGCCCTCCGGTCTCCACGACCAGAAGCGCCTCCGTAGCGGTGCGCTCGGTGGAGATCCGGATCCAGCCGCTTCCCCGGTTGTGCGTGATCGCGTTGTCGGCCAGGTTCTCCACCATCCGGGACAGCAGCGCCGCGCTCCCCTCCGTCCAGGCGTCCGCCCGCACCTCGTCGTCGACGATCAGCGCCTTCGCGGCGATGTCGGCGGCCCGGGCGGTCAGTGCCTGCCGCGCCAGCTCGCCGAGCGATACGGGAGTCCGGTCGGCCGGGGCGCCGTGCTGCGCCCGTGCGAGGACCAGGAACCCGGGGACGGCGTCCGCCCCGGCTCCTCCTACGCGGCACTGATGGCCACCGGCAGCCACGGCGTACGGATGCAGTACGGCTACCGCCACGACATCGCCGGCAGCGGCAGGGGAGTCACGGACGGGGCGCCACGCTGGCTGCGGCTGACCCGGTCGGGCGACACCGTCACCGGCCACGAGTCCGCCGACGGCAGGAGGTGGACGGAGGTCGGTGCCGTGCGACTGCCCGGGCTGCCCGAGACCGTGCAGGTCGGACTGTTCGCCACCTCCCCCGGAGACCTGACGCTGCGGCGGACCGGCCTGGGCGGCGCCACGGAGCAGGTGCGCTGGACGCAGGCCGGCGGCACCTTCGACAGCATCGCCCTCCGGGGCGCAACCGCCGGGGGCTGGAGTGATGACGCTGTCGGCGAGCGGAACCGGACGGACTGGGAGAAGGACCATCTGGCGTCCGGGGCGGTGGAGAAGAACGGCACGATCACGGTCACCGGCGCCGGCGACATCGGCCCGGCGGGCGCCGAGGACGGCGCCCGCCCGGTGGAACGCACCCTGGGGGGCCTGGCCCTGGCGTTGCTCATCGTGCTTGCGGTCTCGGTGCGGTTCGCCGCCACCGGGCACCGAGCCGGGCCCGCGGACGGTACGCCGGTCACCCGCTCCCGGCTCGCGGCGAAGGCGATCGTCATTGCAGCCGTCACGTTCGCGACCGCTCTCCTCGCCATCGGCATCGTGATCCCGGCGGGCATGACGATCCTGAAGGGCAACGGGATCCCCGTCATCGGGGTGTCCGCGCTCACCGGAACACGGGTCGTCGTCGGCACGGCCGGCGCCCTCGCCCTCGCCGCCGCTGGCCCTCGCGCTCGGCTCCCTGCTGCGGCGCTCCTGGCTCGCGATCCTCGTCGCCGTCCTGACGATCGCGGTTCCGTACGTCGTGACCTCCCTTCCGCTGCCGGCCGACGGCCTGTCAAAGTGGCTGCTGCGCGTCACTCCGGCCGCCGGCTTCGCCGTCCAGCAGACCCTCGTCGAATATCCGCAGGTCGTCGCCCACTACGCCCCCTCGGCCGGATACTTCCCGCTTCCGTGGTGGGCCGGGATCGCTGTGCTGTGCGCGTACACGGCCATGCTCCTGGGGCTTGCGCTGAAGCGAGCCCCCAGCCGTGTCCCGTGACCAGGCTGGGGGCTCGCCCCGTAGAAGACAGCGGGTGAAGACAGTGGGTGTCAGTCGTCGGCGCCCGCCTTGGGGGCGGCGGCACCCGTGGTCTGAGCTGCAGCCTGGGGCTTGAGCTGGACCCAGCCGGCCTTGCTCGGTGCGCCCTCTTCGTTGAGGAGGAAGAGCATGTAGTGGCCGGGCGGGGCCGCGGCGGCGGTCGGCGGGGCCTGGAGCTCCAGGAAGTTGCCGCCGCGACTCTTGATACGCAGTTCGAGGTGACGCTGGCTGGTGTTGATCGAGTGGGTCGCGGTGGTCGGGGCCAGCAGCACGGCGCGGGTGACCTCGCCGGGCGTGCTGGTGCTGACCGTGATCTTCTCGTTGTAGCCGACGCTGGGGTTGAAGATCAGGCCGAGCGCGGGGCGGCTGCCCTGGTGGAGGTAGGCCGGCTCGTAGATCTCGATGCTGCCGTTGTTGTTGTCGTTGATGTCGGGGTCGTTGGCGAGCTGCTGCAGCTCGTCGCCCGTGATCATGACGCGGCCGTCCGGGAGGACCACGCCGTTGGAGTGATAGCCGCGCGGCAGCCGCTGGACGGGGCCGAGCTTCCAGTCGCCGTTCTCGTCGCGCAGTTCGACCTGGCGGTACTTCAGGTCGGCGTTGGGGTTGTACGGTCCGTTGCCGTAGTCGCGGATGTCGAAGGCGCCGTTGACGGTGAGCAGGTTGCCGTTCGGCAGGAGCAGGGTGTCGTCCTGGGTGCGGCCGAAGGCGCGGGGCTTCTCGGTGTTCCACTTGCCGCCGGCCAGGCGGTAGGTGTTCGGGTCGTTGCGGTCGCCGCCGAGGACCAGGACCGAGTCGGGGCCCCTGAAGCCGGCCGGCAGGGGGACGGCGGAGCCGTAGTTGCGCCTCCACTCGCCGCCGTCCGGGCCGGGCTTGTCCTTGTTGATGTCCGGGCGGTTCGGCAGGTCGGTCTTGGTGTCGGCGGCGGTGTCGAAGAGCCACTGCTGGTCCACGGAGCGGCCGAGTCCGTAGATCTTCCCGTCGCGCAGCGAGAACAGGTGCGGGTAGTCCCACTTGAACGGAGCTTCGGTCGTGAGCTTGTCCACCCCCCAGCCGACCGGCTTGACCGTCTTGTCGAAGGGCACGGGGTGGGCCGCGGCGGGGAAGCGCTCCACGACCGGGGTGGGGGTGCCCCAGCCGAGCTCCGACTGGCCGGACATGATGACCTGGCGTCCGTCCGCGCCGGTGACCACGCTCGGGTACCAGCGGCCTACGGCCATGTCCTTGTTCAGGTACCACTCCTCTGCCCAGGGGTCGAAGACCAGGGACAGCTTGGCGCCGGAGCCTCCGTTGCCGCCGAGGTTGCCGCCGAAGACGCCGAGCATGCCGTTGGGCAGGTAGGAGTGGCCGGCGCAGAAGAACGGGGCCGGGCGGGGCTCGTTCTTGCCGTCGGGCATGTTGATGACCGGCGGCTTCTTCTCGGAGAACGCGCCGGGGCCTGTTCCCTTGGCGGGGTCCCAGATCCAGGCGCGGCCGGCGTTCTCCTTGCCGATCGTTTGGGTGGGGGCCGGCTCGTTCTGCGGGTTGGTCTCGATCCGCTCGAAGGAGAACAGCAGGACCTTGCCGGTGGGCAGCAGTGCGATATGGGCCGCGAAGTCGGGGGACTGGAAGTACTCCCGGAACCGGCCGAACTCGGCGGCGTCGAAGGCCGCGTTGGCCTTCTCCTGGGAGGCGGTCAGTGCCTTGAGCCGCTCTGTACGGGTGGTCTGCGGGTACTCGCCGACGTCGGCCAGTGCCTTCCGGGTACGGGCGTGCTCCTCGGCGTGCTCCTTGCCGAGCGTCGCCGCCTCGTCCGGGTCCACGGTGACCGGTGCGGTCGCCGCCCGGGAGGCCGGGCCGTAGGGAAAGGCATCGCCCCCCTCGTCGTGACCGGTGTGGGCGAGTACGGGGCCTGCCGACGCCAGGGCCATGGATGCGGCCATCGCGGTGGCGGCGCAGACGGAGATCGCCGTGGCGAGCCGTCGGCGGACGGGCAGGGGCGGATTACTGCGGGACATCGGACTCCTTGCCGGAGAGGTGTACGCGCACCGGCCCCGACCAGGGGACGTGTCGGGGCGGGCTGCGTCAGGACTGCCACCCGTTCACGCAAAGTGACAGACCTCAGCTTTCCGGCGGGGTGCTCGGCTGTCATCCCGAGACATGCAGGCGGGTGATCGCGAGCCCCGAAGGCGCCCCACCGCACCTCGTGCGCCCCCCGACCAGCGCGTTTGCGGACAACAAACGGGTGACGGACAGCTTCGTCGGCCGGTCGGCCATCGAAGGTCCACACGAGTGCCGCGTACGTTGCTGATTACTCCGCGCAACAATGTTCGTGGAGGTGTCGATCTTCTGGAGTAGGCATGGTGGACGACCTCAAGCTGCGTGACAGCGACGACATCCAGGGCGATGTGATCGCCGGCTTCAAGAAGGACCAGATGACCCTGCTGTTCCTCAAGTTCGAGGACGCGGCGCGGGCGCGCACCTGGGTCAAGGGCCTGGAACCGCAGATCTCCACGACGAGGCAGGTGGCGACCTTCAACGCCGCCTTCAGCAAGGCGAGGAAGGCCTCGGCCGGCGACGACCCGAAGACGCTGAAGGCCACCTGGATCAACGTCGGTTTCACCTGGGCGGGCCTGCGGGAGCTGACCGGGAAGGATCCGCTGCCCTCCGTCAAGCCCGGCAGCGGCCTGGAGGCCTTCAAGCAGGGTTCGGACAAGCGGGCGCTCGGGGACACCGGTGACAGCTCGCCGGAGATGTGGCTCTTCGGAAACGGCAAGGGGCAGGTCGTCCACGCCGTGCTCACCGTCGCCTCCGACACCGTCCAGGACCTCCAGGCGACGGTCCGACAGCAGCGTGAGGCCTGCGCCGCGGCCAAGATCGTGATCGTCTTCCAGCAGGACGCCGCCACACTGCCCGGAAGCCGGAGAGGCAAGGAGCACTTCGGCTTCAAGGACGGCGTCAGCGAGCCCGGCGTGATCGGCTTCGACGAGCCGGACCCCGCCAAGCCCGAGTACGTCAAGGGCCACCACGGCACCCGGCTGATCCCGCCCGGCGAGTTCGTCGTCGGCCACGACCGGGTCGGCGGCGTGCCGCACGAGACGCCCGAATGGGCCGACAACGGCACCTTCCAGGTGGTGCGGCGGCTCGGCCAGGACGTACCCGGCTTCTGGGCCCAGGTCGCCGGGCAGCTGAAGGTGCTCAAGGAGGCCAAGGTGGTGCCGCCCGAGGCCACCTCGGAGTGGCTGGCGGCCCGCCTCGTCGGCCGGTGGCGCTCCGGCACCCCCGTCGCCACGTGCCCCAACGCCGACCGGCCCTCCAACGCTCTGGCCGGCGACGACAACGACTTCGGCTACCGCAACGACCCCGAGGGCTTCATCACCCCGCTCTTCTCGCACCTGCGCAACACCAACCCCCGGGACGGTCTGCAGGAGAAGCCCGGCGATCCGCCGTTCGACGAGTATCCGGTGATGGACCGCCGCCGGATCATCCGCCGCGGCGCCCCGTACGGCGCGCCCTTCGACCCCGCCTCGGAGGGGCCCGGCGGACCCGACGAGAAGCGCGGCCTGCTCTTCGTCTGCTACCAGTCGGATCTCGTACAGCAGTTCGAGTTCATCCAGAAGGCGTGGATCGACAGCCCGGACTTTCCGCCCAACCGGCCCAACAAGCCCGGCCCCGACGGAATGGTCGGCGCCGCCGGAAAGCTCAGCTTCGAGAGCCCCGGCAAGACCACTCAGCTGAGCATGAGCCAGTTCGTCGTGACCGAGGGGTCCGTCTACGCCTTCGTCCCCTCGCTGACCCTGCTGCGGCTGCTCGGTGACGGCCGGCTCACGGACAAGCCGCCCGTCGACGTCCGGCCGACCGACGCCTTCCTGCCCATCCCCGACATGCAGCGGATCAACGGCAAGAGCTGGTACTGGGCGTACGGGACGGGCGGCGACGGTGAGGCCGTCTGCCGGACCGTCTCGATCGCCGACGGGGACGAGCACACGGACGTCCGCGAACGCCCCGACCGGCCGCTGAGCACCTGGCCGTGCTTCGCCGGGGTGAAGAAGGTCGACGCGATCCTGCCCGTCCCGGACGAGCAGCTGGTCAACGGCCGCAGCCGGTTCTGGCTGTTCCACACCGTCGAAGGCCGGCAGGTCTACCGGAAGATCTCGATCGCCGACGGCGCCGAGTCCGGACGTCCTTCCGAGCAGACCGCCGCGATCGACATCCCGGACCGCTCGCTCTCCGCCTGGGTCTCGTTCAACGGCATCGAGAGGGTGGACGCCTTCCTGCCGGTCCCCGACCTGCAGCGGGTCGACGGCAAGAGCTGGTACTGGGTGTTCCACACCTTGATGGACCGTCAGGTCTACCGCCTCGTCTCGGTCGCCGACGGCAGGATGCACCGGGACACCCTCGAACGCGGCGACCGCGGCCTCGACCTGTGGCGATCGCTGGCCGGGATCACGCGGGTCGATGAATTCCTCGCGGTACCGGACATGCAGCGGATCAACGGCATGAGTCTGTTCTGGGTGTTCCACCAGGACAAGTACCGGATCATCGTGATCCGCGACGGCCACGGCCACCAGGACCAGGTCACGGTCGAGGACCGGCCGCTGACGATGTGGCGGTCCTTGACGGGCTGACCGGCCCTCCGCCCCCCTGCGAGCCGCAGGTGAAGAGGTGATCTCACCTGCGGCTTTGGCGTTTTCGGGCTTCTGGGGCTTCTGCGGCGGGGTGGGCTCAGAAGGCCTCGGTGGTGTCCGCCAGGTGACGGAGGACGTCCGTCAGGTCTCCTCTGCGGGCGAAGGCCGCGCGCTGGCGGTGGGCGCCGGAGCCGTCGCGCAGCAGGGCGGTCAGGGTGGTGGCGGCGTGGTCCAGGTCGCCCGCCGCTGCCAGTTCCGGGGCGATGTGGTCGAGCAGGGCCTCCGCGAGGTCCGCGGCGGGGAGTTCGGCGCCCGTGTAGGGGTCCAGGCCGAAGCCCTCCAGGCCGTCGTGGGCGGCCCGCCAGCGGGCCAGTCGTAGTACGTCGTCACGGACCTCCGGGGCGGGGTGGTGCCCGGCGATCTCGCGCAGTGCGGTGGCGACCAGGGCGCGGGCCAGTTCGGCCTGGAGCACCGCGGTCTCGAGGTCCGGGGACATGTCGGGCGCCCGGATTTCGAGCGTGGGCCAGTTCCCGGACGGGCGGAGGTCCCAGTAGACCATTTTGGTGTCGAGGGCCGCCCCGGAGCCGAGCAGGGTCTGCACCGAGCGCCGGTAGTGGGCGGTGGAGGTGAAGTGCGGGGGCAGACCCGCCGAGGGCCAGGCGGACCAGGCCATCGCCCGCCAGCTGGCGTGGCCGGTGTCGCGGCCCTGCCAGTACGGGGAGTTGGCGGCCAGCGCGATCAGCGTCGGCAGCCAGGGGCGGACCCGGTTGGCCACGGCCACGGCGGTGTCCACGTCGAGGGTGCCGATGTGGATGTGCCGACCGCAGCCGACCAGGGTGTCGGTGAGGGCGCCGAAGCGGCGGTGCTGTTCCCGCTGGCGCGGTTCGTCGTCGGTCAGGTGCAGGGGCCCGTCCAGGGCCACTACCGGAGAGGGGCTGGCGAGCAGCCGGCAGCCGTGCATCCGGGCCGCCTTGGCGAGGGAGCGTCGCAGGGCGCCGAGCTCCTCGCGGAGGGTGGCGGCCGAGTCGGCGATGGGGGAGGAGATCTCCACCTGGTACCGGGTGCCCTCGGCGTGCAGCTCGTGCGGTTCCCCGCCGGCGGTGGCGAGGACGAGCGGGGCGGCCGGGACCACCTTGAAGGTCCGGGCATCGACGAGGAGGAACTCCTCCTCCACCCCGACCGTGAGCGGAACGGCGCCGGCCCGGCCGCCGACCCGCCCGATGGTGCGAAGAGTGTTGCTCGCGGTTCCTTTGCCAGGTTCGATCACTGCGCCTCCCTGGACATACGAGTCTTTTCATCATGAGCTGAACGCCAGGCAGGGAGCGCACGCCGATTCAGTCAAATCTCCAGGGACTATGGCGGGTTAGCGGCCCGGAGGGGCGGGCTCCGCGACCCAGGAGTCCGGTGGGGTGACTGGTGCCGCTGGGTGCGGGGCCGGCCGGGCGGCGTGGGTCCGGGGTGGGCGGTGCCGGGCCGGGGCGGGCGGGCGGCGCAAAAAAATGCCCGGCCTCCGGATCCGGTGCCTGGTTAGCATCCCGTGTGACGCAGACGCCCTCCTCGACCCAGCCGGAAGACCAGGCCCCACGGGACCACGACCCGGACGGTCCCGGCACCGGCACCGGCACTGGGGACCCGGCGCCCGCCCGGCGGCGGATCTTCGCCGACCTCACCCCGCTGCGTACCTCGCCCGACTACCGGCGGCTGTGGATCGGCAACACCATCTCCTGGATGGGCGCGGCGATGACCGTCTTCGCGGTCCAGCTCCAGGTGTACGACATCACCCGGTCCAGCCTCTCGGTCGGCCTCGTCGGACTGTGCTCACTGGTCCCGCTGATCGTCTTCGGCCTGTACGGCGGAGCCATCGCCGACTCCGTCGACCGGCGCAAGCTGGGCCTCGCCAGCTCCGGCGGGCTGGGCGCGCTCTCGGTGGTGCTGGCCGGTGCCGCGCTGCTCGACTACCACCGGGTGTGGCTGCTCTACACCGTGGTCGCCCTGCAGTCGGTGTGCGGTGCGCTGAACTCGCCCGCCCGGTCCGCCATGATCCCCCGGCTGCTGCCGCCCGAGCAGCTGCCCGCCGCCAACGCGCTGAACTCGGTGACCACCACCTCCGGCTTCATGCTCGGCCCGATGGCGGGCGGGCTGGTCGTCGGCCTCTGGGGCTACCAGGCCGCGTATCTGATCGACGCCGTCGCGTTCACCGGGGCCTTCTACGCGATGTGGCGGCTGCCCTCGATGCTGCCGGAGCGGACGGACGGCAAGCGGGGCCGGGCCTCGGTGCTGGACGGGCTGCGCTTCCTCGCCACCCGGCCGAACATCCGGATGACCTTCTTCACCGACATGGCCGCCATGGTGCTGGCGCAGCCGAAGGCGCTGTTCCCGGCCATCGCGCTGGTCTGGTACGGCGGCGATGCCATGACCGTCGGCCTGCTGGGCGCCGCCACCGCGGTCGGCGCGCTGCTCGGCAGCGTGTTCTCGGGATGGCAGGGCCGGATCCGCCGGCACGGGCTGGCGATCCTGCTGACGGTGGCGGCCTGGGGGCTGGCCGTCGCGGTGTTCGGGATCACCCGGAACCTGTGGCTCGGGCTGTTCTTCCTGGCCGTGGCGGGCTGGATGGACTCCATCTCGATGGTGTTCCGCACCACCATGCTGCAGGCCGCCACCCCCGACGACATGCGGGGGCGGCTGCAGGGCGTCTTCATCGTGGTGGTCGCGGGCGGGCCCCGGCTCGGGGACTTCCTGGCCGGCACGGTCGCCGACCTCACCTCGCCGGCGCTCGCGATCACCGGGGGCGGGCTGGCCTGTGTGGTGGTCGTGGCCCTGCTGGCGGCCCGCTGGCGCGGCTTCGCCCGCTACGACGCGCGGTCGCCGGTGGCGTAGGCCCTGTCTGTGGTGGGGCCGGTCCGGGGCCGGGTCAGGCGTCGACCGGTTCCTGGGTGCGGTCGCCGCCCGCCGATCCGGTGTTGACGGTGCCGGCCGGCTCGAACAGCAGGATCGACACCTCCGCCGAGGCCGCCGGGCAGTGCTCGACCCCGCGCGGTACGACGTACAGCTCGCCGGGCCCGAGCACCACGTCCCCGTCCCGCAGCCGGATCGTCAGCTCCCCGCTGACCACCAGGAACAGCTCGTCGGTGTCCTCGTGCGTGTGCCACACGAACTCGCCCTGCAGTTTGGCGGCCTTGACCTCGTAGTCGTTGACCCGGGCGATGCGGCGCGGTGCCCAGTGCTCGTGGAAACCGGCCAGCTTCTCCGCGATGTCGATCTTGCCGTTCGTTGTCATGGCCACAGCCTGCCCGGGCCGCCGGCGGCCGTCTTGTACGTTGCTGACATGACCGTCTCGGCGTGGCAGCCCGAAGTGCCGGGAATCACCGAGGTGTTCCACGCCCGGTTCACCGCTCACGCCTATCCGGCCCATGTGCACGACACCTGGGCGCTGATGATCCTGGACAGCGGCCGGGTCGATTTCGCGCTCGACCGCGAGCGGCACGGCACCGGGGTGCCGGAGACCGTGGTGCTGCTGCCGCCGGGGGTGGTGCACGACGGCCGCACCGTCACCGAGTCGGGGTTCCGCAAACGGGTGCTGTACCTGGACACCTCGGTGCTGCCGGCCGGGCTGACCGGGGCCGCGGTGGACACCCCGCTGCTGCACGACGCGGCGCTGCGGGACCGGATCCACGGACTGCACCGGGCGCTGGGCGGGCGGGAGCTGTTCGAGGCGGAGTCGCGGCTGGCCTTCGTACGGGAACGGCTGCGCGACCGGCTGAGCGGGCGGGACCCGGCCGGGCCGCGGCCCGCGGGCGCCGGGCTCGCCGTACGGCTGCGGGAACTGCTGGACGCCCGGACCGTCGAGGGGATCACCCTGGCGGAGGCGGCCGAGGCGCTGGGGGAGGCCCACCCCACCCACCTGATCCGGTCGTTCGGCCGGGCCTTCGGGCTGCCGCCGCACGCCTATCTGACCGGGCGGCGGGTGGCGGCGGCGCGGCGGCTGCTGCTCGCCGGGATGCCGCCGGCGGAGGTGGCGGTGGCGGTGGGATTCCACGATCAGGCCCATCTCGCCCGGCACTTCGGGCGGCATGTCGGGACCACCCCGGCGCGGTTCGCCCGATCAGGCCGAGTGTGAACGGAAGTCGGCCGGTCCGACGATGCCGCGGGCGACCCCCAGTTCCACCAGGTCCCGGGGGCGCAGCCGCAACTGGTCGGCCGTGGCCGGGGCCTGGTCGGCGGGCCGCTTCAGGATGGCAGCCGCCAACTCCGGGGCGATGACGGAGAAGTAGCTGTCCGGGGTGACCCAGGTGCTGCCGGGGGCGGCGAGGGCGAGTGCGCCGCCCGAGCCGCCCTCGCCGATGAGCAGGGTGGTGACCGGGACGGTCGCCGCGGCCACCGCCGCGAAGGTGTCCGCGATGGCCGCACCCGCGCCGGCCTGCTCGGCGGCGGCGTCATTGGCCGCGCCGGGCGTGTCGACCAGGGTCAGCACCGGGATGCCGAGCCGGTCGGCGAGCCGGATCAGCCGGGCCGCCGTCCGGTAGCCGGCCGGGCGGGTGGCGGTGCCGCACTGGGCGGCGTACCCGATGGCCCGGCCCTCGCGGAGGCCGAACCCGCACAGCATGCCGGGGTCGGTGCCGCCGGTCCGGTCGCCGGATACCGGGAGCCGGAACTCGAAGTACGCGTCCAGGTAGGCGGGGGCGCGCGGCCGGTCGGGGTGCCGGGCCCGGAGTACGGCGTCCCAGCCGCTCCCGTCCGGTGCCGCGGCGGCTGGGGCGGCTGGGGCCAGGGCGGCGGGGGGCTCGGCCGGGCCGGGGTGCGGGGCGGTGAGCAGGCGCAGCCAGCCGGCGAGGGTGTCGCGGAGCTCCGGCGCGGGGACGACGGCGTCCACGTGCCCGGCCGCGTACTGGCCCTCGGCGGTGTAGGCGGCCGGATCGGCATCGGCCGGCCGCACCCGGGACCCGGCGAAGCCCACCTGCGCACCGGGGAGCGCGAGCACCACGTCCGCGCCCGCGCCGAGGGTGGCCCAGCCGCCGCCGGTGGTCGGATCGCGCAGCACGGCGATCTGGGGCAGCCGGGCGGCCCGGGTGAGCACCGACTGGCGGGCCACCCGCTGCAGCTGGGTGAGGGCGAGCATGCCCTCCTGCATACGGGAGCCGCCGGTGGCGATGAGGGAGACCAGGGGGAGGCGGTGGGCGCGGGCATGGCCGTAGGCGGCCTCCAGGCGGTCGCCGGTGCGACGGCCCAGGGACCCGCCGAGGAAGCCGAACTCGAAGGAGATCACGACGGTTTCGCGACCGCCGATGCGGGCGGTGCCGACGACCACGGACTCCTGCTCGCCGGTACGGGCGGCGGCGCGGGCCCGGGAACCGTCGTAACCGGCCCAGCCGATGGGCCCGTCGGGGGCGGACCGGGCCTCGGGGACGGGGAGTTCGGTGAAGCTGCCGGGGTCGGCGACGGAGGCGAGGGCTGCGCGGGCGGACGGGCGGGTCACGGTCACGGGGCCACCCTAGGCGGACCAGGGGAGCGGGAGGGCCACTTTCAGGGCGTAGGCGGCGACCAGGCCGTAGCCGAGACGGAAGCTCCAGTTCCGTACGGCGGGGGAGATCCGGGACCCGGCGAACGAGCCGAGCGCGGCGAGGAACTGCTGCCAGGCGAGGGAGGCGAGCAGTACCCCGCCGACGAAGGCGGTGGCGGCTGCGCCGCCGTGCAGTTCGCTGCCCTGGGCGGTGGTGAGGGCGGCGAAGTAGAGCGCGGTGGTGGGATTAACGGCGGTCAGCGCCACATACCGCCCAAACACCCGCCATGCCCCTGCGGCACGAAGCTCCGCCCCGGGGGTAGCGCGTGCTCCGGCTACGCCGTCGGCCGCTGTCGCGGGCCCCGCCCCGGCTGCGCCGGTTCCCGCGGTGCGGGGCTGTGCCCCGGCTGTGCCGTCGGCCGCCGTCGGGCGGGGCTCCGCCCCGGGGGCTTGGGGCCCGCCGGGGCTGGTGGGCGCTGCGCGCCCGGATTCGGCGCCTTCGGCGCGGTCTCGGCGCCGGCTCGGGGCGTCGCCGCTTCCCGCCATGCGGAGCTCCGCCCCGGCCACGCCGTCGGCCGCTGTCGCGGGCCCCGCCCCGGCTGCGCCGGTTCCCGCCGTGCGGGGCTGCACCCCGGCTGTGCCGTCGGCCGCCGCTGGGCGGGGCTCTGGCCCGGGGGCGTGGGGGCCGCCGGGCGTCCCGGGCGCGGTGGGGGCTGGGGCCCCCTGCCCCGCCCTCCCCCTCGCGCCTTTGGCTCGGCCTCGCCGTGGGTTCGGGGGCGTTGACCCGGGCTCCGGGCCGGGGGCGGGCGGGGTGGGGCGGGGGCGGAGGCCTTGGGTGGCTATGGTCAGGAGGATCGTTGCTGCTGCCAGGCGGACCCACGCCTCGATCGGGGCCACGTGCGAGGCCACCCACGGGCCCACGGCGACCGCCAGCGCCGCATAGCCGAAGTCCACCACCGCGATGCCGGTCGCGCCCGCGACCGCCGCCCGGCGGGACCGGATCGCCTCCTGGAGCAGCAGCACGCTCATCGCACCCATCGGCACCGCCACGCCCAGGCCCGCAGCCGCCCCCGCCAGCGAGGGGCCCATCCATACGCTCAGCTCGGTCATGCCCGGCAGCCTGCGCGGGCGGCGCGGAAACGCGCGGGCGGATATCGGCCCAGGCTGCGAGAATCGCGGTATGGACCGCCTGGACAGGGAAATCCTCGGCATCCTGCAGCAGGATGCGCGGATCTCGTACCGCGACCTCGGCGTCCGCGTCGGGCTCAGCGCCAACGCCGCCGCCGACCGGGTGCGCCGGATGCGCCGGGACGGGGTGATCCGCGGGTTCACCGTCCTGATCGACCCCGCCGCCGACACCCGCGGCGGTCTGGTGGTCTTCATCGACGTCACGCTGCGGCTCGACACCACCAACGACGCGTTCGAGCAGGCCATCACCCGGCTGCCCGGCATCACCGAGGCGGTGCACGTCACCGGCGCGCACGACTACCTCGTCCGCGCCCGTGCCGCCGACCCCGCCGCCCTCGACGTGCTGCTCCGCCGCCTCAAGACGGAGGCCGGGGTTGCCCAGTCCAGCACCCGTATCGCCCTGCGGGCTGCCAACCGCCCCGACCGGACCCTGAGCTGAGCCGACCGCGCAGGCTAGAGCGCGGAACGCCAGGTCAGGGTGGTGCCCCGGGCGCCCGCCTCGGTCCGGCCGTCGTCCGTGACCGTCAGCCGGACGGCCGAGGAATCCGCGTCCACCTCCACCTCCACCGAGGTGACCCCGGCCCGCCGGTGCGCCGCGGCCAGCGCGCTCCGCAGGGCCGCCAGCAGCTCCCCGGCCACCGGGTCCGCGACCAGCGCGTCCACCGCCCCCGCGAACCGCACCGAGGGCTGGAAGCCCAGCAGCACCCCCGCCCCGCCGGTCTCCCGCAAAACCCGCCCCCGGAACGTGGCGGGCGCGTCGGCCGGCGGCTGCTGGAGCGCGAAGATGGCCGTACGCACGTCCTGGATCGTGGAGTCCAGCTCGTCCACCGCACGGCCCAGCTCATCGCCGACCGCGTCCGTGTCCGTGTCCCCGGCCGGTGCGGCCGAGGCCCGGCGCCGGGTGCTCTCCAGCATCATCTCGGTCGCGAACAGCCGCTGTACCACCAGGTCGTGCAGGTCCCGGGCGATCCGGTCGCGGTCCTCGTAGACCGCCAGCTGCTCCCGGTCGTGCTGGGCGTCCGCCAGGACCAGGGCCAGCGCGGCCTGGGAGGCGAACTGCGAGGCCAGCAGCCGGTCCACCGCGTCGTACGGGCGGCCCCCGCGGGCCCGTGGCAGCGCCAGGGTGCCGATCAGCTGTCCGCCGCTCTGCAGCGGGAGCATCATGCTGGGGCCGAATCGCTTCCGCACAGGTGTGGTCATCCGGGGGTCGGTCGCCGAGTCCTCGATGAAGACGGGTTCGCCGCCCAGCAGCTGTTCCAGCACCGGGCTTCCGGGGGCGATGGCGGTGCCGACCAGGTCCCCGGGGTCGCCGTGGGTGGAGGCGGCCACGATTTCCATGCCGCCCTCCGGGGTCGGCTGGAGCACCACCCCGGCCGCCGCGTCGGCCAGCAGCCGGGCCCGCTCCGCCAGGCACATCAGCGCGTCCGCAGCCGGACGCCCGGTCAGCAGGGCGGTGGTGACGGCCTCCGCGCCCTCGATCCAGCGCTCCCGGCGGCGGGCGGTCTCGTACAGCCGGGCGTTGCCGATGGCTATGCCGGCCTGGGAGGCGAGGACCCGCAGCAGCGCCGCGTCCTCGTCGGTGAACGGCCCGCCGCCCTGCTTGCCGGCCAGGTGGAGGTTGCCGAACACCTCGGTGTGGACCCGGATCGGAACCCCGAGGCCGGAGCGGCCGTCCGGCAGGTGCGGCAGCCCGGCCCGTTCCTCCTCGGTCAGGCCGGCCGTGAACAGTGCGGTCAGCCGGCCGCGCTCGGGGTCCAGCACCCCCAGCGCGCCGTACCGGGCCGCGCACAGCTCGGCCGCGGAGTCGACGACGTGCTGGAGGGTGCTGTGCAGTTCGAGCTCCGAACCGACACTGAGCACGGCCTCCAGCAGCGCCGGCAGGCGAGGCGGCCCCGCCGGCCGGGCAACGGCCGCCTCCTCCTGGCCGCCGCCGGCGGCAGCGCCTTCCTCGGTCATCCGGTCATTCGGCGAGCGGGTTGAGGACCATCGGCGCGATCTTTCCTTCCATCATGGCGCCGAGACCCAGGACGGCGCACACATCGGGCCGTTCCGCGATGGCCACCGGCATACCGGTCGCGTCGCGCAGCATCTGGTCCAGCCCCGGCAGCAGGGCGCTGCCGCCCACCATCATGATCCCCCGGTCCGTCAGGTCGGCGACCAGGTCCGGCGGGCAGTCGCGCAGCACCTTGCCGATGATGTCCAGGACCGCGGTCAGCGGGGTGTGGATGGCGTCGCGGACCGCCGCCGTGTCCACGTGCACCGAGCGGGCCAGGCCGGTGGCCACGTCCCGGCCGTGGATCAGGGTGGAGGCGGGCCCCTCGTCGGTGATGCCGTTGCCGTGCAGGGCCAGTTGGAGCGGCCGGACGGCCTGGCTGGGCAGCATCAGCTCGTGGGCGTGCCGCAGGTGCTGGACCACCGCGTGGTCGATGGCCTCGCCGCCGATCGGGACCCGTTCCGCGGTCACGATGGAGCCGAGGGAGAGCACCGCCACCTGGGTGGCGGCTGCCCCGCACACCATGATCATCGTTGCGGTCGGCTGCTCCACGGGCAGGCCGCAGCCGACGGCCGCCGCGATCAGGGTGTCGACGAGTTCGACCCGCCGGGCGCCGAGCCCGACCAGGGTCTCCACGGCGGCACGCTGGGCCAGCGGATCGGCGTCGTGCGGGGTGCAGGCCGCGGCGCGCAGCCGGGGCTTGCGGCGCAGGGCGCGCCGGAGCTTCTCACCCAGCAGGTGGCGCAGCATCCGCTGGGCCATCTCGATGTCGACAACGGTGCCGCCCGAGACGGGACGGACCACCCGGATGTAGTCGGGGGTGCGGCCGGTCATCCGCTCGGCGAAGGAGCCGACGGCGATGAGTGCGCCGGTGCGCGTGTTGACCGCGGCGACGCTGGGCTCGTCCACCACCAGGCCGGCGCCCTTGACGTACACACGGGTGCGGGCTGCCCCCAGGTCGACGCCGACGTGGCAGCGGCGCAGCTGCTCAAGACTGACGGTCACGGCAGATCCTCCCGAGTGCGCTGACGCAAGAAGGCCGGCGGACTGCCGGTCACATCTGTCATCTTTCACGGCAAAACGGGCGGACGGCCTGTTGGGTTGCTCCGGTCGGGGTGCTGCACAGGGGTGGTTTTCTGTACCGACAGGCAGCAGCATGCCCCCACCAACCGCGCTACTCGCGCGTAACAAGGTAAGGGGGACCCGATGGTGACGGCCCGCCAGAAACTTCCGGCACTCCTGACGCTCTGCCTGGCCCTGCTCGCGCCGCCCGCCGCCCAGGCCGCCGTCCATACGGCCGACAGTGCGCCCGCCCGCAATCCGGTGGTCTTCGTCCACGGTTACAACGCGGACCCCGGCGTCTGGGGCGCGCTCCGCGAGGACCTGCGCGCCGCCGGCTACACCGACGCGGAGCTGTTCTCCTGGGGCTACGACACCCACCAGTCGGTCAACGAGGTCCTCTCCGGCCGGCTTGCCTCGTACGTCGAGGAGGTGCGCCGGCAGACCGGCGCGGCCAGGGTCGACCTGGTCGCCCACTCCTTCGGGTCGCTGGTCAGCCGCTGGTACGTGAAGTTCGGCGGCGGCACCGCGACCGTCGGCCACTGGGTCTCGCTGGCCGGCCCCAACCACGGCACCTCGACCGCCTGGGCCTGCGCCCTGTGGGACCAGGCCTGCCGGGACATGACCCCGAACTCCTACGTCCAGAAGAACCTCGCCGCCGGGGACGAGACCCCGGGCGCGGTGAAGTACGCGACCTTCTGGTCGAACTGCGACGAGGTCATCAACCCGGACGGCAGCGTCCCGCTGACCGGCGCCCTGAACACCGGCGTCGGCTGCCTGGCCCACAACGACCTGCTCGGGGACGAGCCGACCTCGGCCGGAGTCCGCGCCTTCCTCGCGTCCTGACCTCCTAGCCTCCGTCCGGCACTGCCGGCCCGACCGAGACCCGCTGGAGCAGGCCGTGGGTGAACTCGGCCACGCAGGGCCGCCCGGCCGCGGTGAAGGCCAGCCGCCACCGGGTCGGCGCGGTCCCCTCCAGCGGGCGGACCGGGGCGAAGGCCCGCGCCACCTCGTCCACCGTCGCCGACCACGGCCGCAGGTCCTCCGGGCTCCGCAGTTCGGGCCCCGGCGCGCCCGGGGCCCGGACCAGCCACTCGTTCCACACCGCCCCGTCCGGCCCCGCCAGCACCTCGAAGCGCAGGTCGGGCCAGAGCGGCACCGGCCACAGCAGCGCCTCGCACTCCAGGTCCCCGACGGTGCGGGCGGAGACGGACTCGGGCGGACCGAGGACCGAGCGGTAGCGGGCCAGGGCGCCGCGCGAGCGCGGCGAACGCACCATGGCCTGCCAGTGCTTGTTGGCCGCGCGCTGCTCGGCGAGGGTGGCCCCGAGCCGGAGCCGGGCCTGCTCGGCGAGGTCCGGCTGGAAGTCCGCCATCCGGCGCAGCAGGACCAGCTGGAAGGCGGTGGCGTCGAATCTCACACAGGATCCTTACGTTCTCGGGATACGGATGTTGCGGTAGACGGCATAGCCTGCGGGCGCCATGGACTACTGCCACGCCTGTCGCAGGTACCTCAACGGCGCACTGGCGTGCGCCGGCTGCGGGACTCCGGCCGAATACCTGACCGCCGCGCCGTCCGCCGCCGCGCCCAGGACCATGCCCATGCCCGCGCCGACGGACCCGTATGCAGCGGGCCCGTACGCGGCAGGCCCGGCGCCGAGTCCGTACGCCGCCCCGCACGCGCCGTACGCCCCGCAGGACGCGTACGCCCCGGGAGCGCCGGCCGCCCCGCAGGTGCCGCACGCCCCGCAGGATGCGGACGAGCCGCCGCCCGGCGAGCTCGAGATCGTCCTCGGCGGCCCCTACCAGGGCACCGGCCGGGCCCGCGGCCAGGCGCGCCGCCGGGCCGTGCACCGCCGTCGCCGCCGGACCCTGCTCACCATCGGGCTGGGCATGGCGATCGCCGCCGGCGGCTCGCTGGTGCTGACCCGGATCACGGCCGACGGCGAGAGTCAGGACCGGGCCTCCACGGTCCTCCTGCAGGAGGACATGAAGAAGCCGGACCAGCCGGCGCCCGAGGGCTCGGTGGCGGCGCCTACCGTGGCGCCCTCGCTGGGTAAGGCCCCGAAGGCCTCGGCCAAGCCCGCCAAGGCCGGTACGGCGTCCGCGAAGGCGGCGGACGACGGTGACCCGGGCCCGACGGGTGCGGCCCAGTCCGGGGTACCGGGGCCGGAGCTGCCGGAGCCGTCCGACGAGCCGAACGCCTCCGAGACGCCCGAGCCGAGCGGATCGAAGAGCACCGGGGCTTCGCCGACCACCTCCACCAAGCCCGGCAAGCCCAAGCCGGGCGGCACCAAGACGAACACGCCCAAGCCCCCGCCCCAGCCGGAACCCGAGCCGGAGCCCGAACCCGAGCCGGAAGAGACCTGCTTCCTCTGGGTCTGCTGGTGAGCCTGGGCTGAGCTCCGGCTCAGCCCAGCATGCGCCGCAGCAGGTCCCGCAGTACCGCCCGCTCGGCCGTGGACAGCCCGGCGAGGGGCTCCCGCGCGAAGTCGAGCGACTCGCGCAGCTGCTCGGCGGTGGCCAGGCCCTCCTCGGTGGGGGCGGCCAGCTTCACCCGGCGGTCGGCCGGGTCCGGCCTGCGCTCGACCAGGCCCCGGCTCTCCAGCCGGTCCACGATGCCGGTCACGTTCGACGGCTCGCACCTGAGCTTCTCCGCGAGGCGCCGCATCGGCAGCGGCTCCAGGGACAGCAGGCCGAGGAGCTTGGCCTGGGCGCCGGTGAGCTGGTAGCGGGCAGCCGCGTGCTCGTACTCCTCGTGGTACCGGGCGACGACGGCGGCGATGAGGTCCACGACTTCGAGGGTGACGGGGTCGATGCGGCTCTGGGGCATGGGACCAGCCTACCCATTTACTTGACAACATGAAATATCCAGGAGCATGGTTGTTTCACCACCTGAAGTAATTCCTTCGATCGGGAGCCTCGCATGTCCGACCTTTCCGCTCTTCCTGCCGTCAGCCGCGAGTGGCACCTGGTCGCCCGCCCGCAGGGCTGGCCGACCGCCGCCGACTTCGCCCTGCGCGAGGTACCGGTCACCGCCCCCGCGCCCGGCCACATCCTGGTGCGCAACCTGCACATGTCCGTCGACCCCTACATGCGCGGCCGGATGAACGACGTGAAGTCGTACATCCCGCCCTTCGGGCTGGACCGCCCGATGGACGGCGGCGCGGTCGGCGAGGTCATCGCCTCCGCCGCCGAGGGCTTCGAGGTGGGCGACCATGTGCTGCACGGCCTGGGCTGGCGCGAGTACGCCGACGTGGAGGCGGGGCAGGCCACCAAGGTGGACGGCTCCCTCGCGCCGCTCTCGGCGTACCTCGGCGTCCTCGGCATGCCGGGCATGACCGCCTACGCCGGCCTGTTCGAGACGGCCTCTTTCAAGGAGGGCGACGCGGTGTTCGTGTCCGGCGCGGCGGGCGCGGTCGGCAGCCTCGTCGGCCAATTCGCGAAGATCAAGGGTGCCTCGCGGGTCATCGGCTCGGCCGGCTCGGACGAGAAGGTGAAGCTGCTCACCGAGAAGTACGGTTTTGATGCCGCCTTCAACTACAAGGCCGCGCCCGTGGCCGAGCAGCTGAAGGAAGCGGCGCCGGACGGCATCGACGTCTACTTCGACAACGTCGGCGGCGACCACCTGGAGGCGGCCATCGGCTCCCTCAAGCTGCACGGCCGCGCCACCCTCTGCGGTGCCATCGCCGGGTACAACGACACCGAGCCGGCCCCCGGCCCGCGCAACATGATGGCGATCATCGGCAAGCGGCTGCGGCTCCAGGGCATCCTGGTCAACGACCACTGGGGACTGAAGGACCAGTTCGTCAAGGACGTGGCCGGCTGGCTGCGCTCCGGCGAGCTGCGGTACGACGAGACGGTCGTCGAGGGCATCGAGAACGGGGTCGACGCCTTCCTCGGAATGCTGCGCGGCGAGAACACCGGAAAGATGATCGTTTCTTTCACCGGTTAGGCTCTCCCCACACCGCCACGACCCGTGGGCGCGAGTCGCGGCGCACATCAGGAGGATTTCCTTACATGTCCATCCAGCAGTCCGACGTGCTCTACACCGCTGTCGCCACCGCCGAGAACGGCCGTGACGGCCGGGTCGCCTCCAACGACGGTCAGCTCGAGGTCGTCGTGAACCCGCCGAAGGAGATGGGCGGCAGCGGCGCCGGCACCAACCCGGAGCAGCTGTTCGCCGCCGGCTACAGCGCCTGCTTCCAGGGTGCGCTCGGTGTCGTCGCCCGCAACGAGAACGCCGACATCACCGGCGCCACCGTGACCGCCGAGGTCGGCATCGGCAAGAACGACGACGGCTTCGGCATCATCGTCAAGATCGTCGCCTCCATCCCGACCGTGGACCAGGAGCGCGCGAAGGACCTCGTCGAGAAGGCCCACCAGGTGTGCCCGTACTCCAAGGCCACCCGCGGCAACATCACCGTCGAGCTCGCCGTCGCCTGACGCCTGCCCGCGTGACCCGCTTGACCCGCTTGACCGAAGGCCGCACCCCCCGACCGGGGGTGCGGCCTTCGCCGTAAGCTGCAGCCATGCGTGATTTCGGTGGGGGGTTCGGCTATCTGCTGGCCGGACAGAAGTGGGTGTTCCGGCACGGCCGGTGGTTCGGATTCGGGCTGCTGCCCGGGCTGGTGGCCTTCGTCCTGTACGCGGCGGCACTGACCGGACTCGGCTTCGGCGCCGACGACATGGTCGGCTGGGCCACCCCGTTCGCGGACGACTGGTCCTCCCCGTGGGGCGGCCTCTTCCGCGGATTCCTGACCGCCCTGCTCTTCAGCCTCGGCCTGTTCCTCGCGGTGATCACCTTCACCGCCGTGACCCTGCTGATCGGCGAGCCCTTCTACGAATCCCTCTCCGGGCAGGTCGAGCGCAGCGAGGGCGGTACCGTCCCGGAGTCCGGCCGCTCCCTGGCCCAGGAGCTGTGGATCTCGCTCCGGGACAGCCTGCGGGTGCTCGGCCGGGTGGTGCTCTACGGCATCCTGCTCTTCGCCCTCGGCTTCGTTCCGCTCCTCGGCCAGACCGTGATCCCGGTCGTCGGCTTCTGCGTCTCCGGCTTCTTCCTCACCCTCGAACTCACCGCCGTGGCCCTCCAGCGCCGGGACGTCGACCTGAACCGCAGGCTCGCCCTGCTGCGTGGCCGCCGCGGGCTGGCCCTCGGCTTCGGGGTCCCGCTGGTGCTGGCCTTCCTGGTCCCGCTGGTCGCGGTCTTCCTGATGCCGGGCGCGGTGGCGGGCGCCACCCTGCTGGCCCGGGACCTGCTGCCGGAGGAGCCGGAGACCGGCCCCGCCGCCGAGCCCGAGGCTGCCGCGGGGCACACTCCCGCCCAGGCCTGGCCCGAGGCCCCCGCGCAGGGGACCGCCCCCGCCCAGACCTGGCCGTCGGCCCAGGGCCCGGAGACCTCCCCGGGCTTCGGCCCGCCCCCGGCCGGCTACTAGGCCCCGTCCGGGCGGCGCAGCAGCGCCACGGCATCCGGCTCGCCGGCCGCCACCTGCCTCTCCATGAGCCGGAAGTAGGGGTCGAGCAGCTCGGAGGGGACCCCCTGCTCGGCGGCCGTGCGCAGCAGGGTCCGGTTTCCTGCGGCCTGCATCTCCAGGTTGGCGTCCTCGGAGGCCGCCCCGTCGGAGGCGACGTAGAAGGGCGCCATCGCCGCCAGCCACTCGGTGAGCAGCGCCGAGAAGCCCGCCATGTCGACCTTCTCGTCGCGGACCAGCGCGTATGCGTGTGTCATCCCGGCGAACAGGCCGCTCATCGCGCTCAGCAGGGCCACGTCGTACAGGGCCGCAAAGCCCGGGTCGGTGCCCACGAAGCGGGCGCCGGCCGGCACCTCCAGGGCGGCCCGGTGCGCCTCGAAGGCCTCGCGGGACCCGCTGTAGAACACGTACCCGCCGGCCTCCGGAACGCCGATCATCGGCGGTACGGCCATGATGCCGCCGTCCACGAACCGGGCCCCGCGGGCCTCGGCCCAGGCGGCCCGCGCCCGCCCCTCGGCGGGCGTGCCGGTGGTCAGGTTCACCAGGTCCCGGCCGGCCAGGTCGACCCCGTCCAGGGCCTGTCCGACCGAGGCGTCGTCCAGCAGGCACAGCACGATGAGGTCGCCCGCCGCCACCGCCTCGGCGGGGCTCGCCGCGACCGCGGCCCCCTCGCCGGCCAGTGCGGCGGCCTTGGCGGCCGTGCGGTTCCATACGGTCAGCTGGTGCCCGGCGGCGAGCCAGGTCCGGGCGAGCGCGGTGCCCATGGCACCGAGCCCGAGCAGCGAGATGCGGGTCTTCCCCGTGGTGTCGGTCATGCCCCTTAGCCTTGATCCGGACCGCAGGGTGCTCAAGTACGCACTTCGAAGTGGGTGCTTACCCTGGGGTGAGCGTGCAGGTCGGAAGGGGGTAGGGCGATGACGGCGCACCGGCCGGGGGCCAGGCACTGCGGCATCGACGCGGCCATGGAGATCATCAGCGGCAAGTGGAAGGTGCTCATCCTGTGGGCGCTGGATGAGCGGCCCCGGCGCTTCGGGGAGCTCCGCCGGATGATCCCGGGGGTCACCGAGAAGGTCCTCGCGGCGCAGCTGCGCGAACTGGAGACGGACGGCATCCTCCACCGCGAGGCCCACGACGAGGTCCCGCCGCGGGTGGAGTACTCGCTCACCCCGCTCGGCGCAGAACTGAACGAGGCGCTGGCCCCCCTCGGAGCCTGGGGCGGCAAGCACCTCGTCCCGGAAGCGACGGCCTAGCCTCCGGGGATCTCGGCGACGGCCACGGACTCGGTACGGTCGTCCGCCTCGGCGAGCAGCGCGCCGCCCGGCGCCCAGACCGCCGAGCGACCGCAGCCCGTCCAGGGGCCGGCCGGGCCGACGTGGTTGGCGAGGGCCACGTACAGGCCGTGGTCCCGGGCGATGCCCGGGTAGACGGCGGCCCGCTCGCCGACCCCGTCGCCGGTGCCGTACAGGGAGCTCGCCAGGTGCACCTGGCAGCCGTCCGCCGCGCCCCGGCGGCACAGCTCCGGGAAGTGGTTGTCGTAGCAGACGGCCAGGCCGAAGCGGAGCCCGCCGAGTTCGAAGCGGCCGTCCCGGTCGCCGGCCGCGAACACCTCCTGCTCCTGCCCGAACAGGTGCTGCTTGGCGTACGTGGTGACCAGCGCGCCCGAAGTGTCGTACACCAGCGTGCCGATGGCCGGCCGCGGGCCGTCGGTGCGCAGCGCGGCGTTGACCACCACGGCCACCCCGGTGGCGCGGACCGGGTCGAGCCGGGGATCGTCCGGGTGCACCCACAGCCCTGGATCGGCGGCCAGGGCGGGCAGTTCGTAGCCGGTGAGGGTGAGCTCCGGGAAGACGACCAGCTCGGCGCCCGCCGCGCCGGCCTGCCGGGCCAGCTCGACGGCGCGGGCGGTGTTGGCGGGTATGTCGGCGGGGACACAGGACAGTTGGGCCACGGCGATCTTCATGGGCCCATGATGACGCGCCGCTCAGGCGATGCCCACCGTGAACGCGGCGCGGTAGCCGGCGCCGTCCGTGACCGGGGACAGGGTCATGGCGCGGCCGTTCGCCCGGTAGCGGGAGTCCCGGCCGTTGGGCTGGGCCGGGGCCTTGCGGCGGGCGTACGGCTGGGCCGCGTACACCTTCAGCAGCATGTCCTCGGGGAGGTAGAACACCGAGGTCGTGTGGCTGCGGGCATCGGGGCGGACCTTGAAGTGGATGTGCGGGGCCAGCCCCGCGTACCAGCCCGGGACGATCGTCCGGAACACGCAGCGGCCGGCGCTGTCGGTGACCTGGGTGCCGCGGAGGTAGGCGGCCTTGCCCTCGGAGTACAGACCCCTGGAGTCGGCCTGCCAGACGTCGATCTCGACCCCCGGCATCGGCCGGCAGCCCGAGCCCATCCCGACCACCGTCAGCTCCAGCCGCAGCGGCATCCCGGCCTGCCCCTCCGTGATGTCCGAGCGGATCCGCTCCTTGGCGACGTAGTACGGTCCCTCGCCCGACTCCGGGGTCAGGACGCAGCCCGGGGTGCCGCCGGCCGAGGCGCGCCCCGCCGGACCCGCGGGCTGCCGGGCCGCTTCGCCGGATCCGGCCGGGCCGGCACAGGCCGTCGCCAGCCCGGCCAGGCCGGCGAGCCCGGCCGACCCGGCGGCCAGCAGGAGTGTCCGGCGGCTCGTCCGGGAGGTGCCGTCGTCGGTCATGCCAACCCCTCACGCGCGCTCCGGGGGCCGCCCGGTCCGCACGGCCGCCCACCGCGCCCACCGTGCCGCACGGGCCCCGCCCGGCCCACGACCGACACGGCCGGCCCGCCCGGATGCACCTGGTCAGGCGGGGGCGGAGCCCTGCAACAGGGTGACGAAGGCCCGGAAGGCGGCCGGCATGTCCACCGCGGCCGGATCCAGCAGCCACTGGTACTGGAGTCCGTCCATGACCGCCGTCAGCAGCGGGGCCGCCGCCTCCGGCGTGAGGCCGGAGGGCAGCCGGTCGCCGAACTCGGCGCGCAGCACCGCCGCCATCTCGGCGCGGACCTGGGCGTAGCGGTCTGTGAAGAACTCCCGGGCCGGGTGACCCTCCGTCACGCTCTCGCCCAGCAGGGCCGAGAAGGTCTGCACGATGCCCGGCCGCATCGCGTTGTAGTCGACCAGCGAGGCCAGCAGGTCCAGCCGCCACTGCCCGGCCGCGGTGCGGGAGCCGCCGCCGGTGTCCCACCGGTCGCGTTCCTCCAGCACCGCGACGAGCAGGGCCTCCTTGGTCGGGAAGTAGTGCAGCAGGCCCTGCTGGGTGAGGCCCACCCGCTCCGCGACCGTGTTCAGGGAGGCACCCCGGTAGCCGCGTTCCGCGATCACTTCGAGGGCGGCGCGCACGATCTCGCCCCGCCGCTCCTCGCTCCTGGCCCTCGGCATTCGCGTCCTCGCGTCCTCTCGTCCTCGTCAGAAGGACCGTACGGCATCCGTAGACCGCGAATATCACGACTGGATGACAAAGCCTACCGATCGCCAGGCAATCGGTCCACGATGGGGCCACCCCGCACAGCACCCGATGAGGAGGCTCGGCCGTGACCGATGCCGATCAGATCCGCAACGACGCCGTGGAAGCCGCGCTCGGCAAGCTCGACCTCGACACCAAGGCCCGGCTGCTGGCCGGCCAGGACATGTGGACCCTGCCGACCGTCCCCGAGATCGGCCTGGCGTCCCTCGTGATGTCCGACGGCCCGATCGGGGTCCGCGGGGTCCGCTGGACCGCCGACGACCCCTCGGTCGCCCTGCCCTCCCCGACCGCGCTCGCCGCCGCCTGGGACCCCGAGACGGCCCGCCGGGCCGGTCGGCTGCTCGCCCAGGAGGCCCGCCGCAAGGGCGTCCACGTCCTGCTCGCCCCCACCGTCAACCTGCAGCGGTCGCCGCTCGGTGGCCGCCACTTCGAGTGCTACTCCGAGGATCCGCACCTCACCGGCGAGACCGGCACCGGCTATGTCCGGGGCGTCCAGGAAGGCGGGGTGGGCACCACCGTCAAGCATTTCGTCGGCAACGACGCCGAGACCGAGCGGTTCACCGTCGACAGCGTCATCGCCCCGCGTCCGCTGCACGAGCTCTACCTGGCACCCTTCGAAGCGATCGTCAGGAACGCCCACCCCTGGGGCATCATGACGGCCTATAACCAGGTCAACGGCACCACCATGACCGAGCACCGCCACCTGGTGGGCGAAGTGCTGCGCGGCACATGGGGCTTCGACGGCTTCAACGTCTCCGACTGGATGGCCGCCCGGTCCACCACCCGCGGCATCCTCGGCGGGCTGGACGTGGCCATGCCCGGCCCGCAGACCGTGTACGGGCCCGCCCTCGCCGAATCCGTCCGGTCCGGCACGGTCCCGGAGAGCGCCGTGGACGAGGCCGTCCGCAATGTGCTGCGGCTGGCCGCCCGGGTCGGCCTGCTGGACGGCGCCCCCGCCGTGGTCACCGGCACCCCGCCGGCCGTGGACGGGCAGGCGCTGGCCCGGGAGATCGCCGCCCGCGGCATGGTCCTGGTCCGCAACGAGGGCGGCGCCCTGCCGCTGGACGCCAGGCCGGGCCGTACGGTCGCCCTCATCGGCGCCGCCGCCCGCGATGCCCGCGTACTCGGTGGCGGATCCGCCACCGTCTTCCCCGAGCGGGTGGTCTCCCCGCTCGAGGGCCTCACCGCCGCCCTCCCGCCCGGCACCCTCGACTACGCCGTGGGTGCCGACCCCAGCGATGAACTCACCCCCGCCGACCGGGGCTTCGTCCTGCGCGCCGTCTGCCGGGACGCCTCCGGCGCCGTGCTCGGCGAGGGCAGCCTGCCCTCCGGCCAGGTGCAGTGGATCGGGGAGGACCTGCCGGCCGGTGCCACGTACGAGACCATGGCGACCATCGAGGTCACCGGCACCTTCACCCCGCGCGAGACCGGCGAGCACGCCTTCGGCACCCGCGGACTGGGCGCCTTCATCCTCTCCGTCGGCGGCACGGTGCTGTGGGACGGCGTCCAGCAGATGGGCAATGAGGCCGACCCCTTCGAGGCCTTCTTCGGCGCCCCCAGCGAGCGGGGCCGGGTCCACCTCACCGCGGCCGAGCCCACCGAGGTCTCCCTGCTCTTCCGGGTGCCCGACACCAGCGCACTGCCCCTCAAGGCGATCATGTTCTCGCTGCTCCACCTCGGGCCGCGGCGGGATGCCGACGAGCTGATCGCCGAGGCCGTGGCCGCCGCCCGGGCCGCGGACACCGCCGTCGTGGTCGTCGCCACCACCGAGCGCGTGGAGTCCGAGGGCTTCGACCGCAAGGACCTGGCCCTGCCGGGCCGTCAGGACGACCTGGTCCGGGCCGTGGCCGCGGTCAACCCGAACACCGTGGTGGTCGTGAACGCCGGCGCCCCGGTGGAACTGCCCTGGCGCGAGGAGGTCGCCGCAGTGCTGCTGACCTGGTTCCCCGGCCAGGAGGGCGGGGCCGCGCTGGCCGACGTACTGCTCGGGGCCGCCGAGCCGGGCGGGCGGCTGCCCACCACCTGGCCGGCCGTGCTCGCCGACGCGCCGGTGACCGAGGTGGTCCCGACGGAGGGCCGGCTGGAGTACCGCGAAGGCCTGTTCATCGGCTACCGGGCCTACGAGCGCCACGGCATCGAGCCCGCCTACGCCTTCGGCCACGGACTCGGCTACACCGACTGGGCGTACGAATCCCTGGAGGTCACCGGCAGCACCGCCCGGGTCCGCCTCACCAACACCGGCAGCCGCCCCGGCCGCGAGGTGGTCCAGGTCTACCTGGCCCCGGACGGGGACACCCACGGCCGCCCGGCCGCCTGGCTGGCCGCGTTCGCGGGCGTCCAGGCGGCCCCCGGCGAAAGCGTCGAGGCCGAGATCGCGCTGCCCGCCCGGGCCTTCGAGATCTGGGACGAGGAGGCCGCCGGCTGGCAGCGGATCGGCGGGCGCTACGAGGTCCGGGCGAGCCACTCCTACGCCGACACCCGGCTGAGGGCCACCCTCGAGCTGTGATCCCGGGATGGCCGGAAATCACCCGTGAACCGGACCGGGAGCGGCACCTGACAACCTCTCCCGGTCCCCCCCGGTTCCTAGATCGGCGGCTCGACCGCCGTCACCTGCCGGTGCGCCAGCTCCGCGAGCCGGGCCTGCCCGTTCTTGCCGGGATGGAACCAGTCCCACCGGCTCAACTGCTCCACCGAGAAGGGGTACTGGAACACCGCGCCCCCGTCCCAACGGCACAGCGTGTCCTTGGCGCACACCTCGCGCAGGATCTCGTTGTACGCCACCACCCGCGCCCGCACCTGCTCGCGTCGGGCCACCGCGGCCGGCTTCACCGACTCCGCGTCCGCCAGCATCGACGGGCAGATCCCCAGCTTCCAGATCTGCCGGCCCAGCGGGCTGTCCTTGCCGGTCTCCCACAGCCGCAGCAGATCCGGCACGCTGGAGACATACACCTGGGCCTTCGGAGCGGTCTTGCGCAGTTCCGCCAGCCCCTTCTCGAAATCGGCCCGGAACTCCGCCACCGGCGTCATCGCCGAAGCCGTCGGACGGCAGGCGTCGTTCGACCCGACCATCACCGTGACCAGGTCCGGCCGGTGCCCGGCCGCCGCCGACAGCTGCGCGGGCAGGTCCGCCATCCGGGAGCCGGTGGCGGCGAGGTTCCAGCTGCGCGACGGGGCCTCGGTGGTGCCCAGCAGCCGGCTGGCGAGGGAGTGCACCTCCGGGTCGTCCCCGGTGGCCCAGGAGGCCTCCGGGCAGTCCGCGAGGACCGAACAGGCATCGAAACCACGGGTGATGGAGTCACCCACAGCGGCGATGGACGCCGGCGAGGTGTTCCAGCGCGGGGTGGGGGAGGGGGAGGGGCGCGCGGCGCTCTGCGCGCCCTGTTCCCCGCCGGCCGCGCTGCCCCCGCTCTGACAGCCGGTCACCGCCCCCACCAGGACAACTGCTGCCGCCGCCGCACCCGCGAAGGCCCTCCGCGCACGCCGGCGCTCGGTGGTGGTGCGCATCGCGTGCTCCCCTCCCTCATCCTCGCCGGTGCATCCCTGGACGCCCCGCCGAGTGAAAGCTCCGTGTTTCCCTGGCCCAGGTCCGACCGTACGTCACACCGGGACCCCCAGCGCACGGTAGCTTTTTCCCGTGGCGTTTCGGCCGCGGGGCCCGTAACGCAATATCTGATCGTTTCCGGTAAATTACATCACGTCACATACTGTCCGTTTTCAGGAGTTTCTTCCCGACCTCGTCCCACACTGGAGGTCCCGGTGACGACACGTGGAGTTCTGTACGTGCATTCCGCCCCGCGCGCGCTCTGCCCGCATGTGGAATGGGCGGTCGCGGGCGTGCTCGGAGTACGGGTGAACCTCGACTGGATCAGGCAGCCCGCCTCCCCGGGCACCTGGAGAGCCGAGTTCTCCTGGCAGGCCGAGCCCGGCACCGCCTCGAAGCTCGCCTCCGCCCTGCGCGGCTGGCACCTGCTGCGCTTCGAGGTCACCGCCGAACCCTGCCCCACCGCCGAGGGCGAACGCTACAGCTCCACCCCGGAGCTGGGGATCTTCCACGCCGTCACCGGAATGCACGGCGACATCCTGATCCCCGAGGACCGGCTGCGTGCCGCCCTCGCCCGGTCCGCACGCGGCGAGACCGAACTGGAGGGGGAGATCGCCAAGCTGCTCGGCAAGCCCTGGGACGACGAGCTGGAGCCCTTCCGGTACGCGGGCGAGGGCGCCCCCGTGCGCTGGCTCCACCAGGTGGTCTGAGCACGCAGAAGGCCCCCGCCCGGTTCCCCGGGCGGGGGCCTTCTCGTACGTCTCACACGGTTCAGACGGTACGGAACGCCAGGGTGACGTTGTGGCCGCCGAAGCCGAAGGAGTTGTTGATCGCGGCGATCTGGCCGTCGGCCGGCAGCTTGCGCGGCTCGCCGACCACGATGTCCGCGTCGATGTCCTCGTCCAGCTCGTCCACGTTGATGGTCGGCGGGGCGATCCGGTGGTGCAGCGCCAGCACGGTCGCGACGGTCTCGATACCGCCCGCGCCGCCCAGCAGGTGACCGGTCATCGACTTGGTGGCGGAGATCGCCACGTGGTCGAGGTCGTCCCCCAGCACCTTGCGCAGCGCCTTGATCTCGGCGATGTCGCCCTGCGGGGTGGACGTGGCGTGCGCGTTGAGGTGGACCACCTCGGCCGGCTTCAGGCCCGTGTTGTCGAGCAGGTTCTGCACCGCAGCCGCGACACCGCGGCCCGTCGGCTCCGGCTGCGCGATGTGGTGCGAGTCGGCCGACAGGCCCTGGCCCAGCACCTCGCAGTACACCCGGGCACCGCGCGCGGCGGCGTGCTCGGCGGACTCCAGCACCACGACACCCGCGCCCTCGCCGAGGACGAAGCCGTCACGGCCCTTGTCGTACGGGCGGGAGGCCTTGGTGGGCTCCTCGTTGTTCTTGGACATCGCCATCATGTTGGCGAACGCGGCGATCGGCAGCGGGTGGATCGCCGCCTCGGTGCCGCCCGCGACGACCACGTCGGCCCGGCCGGTACGGATCATCTCGACGGCGTAACCGATGGCTTCGGCACCCGAGGCACACGCGGAGACCGGGGTGTGCACGCCCGCCTGGGCGTTCACCTCCAGGCCGACGTTGGCGGAGGGGCCGTTCGGCATGAGCATGGGGACGGTGTGCGGGGAAACCCGGCGCACACCCTTTTCCTTCAGTACGTCGTACTGGTCGAGCAGGGTGGTGACGCCGCCGATGCCGGAGGCGATCACGGTGCCCAGGCGCTCGGGGGCGATCGAGGCGTCCTCGCCCGCCGGAGCGGTGTAGCCGGCGTCGGCCCACGCCTCCTTGGCGGCGATCAGCGCGAACTGCGCCGAGCGGTCCAGCTTGCGGGCCAGCGGCCGGGGCAGGACCTCACTCGGGTCGACGGCGGCCGGCGCAGCGATGCGGACCGGCAGTTCGGCGAAGCGCTCGCCCTCCAGGGGCTTCACTCCGGAACGGCCGGCGAGCAGACCTTCCCAGGTCGATGCGCTGTCGCCACCCAGCGGAGTGGTTGCGCCGATACCGGTGACGACCACGGTGCGATTGGTCGGGCTCACAGGAATTCTTTCTCCACGTGTAGAGGGTGCTGAATTGTCACGGCGCCACCGCCAGGTGGCGACAAACGCTCGTCGGGCTTAGCCCTGGTGCTTGAGGATGTACTCCGCGGCGTCGCCGACGGTCTTCAGGTTCTTGACGTCCTCGTCGGGGATCTTCACGTCGAAGCGCTCTTCGGCGGCGACGACGACCTCGACCATGGACAGCGAGTCGACGTCCAGGTCGTCGGTGAAGGACTTCTCGAGCTGAACGTCCTCGACCGGGATACCGGCGATCTCGTTCACGATCTCGGCGAGGCCCTTGACGATCTCTTCCTGCGTGGCGGCCATGTGGCGCTCCTTCTCTAGCTGTCTGGGTAGATCTCGGGCGGGGAACGATCCCCCGGCCCTAGGGGAGGGTAACGACCGTCGCGGCGTAGACGAGTCCCGCCCCGAAGCCGATGACGAGTGCGGTGTCGCCGCTCTTCGCCGCTCCGGTCGCCAGGAGCCGCTCCATCGCGAGCGGGATCGAGGCGGCCGAGGTGTTGCCGGTGGTTTCCACGTCGCGGGCGACCGTGACGTGCTCCGGCAGCTTCAGAGTCTTCACCATCGAGTCGATGATCCGCATGTTTGCCTGGTGCGGAATGAAGACGTCCAGGTCGTCTGCGGTGATCCCGGCCGCGTCGAGCGCCTGCTGGGCCACCTTGGCCATCTCGAAGACGGCCCAGCGGAACACCGCCTGGCCCTCCTGGGTGATGGCCGGGAACTTCTCGCCGCCGTCGGCGCCGCGGTACTGGTCCCAGGGCACGGTCTGCTTGATGGTCTCGGACTTGTCGCCCTCCGAACCCCACACCGTGGGGCCGATGGCCGGCTCCGCCGAGGGGCCGACGACCACGGCACCGGCGCCGTCACCGAACAGGAAGGCCGTCGCGCGGTCCTCCAGGTCGGTCAGGTCCGAGAGCCGCTCCACGCCGATGACCAGCACGTACTCGGCGGATCCCTCTACGACCAGGCCCTTGGCCAGGGTGAGGCCGTAGCCGAAGCCCGCACAGCCCGCCGAGATGTCGAACGCGGCGGGCTTGCCCGCGCCGATCCGGTCGGCGATCTCGGTCGCCACCGCCGGGGTCTGCTTGAAGTGCGAGACCGTCGAGACGATCACGGCACCGATCTGCTCCGGGGAGATCCCGGCGTCGGCCAGAGCCTTGCCCGACGCCTCCACCGACATCGCCGCCACGGTCTCCTGCGGGGAGGCCCAGTGGCGGGTGGCGATACCGGAACGGGAGCGGATCCACTCGTCGGACGAGTCGATCGTCTCCAGGATCACCTCGTTGGGCACCACCCGGGTCGGTCGGTAACCGCCGACCCCGAGGATGCGCGCGTAGGGGGAGCCCTTGGCAGGCTTGATCTTCGACATGCTGTGTGGGCTCCTTCTGTCAGACCGTGAGCGAGGCGACGAGCGCCTTGGCCTGCTCGAGGTCGTCCGGGGTCTTGAGGGCCACGGAGGGGACGCCCTTGAGGGCGCGCTTGGCCAGCCCCGTCAGGGTGCCACCGGGGCACAGCTCGATGATCCCGGTGACGCCGAGTCCGGCGAAGGTCTCCATGCACAGGTCCCAGCGGACCGGGTTGGCGACCTGGCCGACCAGGCGGGCGACGACCTCGGCGCCCGTGGCGACGGCCTGACCGTCCTTGTTGGAGATGTACGCGACAGCCGGGTCGGCGGTGGTGAGGGCCTGCGCGGCCTCCTCCAGCCGGGCCACCGCGGGCGCCATGTGGTGCGTGTGGAAGGCGCCCGCGACCTTGAGGGCGACGACCTTCATGCTGCCCTCGGGCTTGTCGGCCGCCAGGGCGGCCAACTGCTCCTCGGTACCGGCGGCCACGATCTGTCCGGCGCCGTTGATGTTGGCCGGGGTCAGCCCCAGCTTCTCCAGGTGCGCGACGACCACGTCCTGGTCGCCGCCGAGCACCGCGGACATACCGGTCGGCGTGATCTTGGCGGCCTCCGCCATGCCCAGCCCGCGGGTGCGGACGAAGGACAGCGCGTCGGCCTCGCTCAGCACACCGGCGTACGCGGCGGCCGTGATCTCGCCGACGCTGTGACCGGCGACGGCGCCGGGCGTGATGCCGTCGAGCTGGGCGGCGGCCAGCAGTCCGGCGGCCACCAACAGCGGCTGCGCCACCGCGGTGTCGCGGATCTCGTCCGCGTCCGCCTTCGTACCGAAGTGGGCAAGGTCGAGCTCAATGGCCTCGGACCAGGCGGCGACACGTTCGGCGGCGCCGGGCAGTTCGAGCCAGGGGGTCAGGAAGCCGGGCGTCTGAGCGCCTTGGCCGGGAGCGACGAGTACGAGCACCCTCACACTCTCTCTTGTGTTCGGTCCGCCCCGCCCGTGGGGACAGGGACGAAGAACGGTCGGGGGAATTGTTGATGTCCGACAAAAGTCTAGGACTGCTGATCTCCGTCGGCCAGACGCCCGAGAATCAGCGCGATCCGCAGAGTGAACGCTGAGCGGACATCGGAGGGTGACCAGCCGGTGACGTCGGTCACACGTCGGAGCCGGTAGCGCACGGTGTTGGGGTGCACAAACAGCATCCGAGCTGCACCTTCGAGGCTGCTCGCCTGCTCCAGATAGACGCTGAGCGTCTCAAGCAAAGCTGAGCCCGCTTCTTCAAGCGGTCTGTAGATCTCCTCCACCAACTGCTCGCGCGCCGAAGGGTCGGAGGCGATGGCGCGCTCCGGCAGAAGATCGTCCGCAAGGACCGGCCGGGGCGCGTCCTGCCAGGCCGAGCAGGCCTTCAGACCGGCCGCCGCCGCCTGCGCGGACCGGGTCGCTGCCATCAGGTCCGGCACCACCGGTCCGGCCACCACCGGTCCGGCCGCGAACGGCCCGATCAGCGATTTCGCGACCTGGAGCGGGTTGTCGCTGCCACCGGCGATGACCACGAGCCGGTCGCCGAGCACCCCGGTGAGCACCTGGAGTTTGGCGTGTCGGGAGGCCCGCCGGATCGCCTCGACGGTCAGTTCGCTGTCCCCGTCCGGCGCCGTGCCCAGCACCACGCACACATGCTCGGGCGAGTTCCAGCCCAGCGCCGCGGCCCGGGACAGGGCGCCCTCGTCGGCCTCCCCGGACAGCACCGCGTTGACCACCAGCGACTCCAGCCGGGCGTCCCAGGCGCCGCGCGCCTCGGCGGCCTGCGCGTACACCTGGGCGGTGGCGAAGGCGATCTCCCGGGCGTACACCAGGAGGGCCTCGCGCAGGATCGACTCGTCGCCCGGCGCCGCGACCTCCTCGATGGCCGTTTCCATGACCTCGATGGTCGTCCGGACCATCTCCACGGTCTGGCGCAGGGTGATCGCCCGGGTCAGCTCGCGCGGAGCCGTGCCGAAGACATCGGTCGAGATCGCCTGCGGGGTCTCGGGGTGCCGGAACCACTCGGTGAACGCGGCGATGCCGGCCTGGGCGACCAGGCCGATCCAGGACCGGTTCTCCGGGGGCATCGCCCGGTACCACGGCAGCGTCTCGTCCATACGGGCGATCGCGTTCGCGGCCAGCCGCCCGGAGGACTTCTCCAGCCGGCGCAGCGTCGCGGTGTGCGGATGGGCGGGCTGCGCGGGCAGGTGCGCGGGCGCGTGCTCGGGGGAATGCTCACGTTCGGGTTGGGGCACGGGACAAGACTGCCTTATCCGGGCGGCCGGGCGGAGGCCCGGGGCCCGCTACCGTGGCGGTCATGATGGAAGTACGCCGTGGCGCGGACCGATACCGGGGCGGGGACGAGACGGCCGGGATCGACACCCGGCACGCGTTCTCCTTCGGGAGTTTCTACGACCCGGACAATCTGCGGTTCGGTCCGGTCCTCGCGGTCAACGAGGAGAGACTGGCCCCGGGCGCGGGCTTCGACGAGCACCCGCACAGCCACACGGAGATCATCACCTGGGTGGTCGAGGGCGAGCTGACGCACAAGGACACGGCCGGTCACACCGGCACCGTCCGGCCCGGCGACCTCCAGCACCTGAGCGCGGCCGGCGGGGTGCGGCACATCGAGCGCAACGAGGGCACGGAGCCGCTGCGGTTCGTCCAGATGTGGCTGGCGCCGAACGCCGAGGCCGCGGCTGCGGCGCCGGCCGGCGCGGAGCCCTCGTACGGGATCGTCCGCGGGATCGCGGACGACACGCCGTACGCGCTGCCGGCCGCCTCGGCGGTGCTGCACGTACGGCGGCCGGGCGCGGGCGAGCGGATCGCCGTACCGGCCGCTCCCCGGGTGTACGTGCACGTGGTGCGCGGGGACCTGCGGCTGGACGGGACGGAGCTGGGGCCCGGGGACTCGGTGCGGATCACCGGGACGGCGGAGCTGGAGATCCTGGCCGGGTCCCCGGGCGAACTGCTGATCTGGGAACTGCCCTGAACCGACGGCTCCGTTCAGCCGTTCAGTCCTTCAGGTAGACGATGCCGTCGGTGGTGATGGCCGGCCGTCAGGCGGAACGCGTGAGCTCCGCCAGCACTCCGTCGGTGAACGGCGGCCAGGCCTCGACCGCCCACGGGCCGAACGCGCGGTCGGTCAGCGCCACGCAGGCGGCGCCGGCCTGCGGGTCCACCCACAGGAAGGTGCCGGACTGGCCGAAGTGCCCGAAGGTGCGCGGCGAAGAGCCGGATCCGGTCCAGTGCGGGGACTTGCCGTCGCGGATCTCCATGCCGAGGCCCCAGTCGTTGGGGGACTGGATCCCGTAGCCGGGCAGCACTCCCTTGAGGCCCGGGTGGACCACCGAGGTGGCCTCGGCCACCGTCGACGGGTCGAGCAGCCGGGGTGCCTGGAGCTCGGCGGCGAACCGCACCAGGTCGGCGACGGTGGACACGCCGTCCTTCGCCGGCGAACCCTCCAGCGCGGTCGAGGTCATACCCAGCGGCTCGAACACCGCCTGCTGGAGGTACTCGGGGAACGGGATGCCGGTGGCCTTGGCGATGTGGTCGCCGAGGACCTCGAAGCCGGCGTTGGAGTAGAGCCTGCGCTGCCCGGCCGGGGCCATGGCGCGGTGCTCGTCGAAGGCCAGACCGCTGGTGTGGGCCAGCAGGTGACGGACCGTCGAACCCTCCGGGCCGGCCGGCTCGTCAAGCTCGACTGCGCCCTCTTCGTGGGCGACGAGGGCGGCGTACGCGGTCAGCGGCTTGGTGACGGAGGCCAGCGGGAAGCGGTGGTCCACCGGTCCGTGCGCACCGGCGATGCTGCCGTCCGCCCGGACGACGGCCGCGGCGGCGGTCGGCACCGGCCAGTTCTCGATGACGCGCAGACTTTCCATGCTCTCCAGGCCCTCCAGGCTCTCCATGCCGCCGAGCCTACTTGCTTGGAGTGCACTCCAAGGATTTAGCGTGGTCGCCATGAGCCTGACGGAGACGCGGTACACCATCAGCGAGGTCGAGGCCCGGACCGGTCTGAGCCAGCACACCTTGCGCTGGTACGAGCGGATCGGCCTGATGCCGCAGGTGGACCGGTCGCACTCCGGGCAGCGCCGGTTCACCGACGGGGACCTGGGCTGGCTTGCCTTCGTGGGCAAGCTGCGGGCCACCGGGATGTCGGTGGCGGACATGGTCCGGTACGCGGAACTCGTCCGGGCCGGCGAGCACACCTCCGAGGCACGGCGGGAGCTGCTGGAACGGACCAGGGACGACGTACGGGCGCGGATCGCGGAACTGTCGGACGCGCTCGCCGTACTGGACCTCAAGATCGGAACGTACGCGGGGAGGACCTGTAATGGGCAGTAACGGAATAGGGACCGAGATCGGGCGGGCGCAACTGGGGACGGACGGCCCGACGGTCGGCGTCCAGGGCCTCGGCTGCATGGGCATGAGCGAGTTCTACGGCGACACGGACGAGGCGGCGGCCCGGGACACCCTGGACGCGGCCCTGGAGGCCGGGGTCACCCTGCTGGACACGGCGGACATCTACGGCCGCGGACGGAACGAGGAGTTCCTGGCGCCGTTCCTGGCCGCGCACCGGGACGAGGTGGTGCTGGCGACGAAGTTCGCCATCGAGCGCACCGACGACCCGCACCACCGGGGCATCCGCAACGACCGGCGGTACGTGCGGCAGGCGGTGGAGGCCAGCCTGAAGCGGCTGGGCATCGAGACCATCGACCTGTACTACATGCACCGGCGGGACCCGGCGGTGCCGCTGGCCGAGTCGGTGGGGGCGATGGCCGAGCTGGTGGCCGAGGGCAAGGTGCGGCACCTGGGCCTGAGCGAGGTCACGGGCGCGGAGCTGCGCGAGGCGCACGCGGTGCACCCGATCGCGGCGCTGCAGTCGGAGTGGTCGCTGTTCAGCCGGGACGTGGAGCGCAGCGCGGTGGCCGCGGCGGCGGAGCTGGGGGTGGCCTTCGTGCCGTACTCGCCGCTCGGGCGGGGCTTTTTGACCGGGGCGTTCGCGGATGCAGGGGCCGACCTGGAGGCCGGCGACTTCCGGCGCTTCCAGCCCCGGTTCACCGGCGACAACGCCCGGTCCAATGCGGCCCTGCTGGCCCCGGTCCGGGAGATCGCGACGGCCCACGGGGCCACCCCGGCGCAGATCGCGCTGGCCTGGGTGCACCAGCAGGCCGCGGTCCACGGCCTGACCGTGATCCCGATCCCGGGCACCCGCCACCGCACCCGCCTGGCGGAGAACGTCGCAGCCACCCGCATCACCCTGACCCCGTCGGACCTGACGTCCCTGGAACCCCTGGCCACCAAGGTCTCGGGCGACCGCTACCCGGACATGAGCTCCACCTCGGCGGCCCGAGAGTAGGCCCCCGGGGCCCGGGCGGAGCCCCAACGGGGTCTGGGGCGGAGCCCCGGAAGGGTGCCGGGCGAAGCCCGGGCACCGCAGGGCGCTGGGGCGCGCCCCGAGGGGTGCGGGGCGGAGCCCGGGAAGGGTCCCGGGGCGCAGCCCCAACGGGGTGGGGGCGCAGCCCCGGAAGGGGCGCCGGGTGAAGCCCGGGCAGCGCAACGGGTCCGGGGCGGTGCCCCGAGGGGTGCGGGGCGCAGCCCCAACGGGGTCGGGGGCGGAGCCCCAGAAGGTGCCGGGCGAAGCCCGGGCACCGCAGGGGTCCGGGGCGGAGCCCCGGTTTCGGGAAGGGGCGGGGTGGGGGAAGGCTCCGCGCAGCGGCCTCGCCCCCGCGCAGCCCGGCCCCCCGGCCCGGCCCGGCCCGGCTCCGCGCACGGGGCCCGGCCCCGGCCCCAGGGGCAGCCGGGCTCGGCCCCGGCCCGGGCCGGCCCCGCTCAGCCCGCCCCCGCGCAGCGGCCCGCCCCGGCCCCCGGGGTCAGTCGGGTTCGGTGGAGAAACGATCCCTCAGGGCCGCGTACTCCGCGTCCGTCAGCAGCCCCGCCCCATGCAGCTCACTCAAGTGCCGCATCCGGTCCGAAGCTTCCGGCGACACCCGCGCCGCCGGCACCGAAGCCACCGGCGTCCGCGCCCGCACCGCAGCCAGCACCGCCGCCGCGAACGGCAACGACTCGTGCACCGCCCCGTAGCCCACCGCGAAGACCACCGCGGCCGGATCCTGGTCCGGCGCGACCCCCGGGCCGCCGCCGTCGCCATCCCGCAGCCGCAGCCGCAGATGGCCGCCCGGCCGCTCCGGGGAGTGCCACTCCACCCCGCTCAGCGCGGTCAGCGGGTACTCCCGGTCCCCGGCCTTCCACTTGGTGCTGCTGGCGCCCGTACGGGACCAGCGGAACGCAACGCTGGAGCCGTCGAAAACGGCCCGCGCGTCGTACGCCTTGAGCACCAGCGGCGGCTCCGGCACCTCCACCAGGAAGGACGGCGCCTCCTCGGCAGGCCCCAGCTCCGGGCGCACCGCTTCGATCAGGGAAGCGGCCAGCGGAGCCCGGTCGCCCGGCAGCACCAGCCGGTACGGGTCGCAGACCTCCTTGAGCTGCCCGTCGGCGAGCTCCATCAACGGGTCCGCGCCCGGTCTCGGCGCGGCTCGCAGCACGCTGGTGTCCCGCTTGCCCGGAGTCAGGCTCAGCCCGGACAGCGCCTCGTACGGGATACGCCGCTCCCCGAGCGCGTTCCACAGTCGCCGTGTCCTGATCCCCCGTGCGAAGCGGATGAGCACCGAGTCCGAGTCGAACTCCCAGACGGCATGATTTCCGGCCAGTACGTCACCCATGCGGGCCATGTTAAAGGGCGGCGGCCCCGACCGGGAGCCTCGCTGCCAAGACCGGTTTCCTGACGATTCCCCGGCCTCTACCCGCGTCAGTCCGCTTCTGTCCCGGAAATACCCCGGAGGCACGCCTCATCCTCCGGTGCGCACTCCACGGAACCGAATGAGCCGGTTCCGATTTTGGCGAAGTTGTCCACCGAGACACTGCCTGGCGCGAAATAGCCGGTGTGGTTCTTCGCTCCGGCCGAGGACAGCAGCCTCGCCCCGAAGTCCCCGGACATCGGGTCCGCGCCGTGGCCCACGCCGCCGACCTCCAGGTGCGGCACGTCCGCGATCCAGTCGCCCGCTGCCCGGGTCGCCCAGACCCTGGCCGTGCTGCCCAGCTCGTCCACGTTCTCGGCCCGCATGCCCGGGCTGCCCGCCACCACGATGTCGGTCACCCGGCGCGGCAGCCTGGCCGCGGCCACCCCGCAGACCACGGAGCCGTAGCTGTGGCAGAACAGGGCCGTGGTGGCCCCCGAGGGCAGCGCAGCGGTGAGGGCGTCCAGCCGCACCCCGCCGTCCACGGCCATCCGGCCGGTGGCCGAGTCCACCCCGAGGCCGTCCGGCGCGGTGTAGTCGGCCCAGGCGATCACCGCGGTCGGCAGGCCCGGAGCCGCCGCGCGCTGGGCGGCGTACAGCGATTCGGCCATTCCCACCGGGGCGGACCAGCGGCGTGCCGTCCGCTCGAACGTCAGCAGGTTGGTGTCGACGCCGGGGACCACCACGGAGACCCGGCGAGCCCGGTCGAGATCGCCGAACACCTCGGCGGCCCGTCCGCCACCGGTCGGGTCGAAGGCGAGGATCTGCCGCCCGGCCGTCAACATCGATCCGAAGCGGTGCACCCGCCGGCCCGCCTCGGTACGGGCGGCCGGCGAGAGCCGGACGTCCTGCGCCCGGGTCCGTTCCACCGCGCGCGCGGTGTCGAGGGCGACCCGGTTGGCCCGGTAGCGCACCGGCGCGGGCACCCCGCCCAGGTTGCCGACCACCAGCGGGTACGAGTCGGCGAGCCGGGCCCGCTGCGTCTCGTCGAGGCTCGCGAAGAACCGCGCGACCGTCCGCACCGGGGCATCGGCGGGCGGCACCGGCCGGCCGCCGGCCCGGGCCCCGGCCCAGTCGGCGAGGGCGGCTGCCCGCGGGGAGACCCCCGCCTCGGGCCGGTACACGCTGGTCCACCCGGTGATCGCCAGCATGACGAACACCACCGCGAGCGCCAGCAGGGCGCGCAGGGTGGTGGGGGAGGCAGGGAGATGATGGGCGGGGCCGGACACGTTCACTGGGAAATACCCTAGGAGACGTTTACCGGACATGGTGCACAGGGTGGCGGGACTCACGTCCCCGGGGGGTGTGTCGTTCGTCAGGCCGACGTGCCGTGCCAGCCGGCCGCGAGGGCCGGACCGATCTGGTCCAGGCACTCCTCCGTCATCCGCCGGATCGCCGCCACGCTGGTGTCCTCGCCCCGCCCCCACAGCCGTCCGGTCATCCGGATCACCCCGGAGAAGGCGGCCACCGCCACCCGGGGGCGCGGGTCGGTGTCCACGTCCAGGCCCTCCCGGCGGGCGATCAGCAGGGCGGTCCGCTCCTCCAGCTCGGTGGACCGGCGCAGGTGGACGGCGAGCAGTGCGGGAGTGGACTCGATCAGCCGGTAGGCGCGCATGTGCAGCTCGACCGGGACCACATCGGAGATCGCCTCCTCGAGGGTGTCCCAGGCGGTGAGCACGGCGTTCCGGAGGGCCTCCATGGGGCCCTCGGCGGCGGGCCGGGCCGCCAGCGCGGCCACGAAGTGCGCCTCGACCAGGTCCTGGACCGCGAAGGCGGCCTCCTCCTTGTTGGCGAAGTACCGGAAGAAGGTGCGCTGGGAGACCGCGACGGCCTCGGTGATCTCGTCGACGGTCGTCTGGTCGTAGCCCTGGGAGGTGAAGAGCAGGAGGGCGGAGCGGAGCAGGGCGTCCCGGGTGCGCTGCTTCTTGCGTTCGCGCAGTCCGGCCGTCGTCGCCGTCGCCGTGGCGGGCCGCTGGTGGGTGATCACCGCATGGTCCTCTCCGTTGCCTCTCCGCCGTCCCTCTCCGACTCCGAGTGAGCGGTCAGGCTACCGGTGCCCGAGCCGGCGGCGGGGGTCCGTTGAGCCGTTCGGGAACGCAGTCGCGCCGGACACGTTCGGGGCATCCGGGAGGCGGGCCCGACCCCTGCGTCCCGGCGCGGAAGGGTCAATTCCGCGCGTGCGCGACGCCCAGCGGGGCGGCCCGGCAGAGCAATCCCCTATTCGGATGATCTGCTCCCGGCGGTCTTCCGCCCCGGCGTCATCGCAGGTCAGCGTGGTGTCACAGCGATCCGTACGGGCCCCCGGCCGCCCTGGCCACCCATACGGGCCATTCGCCGTGCAAGGAGTTGACCGTGATGCGTACCCGTTCACGTACCCGTTCCCTGGCCCTCGCTCTCGCCGCGGGCGTCCTGGCCGCCGGAGCCACCGCCGCGCAGGCTGTCCCGGCGGGCCGGGACACGCCCGGTGCCCGGGCGGGCGCCCCGCCGACGCTCGGGCCCTGCGCCACGGGCCAGCTCTGCCTGTGGGCCAAACCCGCCTTCCAGGGGTCCCGGCAGGTCCACGAACTGAGCGGGGTCGACGTGGACGGCTGCACCCCGCTGCCCGCCGGGAAGACCGTGCAGTCCCTGGCCAACCGGACGGGCCGGCCGGTGACCACGTACCAGTCGGAGGTGTGCGCCGAGACCGGGGAGTTCCAGACCTATCCAGGTGACGGGGTCTGGCTGCCGCAATCGCCCTACCAGGTGCGCGCGTTCAAGGTCTGGGAGAACTAGGCGGCGCCCGCCGGTTCGGGGGCCGTCCCGTCCGCAGCCTGTGCGGGTACGCCGCCGGGCCCGGGCGGGGCGGCCGGGCCCGCCGCGGACAGCGCGCCGAGCTCGGCGCGCAGCGCGCGCACCTCCCCCTGGAGCTCCCGGATCGCCGCCAGCTGCGCCCGCTCCACCTGGTCGTCCCGCTCGAAGCGGGAGATGAACCAGGCGGCGATGTTGGCGGTGACCACACCGAGCAGGGCGATCCCGGACAGCATCAGACCGACCGCCAGCACCCGGCCGAGGCCGGTGGTGGGGGAGTGGTCCCCGTAGCCGACCGTGGTCATGGTCGTGAACGACCACCACACCGCATCGCCGAGGTTCTTGATGTTGCCGCCCGGCGCGTCCCGCTCCACGCTCAGCACGGCCAGCGAGCCGAACATCATCAGCCCCACCACCGAGCCCGCCACATAGGTGGTCAGATGCACCTGCGGAGCCATCCGGGCCCGCCGGCCCACCAGCAGCAGGGTCGACACCAGCCGCAGCAGCCGCAGCGGCTGGATCAGCGGCAGCAGGACCGCGGCCAGGTCCAGCCAGTGCGTACGGACGAACAGCCACCGGTGCTCCGCCAGGCGCAGCCGCACGCAGTAGTCCAGCGCGAAGGCGCCCCACACCACCCATTCGGCGTGCAGGCAGGCCCGCTGTACCGCGGGGCTCGCGTCCGGCGCCACGATCGGCACGGCGTAGGCGACCGCGAAGGTCACGGCGAGCAGCAGCAGCGGAACCTGGGTGCGCCGCTCCCAGCGCACCTGGCGGGACTCATCCTTCATGCAGGGCATCGTAAAGAACCCGTAAACGCAGACACCGACGCAGCCCCGGCCGGACCGGAGCTGCGTCGGCAAAGAACTCACCGCGAGGAGCGGGATCAGGGGGGCAGGGCAACGCCCCGCGCCCCGGTCACCCCCGCCGCCCCGCGGCGGTCAGGCGTCGCCGCCCGCCGCGCCCGGGTCGGCCGCCGCCACGTCCAGCAGCTGGTACCGGTCGATCGCCTGCTTCAGCACCGAGCGGTCGATCCGGCCCTCCTTGGCGAGCTCGGTCAGCACCGCCAGCACCACCGACTGCGCGTCGATGTGGAAGAACCGGCGGGCCGCACCCCGGGTGTCGGCGAAGCCGAAGCCGTCCGCGCCCAGCGAGGTGTACGCCCCCGGCACCCACCGGGAGATCTGGTCCGGCACCGCACGCATCCAGTCGGAGACCGCCACGAACGGGCCCTGGGCCCCGGACAGCTTCCGGGTCACATACGGAACCCGCTGCTCCTCCTCCGGGTGGAGCATGTTGTGCTGCTCCACCTCGACGGCGTCACGGCGCAGCTCGTTCCAGGAGGTCGCCGACCAGACGTCCGCCCGGACGTTCCACTCCGCGGCCAGGATCCGCTGCGCCTCCAGCGCCCACGGCACGCCCACGCCCGAGGCCATGATCTGCGCCGGGATGGCACCCGCCTGGCCCGCCGAGATCCGGTGGATGCCCTTGAGGATGCCGTCCACGTCCACGTCGGCCGGCTCGGCCGGGTGCTGGATCGGCTCGTTGTAGACGGTCAGGTAGTAGAAGACGTCCTCCGCCTCGGGCCCGTACATCCGCCGCAGACCGTCCTTGACGATGTGCGCGATCTCGTAGCCGTAGGCCGGGTCGTACGCCACACAGCCCGGGTTGGTCGACGCCAGCAGCTGCGAGTGGCCGTCGGCGTGCTGGAGGCCTTCACCCGTCAGGGTGGTCCGGCCGGCCGTGGCGCCCAGCACGAAGCCGCGCGCCAGCTGGTCGGCCATCTGCCAGAACTGGTCGCCGGTGCGCTGGAAACCGAACATCGAGTAGAAGACGTAGACCGGGATCAGCGGCTCGCCGTGGGTGGCGTAGGCCGAGCCCGCGGCGATCAGCGAGGCCGTGCAGCCCGCCTCCGAGATGCCGTCGTGCAGCATCTGGCCGGTCGGCGACTCCTTGTACGCGAGCAGCAGGTCGCGGTCGACCGCCTCGTACTGCTGGCCCAGCGGGTTGTAGATCTTGGCGCTCGGGAAGAAGGCGTCCATGCCGAAGGTGCGGTACTCGTCCGGGGCGATCAGCACGAACCGCTTGCCGATCTCCTTGTCCCGCATCAGGTCCTTCAGGATGCGGACGAAGGCCATCGTCGTCGCGATCGACTGCTGGCCGGAGCCCTTCTTTGCGGCTGCGTAGGTCGTGTCGTCCGGCAGCGGCAGCGGCTTGGCGCGCACCACCCGGGTCGGTACATAGCCGCCCAGCGCGCTGCGCCGGTCGTGCATGTACTGGATCTCCTCGGACTTCGGGCCCGGGTGGTAGTACGGCGGCAGGCCGCCCTCCAGCTGCGCGTCCGTGATCGGGAGGTGCAGCCGGTCCCGGAAGCCCTTGAGGTCGTCGACCGTCAGCTTCTTCATCTGGTGGGTCGCGTTGCGGCCCTCGAAGTTCGGGCCCAGCGTCCAGCCCTTGACGGTCTTCGCCAGGATCACCGTCGGCTGGCCCTTGTGGGCCTTGGCCGCCGCATACGCCGCGTAGATCTTCTTGTGGTCGTGGCCGCCGCGCCCCAGGTGCAGGATCTGGGCGTCGGTCATGTTCTCGACCATGGCGCGCAGCCGGTGGTCGTCGCCGAAGAAGTGGTCGCGGATATAGCCGCCGGTCTCGGTCGCGTACGTCTGGAACTGCCCGTCCGGCGTGGTGTTCATCTTGTTGACCAGGATGCCGTCGCGGTCCTGGGCCAGCAGCGGGTCCCAGGAGCGGTCCCAGATCAGCTTGATGACATTCCAGCCGGCACCGCGGAAGACCGACTCCAGCTCCTGGATGACCTTGCCGTTGCCGCGGACCGGGCCGTCGAGCCGCTGCAGGTTGCAGTTGACCACGAAGGTCAGGTTGTCCAGGCCCTCGCGGGCGGCGAGGGTCAGCTGGCCGAGCGACTCCGGCTCGTCCATCTCGCCGTCGCCGAGGTACGCCCAAACGTGTGACTTGGAGGTGTCCGCGATCCCGCGCGCCTCCATGTACCGGTTCATCCGGGCCTGGTAGATCGCGCCGATCGGGCCCAGGCCCATCGAGACGGTCGGGAACTCCCAGAAGTCGGGCATCAGCCGCGGGTGCGGGTAGCTGGAGAGGCCGTATGGGGCCTTCGACTTCTCCTGGCGGAAGGCGTCGAGCTGCTGCTCGGAGAGCCGGTCCAGCAGGTAGGCGCGGGCGTACACACCGGGGGAGGCGTGGCCCTGGAAGAAGATCTGGTCGCCGCCGTCCCCCTCGTCCTTGCCCCGGAAGAAGTGGTTGAAACCCACGTCGTAGAGGGAGGCGGAGGAGGCGAAGGTGGCGATGTGGCCGCCCACCCCGATGCCCGGGCGCTGGGCGCGCGAGACCATCACGGCCGCGTTCCAGCGAGTGGCGTTCAGGACCTTGCGCTCGATCTCCTCGTTGCCCGGGAAGAACGGCTCGTCCTTGGTGGCGATGGTGTTGACGTAGTCCGTGCTGCGCATCTCCGGCACGGCCACGCGCTTCTCGCGGGCCCGCTCGATCAGCCGCAGCATCAGGTACCGGGCCCGCTCACGGCCCCGCTCGTCGACCGCGGCGTCCAGGGAGTCGAGCCACTCCCGGGTCTCCTCCGGATCGAAGTCCGGGACCTGGCTCGGCAGGCCGCCAATGATGATCGGGTTGCGATCGGATGCGGAAGCCACGCTGTTCCTTCGCTGTCGGGGGAGTCGTGCCCTGAGTCACACCGCCTCCCATCGTGTACCGCCAGGCCATCATCGTCACCTGTACCGCTAGGTAACCCCTGGAACTTCCGGCGACTGCGTCTGGTGTTGGGGGCGGCTGCGGGACGGGTCCGGCCAAATTGCAACCTTACGCCCACGCCATTCGGCAGGTCCCCAGGGCCGTTCGTCCCTCATAGGGGTACGAAAGTCCTCATCGAGGCCGAATAGGCTGCAATGGTGTGGGATGAGTCACCGGAGTGCGTCGAGACGGCCGTAATCGTCACCGTTTCGACGGTCTCGACGGCCGGGTACTTGCGCGATCCGCCGAGCCCGTGTGGACTACGCCCAATGCTGCGCGTACGCGCGCGGCCCAGAAGACATTCACCGAACATGAGCAGGAGGCACCCCGTGAGCGCGACCGCGGACCACGCGGAGACCAGTCTGGCCGCCCGGCTGGGTTTCCAGTCCGACCAGGTGGTCCAGGAGATCGGCTACGACGAGGACGCCGATCAGGATTTCCGCGAGGTCATTGAGGACCACATCGGCAACGACCTCGTCGACGAGGACTACGACGACGTGGCCGACGCCGTGGTGCTGTGGTTCCGTGAGGACGACGGCGATCTGACGGACGCCCTGGTCGATGCCACCGAGCTGGTCGAGGACAATGCCCTGATCCTCCTGCTGACCCCGAAGACCGGCCGGCCCGGTTACGTGGAAGCCAGTGACATCAGCGAGGCCGCCTCGACTGCGGGCCTCTCGCAGACCAAGAGCGTCAGCGTCGGCAAGGAGTGGGTCGCCAGCCGCCTGATGACCCCCAAGGCCGCAAAGTCCAAGCGCTGATCCGAGCGCCCGCAACCCAGCGGACGGGCCCCCGCCGACCCCGGTCGGCGGGGGCCCGCGGCTTTTCCCCCGGCGCGGCCGGGGTGTCTAAGCTGGCCCCACCCGAACAGCCCAATGACCCAATGAAGGGACGCGAGAGATGGCGATCGAGGTCGGAAACAAGGCCCCGGACTTCGAGCTCAAGGACAACCACGGCGCCACGGTCCGGCTCTCGGACTTCCGCGGCGAGAAGAACGTGGTTCTGCTCTTCTACCCGTTCGCCTTCACCGGCGTCTGCACCGGCGAGCTCTGCGAGCTGCGCGACCAGCTGCCGCGCTTCCAGAACGACGAGGTCCAGCTGCTCGCCGTCTCCAACGACTCCGTGCCCACCCTGCGCGTCTTCGCCGAGCAGGAGGGTCTGGAGTACCCGCTGCTTTCGGACTTCTGGCCGCACGGCGAGACCTCCCGCGCCTACGGCGTCTTCGACGAGGACAAGGGCTGCGCGGTGCGCGGCACCTTCGTCATCGACAAGGAGGGCATCGTGCGCTGGACCGTCGTCAACGGCCTGCCCGACGCCCGGGACCTGAACGAGTACATCGCGGCCATCGACAGCCTCTGAGGCGGTCCCGCCGTGGCGCGATCCGGCACAAAGGGTGCCCACGGCGGGAACCCGTCACTAGGATCCAACCGTTGATCCGGTAGCAACCGCACAACGGGGCCCCGCCCCACACAAGAACCCAATGGAGGACCCGTGGGAGTCAGCCTCAGCAAGGGCGGCAACGTCTCGCTGACCAAGGCCGCCCCCAACCTGACGGCGGTCATCGTCGGTCTGGGCTGGGACGCTCGCACCACCACCGGCACCGAGTTCGACCTCGACGCCAGCGCGCTGCTCACCAACGACCAGGGCAAGGTCGCCGGCGACGGCAACTTCGTCTTCTTCAACAACCTCAAGAGCCCCGACGGCTCGGTGGAGCACACCGGTGACAACCTCACCGGTGAGGGCGAGGGCGACGACGAGCAGATCAAGGTGAACCTGGCCGGTGTCCCGGCCGACGTGCACCGCATCGTCTTCCCGGTGTCGATCTACGACGCCGAGACCCGCCAGCAGAGCTTCGGCCAGGTCCGCAACGCCTTCATCCGCGTGGTGAACCAGGCCGACAACACCGAGCTCGCCCGCTACGACCTGAGCGAGGACGCCTCGACCGAGACCGCCATGGTCTTCGGCGAGCTGTACCGCAACGGCGCGGAGTGGAAGTTCCGCGCCATCGGGCAGGGCTACGCCTCGGGCCTGCGCGGCATCGCGCAGGACTTCGGCGTCAACGTCTGAGCCTGCGGAGCAGATCACCTCGTCCGGCGCCGCGCACTGACCGTGTGCGGCGCCGGACGGCTTTGCCATCACCACGTCGTCCGGGGAGGACCACAACATGGGCGTCACACTCGCCAAGGGGGGCAATGTCTCCCTCTCCAAGGCCGCACCGAACCTGACCCGGATTCTGGTCGGCCTCGGCTGGGACGCGCGCTCCACCACGGGGGCGGACTTCGACCTCGACGCCAGTGCACTGCTGTGCAACGGCGGCCGGGTGCTCGGAGACCAGTACTTCGTCTTCTACAACAACCTCAAGAGCCCCGAGGGCTCCGTCGAGCACACCGGTGACAACCTGACAGGTGAGGGCGACGGGGACGACGAGTCGATCATCATCGACCTGACCATGGTGCCGGCCGAGGTGGACAAGATCGTCTTTCCGGTCTCGATCCACGATGCGGACGCCCGCCGGCAGACTTTCGGCCAGGTCACCAATGCGTTCATCCGCGTGGTGAACGAGGCGGACGGCCAGGAACTGGCCCGCTACGACCTCTCCGAGGACGCCTCCAGCGAGACCGCAATGATCTTCGGCGAGGTCTACCGGTACGGGGGTGAATGGAAGTTCCGTGCGGTGGGGCAGGGGTACGCGTCGGGCCTGAGGGGCATCGCTCTAGACTTCGGGGTCAACGTTTCGTAAAGCCGTACAAGATCATGGGGTGCCAGTGGTCCTGAAAACCTTCGGCTGGTCGTTCGCCATCACGGCGCTCGGCCTTGCCTTCGCCGCATGGCAGTGGGGGTGGGAGGCGTTCGGGGTCGTACTGATCCTGTCGATCCTCGAGATCTCGCTGTCCTTCGACAATGCGGTCGTCAATGCCGGAATCCTGAAGAAGATGAATGCCTTCTGGCAGAAGATCTTCCTCACCATCGGCATTCTCATCGCCGTGTTCGGTATGCGACTGGTCTTCCCTGTCGCCATCGTTGCGATCAGCGCCCAGGTCGGGCCCATCGAGGCCATCCAGCTCGCGCTGGACGAGCCCGAGCGGTACGAGGCGCTGGTCACCGACGCCCACCCGGCGATCGCCGCCTTCGGTGGCATGTTCCTGCTGATGATCTTCCTTGACTTCATCTTCGAAGACCGTGACCACAAGTGGCTGGCCTGGCTCGAGCGGCCCCTGGCCAAGCTCGGCAAGGTCGACATGCTGTCGGTCTGCATCGCCCTGATCGCGCTGCTGTTCTCCGCGATGACCTTTGCGACCAACGCCCACACCAGCACCGGCCACGCGGACAAGACCTCCACCGTGCTGCTCGCCGGCGTCGCCGGTCTGATCACCTACCTCATCGTCGGCGGTCTCTCCTCCTACTTCGAGAACAAGCTCGAAGAGGAAGAGGAGCACGAGCACGAGGAGGAGGAGAAGGCCAAGGCGGCGGGCAAGCCGGTCTCCGCGGTCGGCCTGGCCGGCAAGGCGGCGTTCTTCCTCTTCCTCTACCTCGAGGTCCTCGACGCGTCCTTCTCCTTCGACGGGGTCATCGGCGCGTTCGCGATCACCAACCACATCTTCTGGATGGCGCTTGGCCTCGGCATCGGCGCCATGTACGTCCGGTCGCTCACGGTCTACCTGGTCCGCCAGGGCACCCTGGACGACTACGTCTACCTGGAGCACGGCGCGCACTACGCCATCGGCGCGCTCGCCGTCATCCTGCTCATCACCATCGAGCACGAGATCACCGAGCTCATCACCGGCACCATCGGTGTGCTGCTGATCGCCGGCTCCTTCTGGTCCTCGGTCCGCCGCAACAAGCGGCTGGAGCTGGAAGCAGCCAAGGGGCCGGCCGCCAAGGCATGACCCCCGCGCACATGCGGAACCATTGACAGGGGCGGCCTTCCGGCCGCCCCTGTCGGCGTTTTCGAAGTGGGGGGAAGACATGGGGTTCTTCGACGGGCTCAGGGGGAGCCGGGCAGCACAGTTCCAGTCGGGCAGCGCCGGATCGAGCGCGATCGAGCTGACCCGGCGGCATCCCACGGTCTCCCTGACCAAACAGGGGGCCGTCACCGGAAACCTGCGGGTCAACCTGTCCTGGCGGATGCGGAGCTCCGACTTCGACGGCGGCCGGTCGGGGCAGAGCGGACAGCTTTTCCGCCATCCTTTCAAACTCTTCAAACCCGACATGGTTCAGGCGCACACCCAGGGCATGGTCAACGTCGACCTGGACATGGGCTGCCTGTACGAGCTGACGGACGGCACCCGGGGCGTGGTCCAGCCGCTGGGCACCCTGCTCGGCGACCTCAACGACCCGCCGTACATCAAGCTCAGCGGGGACGACCGGTTCGGATCGGCGTCCGGGGAGACCCTCTACATCAACCTCGACCACGCCGAGGAGATCAAGCGGCTGCTGGTCTTCGTCTACATCTACGACCAGACCCCGGCCTTCGACCGGACACACGCCATGGTGACCCTGTACCCGAGCACCGGACCGCGGATCGAGGTCCCGCTGGACGAGCGGGCCCCGGAGGCCCGCTCCTGCGCGGTGGTCTCCCTGGAGACCGTCAAGGGCGAACTGATCGTCCGCCGCGAGGTGAGGTTCGTGTACGGGTTCCAGGCCGAGCTGGACCGGCTGTACGGCTGGGGGCTCCAGTGGGGCCTGGGCTACAAAACCACCAAGAGCTGACGCCCCGGCCGGGGCGCGGCCGGGGCGGGCCCGGCTACCGCCGGATGAACTGCGGGCCTTGGAGCGGCAGCCGGAAGGTGGAGTCGCCGCCCGGCGCCGGCACCGGGGCCGGGGACACCGGCTGCGGGTACCCGTAGGCGGGCTGCGCGGCCGGCGGGGCCTGGGTCGGCGGCGCCGCCGGAACCGGCGGCACGGCGGGGACCGGAGGCCGCATCGCCCTGGTGGCCTCGGCGGGCTCCGGCTGTGCGCTCTCCGCCGACCCGGCCGACCCGGCTGACGAAGCCGACGAGGCCGACGAAGCCGCGGAGGCCTCCTCGGCGGCGGTTTCGTCCACCGAGATCCCGTGGTCGGTGGCGAGCCCCACCAGCCCGTTGGAGTAGCCCTCGCCGAGCGCCCGGAACTTCCAGCCCTCGCCCCGCCGGTACAGCTCCCCGCAGATCAGCGCCGTCTCGGCGCCCGTCTCGGGCCGTACGTCGAAGTAGGCGAGGGGCTCGGCGCCGCCCGCGCCGGTGGCGTCGTACAGCAGGATCCGCAGGTCCTGGACCAGCTCGAAGGGCATGTCCTCGGCCGAGGCCACCACCAGGATCCGGTCCACCTGCGCGGTGACCGCGCCCAGGTCGGCCTGCACGGCGTCGGTGACCGCCTCGCCGATCTGCTTCTTGCCCAGCCGCCAGACCGCCCCGGAGGGGTGCCGCGGCTGGTTGTAGAAGACGAAGTCCTCGTCCGAGCGCACCCGTCCGTCCGGGCCCACCAGCAGCGCCGAGGCGTCCACGTCCGGCACCTCGGGGCCGTTGGTCCAGCGCAACACCGCCCGGACCGCGGCGGCGGTCACCGGGATGTTGGAGCCCTTCTGCATCGCGTGCGTCATGCCCGTCATCCTGCCCTCCCGGGGCGGAGCGGGACAATGCGGCCCCCCGTAGCGGGGCCGGGGTGTTGCGAGCGGCGTGCACGGCCCTTGTCGGCTGTCCGGGCCCCGTGCATGGTGCATAGGGGTTACCTGGATTTCATGTACTTGGGGAACTCTTGAATCTCATTCGTACGTACTATTACCGGCCACGGCAGATGGGCCGCCGAGGCAGTACGGGGGAAGCACATGCGTCATTTCGGGCACATCGCGCCCGCGGTCCGCAAGGACCTCTTCCACCGGGAGCCGAGCGAATTCACCGCCGACTCGCCGGTGCGCACCCTCGCAGCCGCCCTCGGCGCCACCCTCTACAGCCCCGCGACCCGCCCCCGACTGGCCGCCGACATCCGCAAGCAGGCTGCCCGTGGAGTCGTGTCCATGGTGCTCTGCCTGGAGGATTCCATCGGTGACGCCGAGGTCGAGGGCGGCGAGGACAATCTGATCCGGCAGTTCGCCGAGCTCGACGCGCAGACCGGGGAGGCCGGGGAGGCCGGGGCCGCCGAGCTCCCCCTGCTTTTCATCCGGGTCCGCACCCCGGAGCAGATCCCGGACCTGGCGGCCCGGCTCGGCGGCAGTGTCCGCCGATTGGCCGGATTCGTGCTTCCCAAGTTCACCGAGGACCGGGGCATCGCCTTCCTGGACGCCGTTGAGGCCGCCGAAGCCCGGGTCGGACAGCGTCTGTATGCCATGCCGGTCCTCGAATCCCCCGAGCTGCTGCACCTCGAAACCCGCGTCGAAGCCCTCGCCGGCATTTCGCGCACGGTGAACCGGCACCGTGACCGGGTCCTCGCCCTCCGCCTCGGCGTCACCGACTTCTGCTCCGCCTACGGCCTGCGCCGCACCCCCGACATGACCGCGTACGACGTCCAGATCGTCGCCGGCGTGATCGCCGACGTGGTCAACGTGCTCAGCCGGGCCGACGGCACCGGCTTCACCGTCACCGGCCCGGTCTGGGAGTACTTCCGCCACCAGCAGCGCATGTTCAAGCCCCAGCTGCGCCGCAGCCCCTTCCTGGAGGGCCAGGCCGAGGAACTGCGCACCGCGCTCATCGAGCACGACCTGGACGGGCTGCTGCGCGAGATCGAACTCGACCGGGCGAACGGCCTGCTCGGCAAGACCTGTATCCACCCCGCGCACACCACCCCGGTGCACGCCCTGTCGGTGGTCTCGCACGAGGAATTCAGCGACGCCCAGGACATTCTGCGGCCGGAACAGGGCGGTGGCGGGGTGCTGCGATCGGCTTATACGAACAAAATGAACGAGGTGAAGCCCCACCGGGCCTGGGCCGAGCGCACCATGCTGCGCGCCGAGGTCTTCGGGGTGGCGAAGGAGGAGATCGGCTTCGTCGATCTCCTCACGGCCGGACTCCAGGTGTGATGTCCGGGCGAGCGATGACGATGACGTCGACGGAAGGCAAGAAGATCGACACGGTGTGGTCGGGTACGTGGGTCGCGGAACGACTGGGCATACGGCTGGAGGACGCGGAGGCGGGCACGGCGGCTGGGCTGCCCGGGCTGCCCGCGCTGCTCGGGCTGGCGCTGCGGCGCAACCCCAAGCGGGCTCACCTGCTGGTCTCACAGGTGCTCGGCAAGCACGTCCCGCAGTCCCCGTCCGTGGTCCGCGCCGCCGGGTACGGGCTCGGCGAGCGGGTGCGGGAGCTGCTCGGCGAGGCCGCCGGGTCGGCGGTGGTCCTCGGCTACGCGGAGACCGCGACCGGGCTGGGCCACTGCGTGGCCGACGGCCTGGGCGTGGCCTCCTACCTGCACTCCACCCGCCGCCCGGTTCCGGGCCTGACCCCGGCCGGCGGCTTCGAGGAGTCCCACTCGCACGCCACCTCCCACCTGCTGCTGCCCGAGGACCCGAAGCTGTTGGCCGGGGCGGGGCCGCTGGTGCTGGTGGACGACGAGTTCTCCACCGGGAACACGGTCCTCAACACCATCCGCGACCTGCACGCACGGCACCCGCGCGAGCACTACGTGGTGGTGGCCCTGGTCGACATGCGCTGCCCGGCCGACCGGGACCGGCTCACCGCCTTCGCCGCCGAGCTCGGCGCCCGGGTCGACCTGATCGCCCTGGCGAGCGGCACGGTGCACCTGCCGGAGGGCGTGCTGGAGCGCGGCCGGGCCCTGGTCGCGGAGTACGAGGCCCAGGACGCGGCTCAGGACCCGGCTCAGCAGGAGGCGTCGGCCGCGCTGTCCGGCTTGGCGGCGCCCGGCCCGGCGGCTCATGGCCCGGCCGGAGCCGAGCGGGTCGTGCTCGACTGGCCCGCCGGTGTCCCGGACGGCGGCCGGCACGGCTTCACGCCCGCGCACCGGATCCGGCTGGACGAGGCGTTGCCCCGCCTCGGCGAACAGCTGGCCGAGGCACTCGGAGCGCGGCCCGGCCGGGTCCTCGTACTCGGCAACGAAGAGCTGATGTACGCCCCGTTGCGGCTCGCCACCGCCCTGGAGGAGAGCGGGGCCGCCGCCGAGGTCCGGTTCTCCACCACCACCCGCTCGCCCGTGCTCGCCGTGGACGACCCCGGTTATGCCATCCGCACCCGGCTCGAGTTCCCCGCCCACGACGCTCCGGCCGACGGCCCCGGCGCCCGTTTCGCGTACAACGTCGCCGGAGCCGGCTTCGACACCGTCGTCGTCGTGGTCGACTCCGCCGGGGACACCCCCGAACTCCACGCCGGCCTGCTGGCCGAGCTGCGCCCGCACACCGGCCGGATCCTGCTCGCGGTCGTCCCCTCGTACGTACCCCCGTGCGCTCCCTCGTACGCCACCGACCGGCAGGAGCCGATCATGCTGCCCGAGCCGTTGCGCGGCCCCGCCTTCTCCTCCTACGCCCCGGACGACGTCGGCTGGCTCCTCCAGGACCTCTCGGCGGTGCAGCTGGAGGCCCCCACCGAGGAGCGCGAGGAGGCCGTCCAGTCGGGCGGCGCGCACTACGCCGAATCCCTGCCCGTCGAGTACCAGCCCAGCGCCCAGTACCAGCAGCTCTTCCGGGCCGCCCTGGCCGCCTCCGCCGACCGGATCGCCCGCGCCGTCGGCACGGTCACCGAGACCGTCCTCGCCGAACGGTCCCCGCGTCCCGTCCTGGTCTCGCTGGCCCGCGCCGGCACCCCCGTCGGCGTGCTGATGCGCCGCTGGGCCGCCCACCGGCACGGCCTGGACCTCCCGCACTACGCCGTCTCCATCGTGCGGGGCCGCGGCATCGACGCCAATGCCCTGCGCTGGCTGGCCGCCCACCACGACCCGAGCGACGTGGTCTTCGTCGACGGCTGGACCGGCAAGGGCGCCATCACCCGCGAACTGCGGGAGGCGCTGAGGGAGTTCCCCGGCTTCGACCCGGAGATCGTGGTCCTCGCCGACCCGGGCGGCTGCGTTGCCACCTACGGCACCCGCGAGGACTTCCTCATCCCCTCCGCCTGCCTCAACTCCACCGTCTCCGGGCTGATATCCCGTACGGTGCTCCGCTCCGACCTGGTCGGCCCCACCGACTTCCACGGCGCCAAGTTCTACCGGGAGCTGGCCGGTGCCGATGTCTCCGTCGAGTTCGTCGACACCGTCGCCGCCCGCTTCGGCGAGGTCGCGGACACGGTGGACGCCGAGGTCAAGGACCTCCTGGCCGCCGACCGCAGCCCCACCTGGGAGGGCTGGGCGGCGGTGGAACGCATCAGCGAGGAGTACGGCATCCACGACGTGAACCTGGTCAAGCCGGGCGTCGGCGAGACCACCCGGGTGCTGCTGCGCCGGGTGCCGTGGAAGATCCTGGCCCAGCGCGGTGCCGGGCCCGACCTGGACCACGTACGGCTGCTCGCCGAGCAGCGCGGGGTGCCGGTCGAGGAGGTCGACGGACTGCCGTACACCTGCGTAGGACTCATCCACCCCCGCTTCACACGCGGCGCGACCGGCGCCGACGGAAAGGCTGTGGCCACCTCGTGACTGTCCTGGTAGCAAGCGATCTGGACCGTACGCTCATCTACTCGGCGGCGGCCCTCGGGCTGACCGTGCCGGACCCGGAGGCCCCGCGGCTGCTGTGCGTGGAGATCCACGAGGGCCGGCCGCTCTCCTTCATGACGGAGACGGCGGCCGGGCTGCTGGCGGAACTGACCGAGAACCCTGCGGTGGTCTTCGTCCCGACCACCACCCGCACCCGCAAGCAGTACCAGCGGATCAACCTCCCCGGCCGCCCGGCGCGGTACGCCATCTGCGCCAACGGTGGCCAGCTGCTGGTGGACGGGGTCCCGGACCGGGACTGGCGGCGCACGGTCGCGGCCCGGCTCGCGGAGGAGTGCGCCCCGCTGGAGGAAGTGCACGCGCACCTGCTGGCCGTCGCAGACCCGGCGTGGCTGCGCAAGGCGCGGGTGGCCGAGGAGCTGTTCGTCTACCTGGTGGTGGAGCGGGCGCTGGTGCCGGAGGAGTGGCTGAAGGCCCTGGCGGAGTGGTCCGAGGCCCGCGGCTGGACGGTTTCCCTCCAGGGCCGCAAGATCTACGCCGTGCCGCGCCCGCTGACCAAGAGCGCGGCGATGCGGGAGGTGGCCCGGCGTACGGACGCGGAGCTCACCCTGGCGGCCGGCGACTCGCTGCTGGACGCGGACCTGCTGCTGGCCGCGGACCGGGCCTGGCGGCCCGGCCACGGCGAACTGGCGGATGCGCAGTGGACGGCGCCGGGTGTGCGGGCGCTGGCCGAGGCGGGCGTGCTGGCCGGCGAGGAAATCGTCCGGGAATTCGGCCGGACGGTTGGCACACTGGCCCCATGACCAAGGGCAACAGCACCAAAATCACCGATGAGTTGTACGCGTACATGCTGGCGCAGAACCCGCCGCTGGACGAGGTGCAGCGCGGGCTGATCGCGACCACCTGGGAGAAGTTCCCGGACTCGGCCGGCATGCAGTCGGCGGAGGAGCAGGGGCCACTGCTGGCCTTCCTGGTCCGGCTGACCGGCGCCCGGCACATCGTGGAGGTCGGCACCTTCACCGGCTTCTCCACCCTGTCCATGGCACAGGCCCTGCCGCCGGAGGGCCGGATCATCGCCTGCGACATCTCCGAGGAGTGGACGGAGTACGGCCGCCGGGCCTGGGAGGCGGCGGGCGTCGCGGACCGCATCGACCTGCGGATCGCGCCGGCCCTGGACACGCTGCGGGCGCTGCCGGCGGAACCGCACATCGACATGGCGTACATCGACGCGGACAAGCAGAGCCAGATCGCCTACTGGGAGGAAATCGTCCCGCGGCTCCGCCCGGGCGGCCTGATCGTCACCGACAACACGCTGTTCCACGGCACGGTGCTGGACGCGTCCGAGACGGGGGCGGGAGCGGTCATCCGGGCCTTCAACGACCACGTGCGCGCGGACCGGCGGATGGACAGCGTCCTCCTGGCCATCTCGGACGGCCTGACCCTCTCCCGCCGCGTCTAGCAGCAGCCCCCGCCACCGCAGCAGCCCCCGCCACCTCCGCCTCCGGAAGGGGCGGGGGCGCTGCTGGTCCCGCCGACGGCGACGGCGGAGAGCAGCTTGACGGTGTCGGCGTGCCCGGCGGGGCAGTCGGCGGGCGCGGAGGACTCGGCCATCGGCCGGCTGACCTCAAAGGTGTCGTCGCAGGTCCGGCATCGGTATTCGTAGCGAGGCATGCGGGCATGGTAGCCGCGCGTCCGGGGTCGGCGTGTCAGTGGTTCCGCATGCCCGCCCGCCGTTGCTCCCGGGCCGCCTGCTCGGGGTGCCGGGCCCGCCAGTACGGGTTGTCGTGCGGCAAGGCGCTGCCCACCCGCCCGTACATCCCGAACCACATCAGCATCACGCCGACGACAAAGCTGAACAGCACGTTCTGGATCTCGAAGGCCAGGAAGTTCAGCTGCGTGTCCAGCAGCGCGAGGTTCACGAACCCGCTCGCGATGAAGGCCAGCCCCAGCACGATGTTCAGGGTGGAGGCGAAGGTTCCGCCGATCACCATCCCGGTGAAGAGCAGTGCCCCGATGCAGATCGACAGGACACTCAGCGCGCCGTTGGTGTTCAGGGCGAGCACCGTGTCGCCGCCGGTGTCGAAGAACCCGATGCGGTCGATGAGCCCCAGGATCCCGAAGACGATCAGCAGCAGGCCCGTCAGACCGGCGCCGACCCGGTAGACCTTGGAGAGCTTGTGATCGGTGGGCAGATGGTCGTCGAGCTGGGCATTGACCGGATGCAGAAGACGCCGCACCAGGTGGGAGCGTTCCGGTTCGTGGGACTCGTACGGCTCGTGGGCCACGAAGGGCGCGTAATTCTCATGGGGCTCGTGGCACCCGTAGAGCGCATGAGGCGCATAAGACTCCTGCGGCGCAGGAGTCTTATGGAAAGTGTGGGCAGCCATAGCAAGCCCTCCTCTGCTCCGTTCCCTGCACCCCCCAGCATCCGCCGCACCACGCCCCCGGACAACCCGGCCGGGCTGGGCTGTCCGGGGTGCGGCGGCTCAGCGGGGGCTGCGCCCGGCCCTGATGTCGCCGACCACCCGGCCCACGGCCTCCCGTACGCCCTCCATCTCCTGGAGGAAGTGCCAATAGTCCGGGTGCCGGCTCTCCAGACCCGCCACCGCCCGGTCCACCCGGGCCACCGCCTCGTCCAGCGGGCGCGCGTGCAGAGGATCGGGCACGGTACGGCCCTCCATCGCCAGCCGCTGCGCGTCCCGGATGGCAAACCGTGTCCGCTGCACCTCCACCTGCGGATCCCGGGCCACCGCCTCCAACCGCGCGAGCCGGTCCTGAGCAGCCGAAACAGCCTCGTCCACGGAATCGAGGAGCGCCCGCACGGTCCCGAACAGCGCGGTGGCATCCGCCCACCGCTGCTCCTCCCGGGCCTTGCCCGCCTCCCGCAGCCGCTCCTCGGCATGCGCCACGTCCCGGGCCGCCTGCTCGGGCACCGGCTGCAGGTCCTGCCAGCACGCCGCACTGAACCGGCGGCGCAACTCGCTCAGCACCGGATCCACCCGCTCCGCTCGGTTCCGCAGCGCCTGCGCCCGGGTCCGCAGGCTCACCAGCCGGCGGTCCATCTCCGCGGCCCGCTCCGGCAGCCGCTCGGCCTCGGCCCGTATGGCCTCCGCGTCGCGCAGGATCCGGTCGGCCCGCTGAAGGGTCTCGGGTACGCCGTGCTGCCCGGCCCCCTGGGTCAGCTTGGTCAGCTCCGGGCCGAGCGCCGCCAGCCGCACCGCGAGCTCATCGGCCCGCATCCCGCCGGCCCGCACCGCATCCAGCGCATTACTGGCGGCCAACAGCGCGGCCCTGGCCCGCTCCCGCGCCGGCGCCACCTGTGCCAGCTGGCTCTCCGCCCGGTCCAGCAGCGGCTGCAACCCCTGAGCGAACCGCTCCAGCTCCCCCTTGACCCGGACCAGGTCCTCCCGCGCCCGCACCAGCTGCTGCTTGGCCCGCGCCGCGGTCCCGGCATCCAGATCAACCCGGTCCAGATCGTGCGCGTCGACGGCCTCGATATACGCGTGGCTGACCTCGTCGATCCGCCGCCCCAGCGCCCCGAACCCCTCGACGGCCTGCCGCCCCGCCGGACTCCCGTCCACCGCGGCGATCGTCTCCACGGAGATCCGCAGATCCCGCTGCGCGGTGTCCAGCTCGTAGAAAGCGGCGGCGGCAGCATCCTTCGCGGCCTGCGCATCCGCCCGCCGGCTCTCGTCCCGCCCACCGAACCACCGCCGGGATGCCGTCGTCACAATCCCTCTCCCGTACCGCGTCCGCCATGCCCCGCCCTGCCTCGCTCCATTCTCACCCACCCCCAGTGGTTTGCGTCCGGGGCATGCCCTGCATGTAGGCTGTCCACTCATCCACGGGTGCGTAGCTCAGGGGTAGAGCGCTGCTCTTACAAAGCAGATGTCGGCGGTTCGAAACCGTCCGCGCCCACCAACAAAGAGACCCCCCGCCGATCCCGGCGGGGGGTCTCTTGCATCCACAAGCGACATCACCGGAAACAGTCAGCTACGCCGCACCAAGGCACAGCCCTGCCCCTTCCCGCTGCACTGCGTCCGTGTCCGTAGCCGGGGCAGTACTGCCCGAGGACGGCCGACTCCGGGCGATCCGCCACGCGGACAACGGAACTTGGGAACTGCCCGGCGGGAGTCCTCGAACCCACCAAGCCCCCAGAAGCCGGCATCCACCGCGAGGTCCTGGAGGAAACCGGCATCCACGTCGAGGCGGACGAACTCACCGGCGTCCACAAGAACACGCCCGTGGCATCATCACCCTGGCCTTCCACTGCAAGCCCTCCAGCGGCACCGAACGCATTTCGGAGGAATCGACCGTGATCGCCTGACTCACCCCGGAAGAGGTCTCACAGCGTGATGCGCGAGGAAGCGGTGCGGCTGGTCCAACAGCTCATGGACGGCAGCATCACCGATGAAGCCGAAGCCGACAGGGCCGTTGCCGCACTGAGGCTGGGACTGAGGTGTCCCCACATCAGCGACTACATCTACTGGGACTCCGACCCCGAACCGAGCGCCGAGAAGGTCGTAGACCGAGCCATGGCGTACAAGCCGTTCGCGCTCTGAATCAGTCGACGCGGTAAGAGCTTCCCTACTCCGTCAAGGCTCGCTTCGCGCGCGGGTAGGCCGCCCCTCCAGCTCGGAAGAGCAGGACACGCTCAGACGACCAAGTCGTCATCGTTCCCGGCCTCCTGAACGGCAAGGCAGTCTGATGCTGCGATCAGGGGTGCCGCGCACAGCGTGGCGGCTCCGGTCGGGCGCCGGCCGCGCTGCCCCTCCTTGCCTCCGTCACCGGAGCGCATGTCCGTCACCCGCCCGCGCCCACAGAGGGGCGAAAGACCAGGCCGGGGAGGAAGACCAAACGGCAACAGCACCGCTGCACCCAGGCAGCCACCCGCGCACACGCACCCTGATCCGTCAGCCACTCGTCACGGACCTAATGCCTCCGGCGGGGGCGCTCCGACTCCGGGATGACCGGGGCCTGTACTGCAACTGGCGGTCGGTTCGTGGTGGGGGCGGGGAGCTGTCATCCCGTTTGCCGTCGACCCAGGCAAGCCATAGAAGCCTGCCCCGCTATCACTCCGTGTGGGTCGACTGCAGGCGGGATGACAGCGGGGTTGCGGCTGCTGGGGCCAGCCTCTGTCCTTGGAGCAGCTGGTGGTTGTGGTAAACCACGTGCACCATCCAGATTCGCAGCAGAAAGCAGCCTCCAGACCACACGGCGGAGGCAGCCTCGCAGGTCCGCCATCACCAATCCATGTTCCACCCCTGCTCTACAAAGTAGGCAGTACGAGAAATGTGGTTCGAAACCTGCTCCTGACCCGCCTCAACGACCTCTTTGAATTGACGCAGAGAACGCTGATCCAGCGGGACGTCAAGGCCGGCCTTGATCCACTCAAGGGATGCCCACAGTGGTCCGCCACTCAAAAAGTCGTCGATCTCATCAAAGGTTGCGCAAAGTCCATCGAAGCCCTGCTCCCTATCAGGGAAAAGGCTAAACTCGGGCGAGTCGCTGATGCTCGAAAGGCCAATCGGAATAACACCCAGCCCTTCGACTTGAAATCCAATGGCCTTATGCATCTTATCGAATCCGCCGTGACTGTAGGGGTTGCGCCAGACCTCGGCGATATCCTTGAGCTTGCCGCGCACCCTCTGGATTTCCTGAGTGTGATGCCCGGAAAAAACCCTGTCATACTTTTCGAACAGCTTCGACCCGATGAAGGAGGCTACTGACTCCCGGTGGGGCTCGAAATTAACGGATGGCAAGGTTAAGACTAGTATGTGCTCCAACAGGCTGAAGTAGCTGTTGACCATGGCTACGGTTGCATAAAGGCCCTCCCGGCGTGCCGTCATGAATCCGTTGAGCTGATTGGTGAGCTCCGCGCCAAAGTCGCCTTCGTCTGCCAAAGGCTTCGGCTTTGAATTGCCCGAGTAGGCGTCATGCGCCATGGCCCGGAAGTGCTCATGCATTCCCCGAAGCTTGTAATAAAGGTTCGGCACCGTGATATTTCCAGTCGCCATGGATTGCCGAGCCATCAATGACAGAAGGTTCTTCTCCATCATGCGAGCCGCCGCAGATAGTTTCGCCACTACTTCGTTAGGGTCAATGGACCCCGGGCGGTCGACGTAAATTCGAATTCCGAATTTTTCGGAGGCTATGCTGCACTCGACCCCTCTATATGTGAACGAGTATTCCCAGTCCAATTTCTCGGCTCGGCCGAGATCTCTAGATCCGATCGGCAGGCTTAGTACCATTGAGATTACGGGAGGCACTGGCATCTTGTGATGATCCACGGAGTATCTAGTTCCTCTGCCTGGGGCTCGCGCAAATCCGTTCGCATCAACATGATTCGCAGAGAAGTCTCGGAGTGGTCGTCTGCACACTTCGAGTTCAGATTCGATGGCAGCTGTCAAGCCGTCCTCGGTTGTCTCTTCGCTCATCGAATCCATCCCAGTTCAGATACTTTTGAAGGATGGTAGCGAGCCGAGTGGGTTCTTCTCTGCGATTTCTCGGAGTCTGTGCGCCGAAAGACCTCAGCGGGACACGCGGGACAACGAGAGCGCCCTCCCGGACCGCCACGGCTAGGCAGGGCGGGGGGAGTCCGGCGGGAGGAGAGGCTCGTGGTGGTGCCAGGCGAGGTAGCAGTCCTCCCTGTGAAGCTCAGCGAGTCCCTCTCGATCCGCATGACGCCACGCTCCATCGAACGGGCGTACCGCCACGATGATCAGGTGGAGGTCCGGCGGCAGGAGGGCCACGTCCGGGTGCATGTGCTCTTCGTCCAGCTCGTCCAGGCTGAGGTCGAGCGCCTGCTGCATTGGTTCCGGTCCGTGGCGGCGGATCAGGTCGGCTCGGAAGCCGACAGCCTTCCGGAGTCTTGATTCCCATCGCGGACGCTATCGGCGTGGCGCTCGCTGACCCAGTGCTGGAGTAGCCCCGGCCAGCGGGAGACGGGCTGGTCAGGGGGTGGATCCCGTGACGTACGTGTCGCGTCGCCGCGGTGACGGACGCCCTGCGAGATCATGAATCCCAGCCGCCCGGCGGGGATGGATGTCCGCGCAGTCCCTGCCGCTCCTCTTCCTCCCAGACCCACAGGCGGGCCTGGTGTACCTCGGCCGCGGCCAGGAGGTCACGGATGACGCGTGCCAGCGAGACTGCCTTCCCCCAAGCCCCGGTGGCCGAGTCAGCCGGGTTCAGAGCGGTGGCTGCCTCCCAGTTCGCGAGGGCATCCTCGGCGGCTCCGGTGCGGCGTCCCCGCTCGTCGAACGAGCCTACGACGTAGAAGTAGACCCGGCTGCCGGTGTAGTCCAGATAGCTCAGCTGCTGGTCGGCCTCCTCGTCGGTCGGGGCCTCCACCGTGGCGAGTACGGCGTCGACGGCCGCCACGAGGTCCGCCTCCCACACCTTGGTCACCGGAACCGCCTCCTCGATTCCTGCCAGCGGCGCGGTTCCGTGTGAGGACGTGCCGCGGGCGTGCAGTCGGGGTGTGCGTAGAAATCCGGCCGGGCGCCTGACGCGGAGTTGCTCACGATGCGGTTCTCGGCCGTCGAGGCCACTGGCTTGTCGCAGTAGATGCAGAACTCGCCGGCCATCATCGCTCGCCCTCCGGGGCAGGGCAGGACCAAACTTCGGTGTCCAGGACGTGTACACCGGTCCGGCCGGGGATGGTGCCGCGGTGCACGGCGCCAGTAGTGAGCAGGGTGCCGCAGGAGACGCAGGCTCGGCCCTGGACCTGGTCCCAGGTGAGCTGCGAAACCCTCGTAGGGAGCGGCTTTCGGTCGCACGGAAGTGCGGTCGCAGTCACTGATCCTCACCTACCAGGGTGAGGCCGGAACTGGCCACAGCCTGCCCCGTCTTCAAGGCGGCTTCAGAGGGGCCGTCGTGCCAGTGGCACCAGTGCTCAGGGTCGTCCACGTCGCTGCTCCCCTGCCGTCGTCTGCGGGTGGTGGGGACAGCGTGGACTCTGTGAAGTCCTTTTGCGAGGACTTGTCTTGGACTTCTGAGGCCTAAGAACGGGGCTTCTGTGCAGTCGAAATGGTGAATCGTGGCTTGCTGCCGGACTTCCTGCGACAGTGGGCATCTACCCACCCACGCGCGGAGGTTGGCATGACACGCCCCACCGGCAACACCCGACTCAAGGCCGCCCGCTTGGCCGCCGGATACCGCTCCCAACAAGACCTCGTCGACGCCCTCGGCAGGCGCGGCGTGACTGTCGGCATCCGACAGGTCCGTCGCTGGGAATCGGACAATCCACCCCTGCCCTACCCCGACGTCCGCCAGGCCCTTACCGAGCTCCTCGGCCAGGACATCGAGCAGCTGGGATTCACGCAGACCGCCGGAGCCAGCCCGGACCGTCCTGCAGCCGCCAGCGCCCTGCCGCCCCTCAACCGGGGCCCCGTCCGGACCCCGAACGCCGTCCAGCCAGCCACGGCCGGAACGGACTACCTGTCCGTCACCCGTGCCCACCGCCGCCTCTACTGGACCGTCGCCCCCGCCACCCTTCACCCTGCCGTCAGCGCACACGCTGCGCTCGGCGAAGCGCTGCTGCCCTCCACCGCGGGCCTCACCCGGCAGGCCATGGCCGCCGCCCTCGCCGAGTCCTGGCTACTCGCCGGCCGCATCGAGTTCTTCGACCTCCGCGAGACCGCCCGCGCGCAGGACACCTGGGTGCGGGCGCTGCAGGCCGCTGGGGAGGCCGATGATGCGCTCCTCGGCGCGGCCACCCTGGCTCACATGGCGTTCGTCCCCGGCTGGGACGGAGACCGGACCGCGGCCGGCGAGCGGATGATCGCGGCACGTACCTACGCCCGCCGTAGTCCGGCCTCCTCCGAGTTCCTGGCGTGGCTGGATGCGGTCGAGGCCGAATGCGAGACCAGGTGCGGCGATACGCGGACCGCACTGAACCTGATCGGTCACGGAGAGGACATTCTCGCCGCCGACAACGGGCACCCCAACCCGGAGTGGATGGACTGGTTCAGTCCGGTTCGGCTCGCCGCGTTCAAGGGCAACACCCAGCTGCGTGCCGCGCACTTGCCGCAGGCCCGTGCAACTCTCCTCGGCGTCCTTGACAAGCTGCCTGCGGACGCCGACAAGCAGCGCACCGTGGTGCTTGGGGACCTCGCCGCTGTGGAGGCTGCCGACGGGCGCCCGGCGACCGCGGCGGTGTACGCAGTCCGAGCGCTGGAACTGCTGGAAACGCACTGGTACGCCACCGGGCTCGAGCGGATCCGGGAGGTGCGGCGCGCACTCGTACCGTGGCAGCACGAGCAGTACGTCCGCGACCTTGACGACCGGCTGTACGGGTGGGGTGCGGTGGTCAGCGCTCTCGCGAATTGAACTCGGCGATCAGGCCCGGGAGCTCGGCGAGGCTGTCGATCCGAAACGTCGGCAGGTTCCGTGCCTCCTCGCTGGTCCACTGGATTGTGGCCCAGGGGCCCCGGTGGACCAGCGCGGTGTGCATGCCGGCGGCGGCGCCCGGGCGGAGATCGTTGTCGACGCGGTCGCCGACGTAGAGGATCTCGTCGTTCGCGAACGGCGTGACGTCGGCCACGCGCTCGAAGAACTCGATGCTCGGCTTCGACGCGCCCCAGTCGTCGGACGTGCCGATCAGGTCCACGTCCCCGGTGAACAAGTCCCGGAGCAGACCGCCCGCCCGGACGGTCTGGTTTCCGGCGATGCCCAGCCACAGCCCGTCAGCGCGGAGCTTGGCGAGTGCCGGCCGGACGTCCGCGTACAGGTCGTCCTCGCCGAACCACTCCGGCTGCCCGGCTGCCGCCCGCGCCTCCCGCTGCTCTGTCAGGTCGAACTGGGGCTGGAACGCGGTGAACACCTCGCGATAGTCACGGCCCTGGGCAATGACCGCTCCGAACACGGCCGCGAATGTGTGCCGTGGGACGCCGAGCCAGTCTGCCCACGTGCCGTACTCGCGAGTCTCGTCCACGAGGCACTCGCCAACGTCGAAAACCACAGCGCGAATCGTCATACGGGTCAGCCTACGGGCCCCCGGACGCACGACATCGCCCTCTCTTGGACCCCGAAGGGCCGAGAGAGGGCGATGTCGGGTCAGTGGTGGATGAGTTCCCGGATCGCGGCGACGATCCCAAAGGTGGTAAGCGCCCATGCAGTAGCTGACTCCATGGCGCCGCCCCCCTTCATGGCACCGAAGCGCCGAGCAGCATCAAGAGGAACCGTGCGGCCGTGGGCGCGAATCACGCAAGAGGGCGTCTGGTGTATGCGGAGCAAACGGCGTCGGCATGGGCCTCCATGGAGCCAGACTCTGCCGTTCGCCTACCCTGCTGGCCATGCGCAACGAGAGGCACGACGAGCCGCTGTCAGCGGACGAGGTAGAGCTCTTCATTCAGTACCTCCACCGATACGCCATCCACGATCTCGACCAGTGGCTGAACCTGCGGGTAGGTCCCGAAGAGTCCCCCGTGTACGTCACCCTCAGTCGGCTACCGGAGCCGGGGGCGGACCCGTCTGTTTACCGGCGACCTTGACGGTGGGCCGACCCGCGGAAAGCGCCCATGCCCTTCGCGTGCCCGGTGGGGCGGAGGCGGGCGGGGCGTGGTGGGCCGACGGAGGCCCGACCTGCCATGAACGCGGTCACGGCAATGACGGTACCTCGGCGACGCTGCCGAGTAGCCAGCGGTCGCGCTGGCTACGGGAGGGGTGCGCGCCGGTGCGTGTTGGTATCTCCTCCGCGGCGGGATCGTAAGGGAGCGTGACAGGCGACTGATGATTGAACGTTCGATTGTCACGGTTTGGACATTGCCGCACCCGAGCGCACCCGTCCCCATACGGTGACCGGATTCGCACCCGTCACTGTGGGGGTTCCCATGTCTCACCAGCTCCCGCCGCCCGGCCAGCCGCAGCCTGGGTACGGCTACCTGCCCCAGCCGCCGAAGAAGTCCAACGCGGGGAAGGTGGTCGGCTTCTCGTGTCTGGGCGTCGTCGGGTTCGTCGTGCTCCTCAGCATCATCGGGGCGCTCCTCGGCGGTGAGAACAGCGACAAGACGGCGAAGGAGTCCGTGCCGTCGGCCGCTGCGACGTCCGCGCCGGCGAAGGCGCCCGAGTCCAAGCCGTCAGCTGCCGCGCCGGAGAAGAAGGCTGCAGTCGACGTTGTCGCGAAGAAGGCGGAGTTCAAGAAGAGCATCATCGCGCCGGGCGACGACTACACGAGCGTGTCCGTCACGATCACGAACAACAGCAGCAAGCCAATCAACGTGAACCCGCTCTACTTTGCGATCACCGACACGAACGGCACCAAGCACACGGCTGAACTCGGGGCCGACGAAGACCAGATCGACACGGTGGAGCTGGCCCCGGGCGAGAACGTGACCGGTGCGATCACCGGCAAGGGTGCGTTCACTGCGAAGACGGTGACGTACAGAGACGGAATGCTCGGCAAGCCTGTTCGCACCGACGTGTCCTAACGACCGCAGGCCGATGCCCTACCTCCCGCGTCTGGACGCTCACGAACCTCCGTCGCAGGTCGGAGCGGGAGAATCGGCAGATCGTCCGTCGACCTGGTTTGCTTCCGGACAAAGCGGTCCCACGCTAGAGGGACCGCTTTCCTTCCGAGACCTCATGGGCGCCCCAGCGTGTTGAGGTTGGACGTAACCACTGCCAGGTGATGCGAGGTTGCCCATGCCCGCCACTCCGTGCCACCGCCGGCTTTGGGCCTCTGTCGCATGGCGCACTCGTTTAGACGTGCGTCGCCCCATGACGTGCGCGCCCCTGCCGCAGGCCAGTATGAAGACGCGACCAGGTCGGCGCTCAGGGTGAAGAAGTCATCATTGCCGGAGCGGACTCGCGGATAGACGAAGACCTGCCAGGCATCTGGGGTCGTGTAGCGCATGTTGGGATCCGGCGTGCCGCGGGACTTCGTCGGCATCCGGGGATGCGTCACACCGAAGTCGCCGAAGTCTGGTGACCTCCCGCGGCATCCGCTCAAGACTCGTTGCCAGAGCTGTGCATCACGCCTGGCTACCGGCGTCGCCCGACCCCTCGGAAACCCCGTCAGGTTGGCAGGGAACGCCCCGGCAGCAAGACACTCACGCCGCCAGCGCCAAGGAGAGAGTGCCCTGAGCGCAGCCAACGCGCGGTCGGCCAATAGATCTCTTACGGCGCTGGAATCTACCGGCCCAGCATCAATGAGCAGGTCGACCTCTTCCGGATCCAGGTGTAGCACCCGAAGCAGCCCCCGGATCTGTCCGTGATCAGGAAGGCATTCCGGTACGTCCGCGGCAACGGACACACGTAGGCAGACGCCACTTTGGTGGACAGCGATCGCCTGTGAAGCCTCGGCCAGGACGTCTCGCGAATCCGTGTATCGGACGACCGGGCACATCGCCACGCCACGGAGGCCGAGAGACTCGCTGAGGCGGGCCATCGGACCACCAACGTCGCCCTCAAGGACTCGAGCCGTTGGCAGCGCACCGCTGTCCACAGTCAGGACAGCGCCCTTCGGCAATGCGTCCATCGCACGGTCGCAGAAGGTCTCCAGCACATCCCGCACGTCAGGGTCAGGGACCAGCTCCATGACGGGGCGGATGCATGAGCGAACCGCCGGCGTGACGTGCTCAAGGGCCGAGAACTCCCCCGCCTTGCCCTTGAGTATCGGAACGTATGCCAACGGCTTCCCCCAGCGCACTCAGCACCAGCCAATGGAGGTTTCGCTCACTCCAACCAGAGTGTGGCGAGAACCTGCCATCTCAGATAGAGGTGCAAATCGGCCGCAAGGCCGATTCTCGCCCAAGTGGGATGGCTCGGGGTAAGCGCGGCTACCACGGTCTGAGGCATCCGGAGTCGTGTGCCGTGAGCGGCATCATGGGCTCCATGACTTCCGAACCTAGATATGCCCCGACTGAGAGCACCCACGTCACGGCCGTGTCTGCTGGGGCTGCACTTGTCTTCACGTGGGACGCGGACGCGCGGATCGAGGTGCGGGACCTCGGGGGAGAGGTCGTGATCGAGGCCAATGCTGCGGGCCTCAGGACGCTTGCTGGGCATCTCCTTGTGTTGGCCGGCGATGGAGTGCCCGATGGGTCCCACTTGCACCTTGAAGACAGCAACGGACTGGAAGACGGGTCTGTCGGCTTGGTGTTGGAGCGCAGCGACGAGGGGTGAGGGGTCTTCGCCGGCGAGGAGTGGGTGGAGGGGCGGCTCAGCGCCGAGCAGCTCATCGGCAGAGTTCGGGGGAGGTGCTGCTCGCTCTCGCCGTGGCGGTCGCGCGGTGGGATGGCGGCGTGTGTACGTCGTCAGGCAGGCGGGTTGACGGGGGTGGGGGGTGGGGGTGTACTCGGGGTGTGGGGCAGACCGGTGAAGGGCAGTCAGGTGGGGCTGCGGCGCGGGGGTATGTGGACGGCAGGCTGAGTCAGTGCCAGGAGTGGTACGACCGCAAGGCCGTCAAGGCCAAGGCCATGCACCTGAGGATGCGGACGGTGGCCGTCGTCGGGGGTGCGCTGGTTCCGGTGTTGGTCAATATCGATCTCTCGTTCGCGAGGATCGCCGCGACGGTGGTCAGTCTGACCGTGGTCGGAGCGGTCTCCCTGGAGAGCGTCTACCGCTACCGCGAGCAGTGGAAGAACTACCGGTCCACCGAGCAGCTCCTCGGGCACGAGCGGGTCTACTTCGAAGCCGGCGTGGGGCCCTACAAGGGCCTCTCCGGCAGCGAGGCCTTCGCCACCCTGGTCGGTCGGGTGGAGAACGCCATTGCCACCGAGAACTCCGCGACCCTGAACGTGATGACCCTGGGGGCTCAGGTGAGCGCCGATCTTGGTGTTCCGCGTGCCAGGGGCGAGCTTCCGTAGGGATGGTGGGGTGGATGGGGTGGTTAGGGCGGGGGTTTGAGCGGCGGCGGGAGTTGGAGCGGGAGCGGTTGCTTGCGCAGGTGGAGGGTGGGGGTGGGGGGAAGTATGTCGATTCCGGGAGGGGTGGGGGGCGGGATGAGTTCACGCCGTTGCTTGTGGAGTACTACGCGTATGGGCTGACGCAGGCCCGGAGTAGTTTTTTGGTCAGTCAGGTGTTTGCCGGGTTTGGGGCCGGGATTTTGCTGGTCGGGGTGGCGCTGGCTGTGTGGAAGGCCGAGGGGGGTGGGGATCTCTATTTGGGGATTGTGATCAGTTCCGTGGGGGTGGTGGTTGCGCTGATCGGGCAGCTGTTTCATCGGCGGGCCGATCTTGCGCTTCGGCACATGGCCGAGCAGGCCGCCTCGCTCCGGGACGACCGGCGGGCCGCCGAGACCACCTGGCAGGCCGTGCAGCTGCTGGCCGAGGTCGGCGATCCGGTGCTGAAGGCCCGCCTCCAGGCCGGCCTGATCATGAAGCTGTCCGGGGCGGCGCTGCCGGAGGCATAGTGGGGGTATGTGCCGGAGCATCAAGACCCTGCGCCCGCCCGCCCTCCCCGAGAAGGCCACCGAGGACGATATCCGGGCCGCCGCCCTGCAGTACGTGCGGAAGGTGTCCGGGTTCCACCACCCCGCGCCGCACAACCGGGAAGTGTTCGATGCCGCGGTCGACGCGGTGGCCGATGCGACCGCGGTTCTGTTGGATGGGTTGCAGGTCAGGGGGCGGGGTGCTGTTGGTCCTTAGTGGGCGGAGGTCGTGCGGCGGCGGAGCACCCAGACGCCTGCGCCCAGGGCGCCCGCGGCGAGGGAGCCGCCGATTGCGATCTGGCCGGGGCTCATTTGGCCGATGCTGCCGCCCGTGCCGCCCCGGGCTGCACCCGGCGTGACCTGCAGTGACAGGGTGACGCGCTGGCCGCCCGTGCCGCCGCACTCGAAGGTGACCTGATGCGCCCCGGCCCGCGCGTCGCGGTAGACCGCGGCTGTGCCGAACAGGTAATTGGCCTCCAGGTTGCCCGGAGTCAGCGACACGTTGGGGAAGGCGGTCGACCAGGCCCGGCCGGTCTTGGTGCCGCAGCCCGTGAGGTTCAGGCCGACCCGGCCGCCGGGGGCCACCGTGTTCGGGGACAGCGAGGCGGACGGGATGGCGTACGCGGTGACCGGGCTTGCGACGACGACCAGGGTCGAGGCCGCGAGGGCCACCAGATGGCGGCGGCGGTGCGGGGAGGGCATGGCGGGACTCCTCTGGCTCCTGAGTGCAGTGACACGGAATGCGCACCGTGTTCAGGACGCTAGGAGCCGATTCCCGGCGCGGCGATCGGGGCCGGGTGAATGGGTGAGGTTGCTGGTTCCCTCGGGGGAGCGGACCGCCGCGGGGTTTCTCAGGGTGCGGCCGGTGCCGGGACGGGGCGGCGTACCAGGTAGGCCGCCAGGGCGCCCGCCGCGAACAGCGCGACCAGGGACACCGCGGTGCCGAGCCAGGTCGCGCCCAGCCACTGGGTGCCGAAGTACCCCAGAGCCACGCTGTATCCCGCCCAGGCCATGCCCGCCAGGACGGACCAGGGCAGGAACTCCTTCACCTTGCGGTGCATCTTGCCCGCGCCCAGGGACACCACCGAACGTCCCGCCGGGGCGAACCGGGCGATGACCACCAGCGCACCGCCGCCCCGCGCCAGCGCGGTGCCCAGCCGCTCCTGTGCCCGGGTCAGCCGGCGCGAGCGGGCGATGGCCCGGTCCAGCCGGTCGCCGCCCCGCCAGGCGAGCCGGTACGCCGCCAGGTCGCCCAGGACCGAGGCGGTGGTCGCGATGACCAGCAGCGCCATGATGTCGGGCACGCGCTCCGGCACCGGATCCGTCGAACCGGCGGCTCCGGCCGCGGCGGCTGCGGCAGCAGCCGCGATCACCAGGACCCCGCTCGGCAGTACCGGCAGGAACACATCAAGCACCACGGACAGGGCCACCAGGCCGTAGATCCACGGGCTCGTGGTCAACGACCCCACAGTCTCAAACAAAACGGGACTCCCCAGTCCGGTTGGCGTGCCTCGGCAGTGAAGGCCGCGACGTCGCGGGGAGCGGCAGGGGCGGCTGACAGCCATACAGCGTACGCCGGGATGACACGGCGAATCCGGGCGGGGGCCGCCTGCGTGTCCACGGATCGGACGACCGCCCCCGCCGAGGGCGGCTCACGGGTGCTCGGTCAGCTCCCGGTCGAGCACCTGCACCAACCGCGCGCCCTTCCGCGACCGCCGTGCCTGATCCAGCCGGAGCCGGGCCGCCCGGCCGGACAAAGCCAGTGTCATCAGCTGATTTCCGAACCACGGGCCGCCCGTACGCCGCCACGCCACCGGGGGCCGGCCGGTACGGCCGTGCTTCGCCAGCAGCCGGCCCAGCCACCGCCCGGTCCGCGACCAGCCCAGCCGGAACCCCAGTTTCACCGCTAGGTGAATCGAGTTGTGCACCGGAGAACATGTCAACTGGAACACCCGGGCGGTGCTCGGTATCACCGGCTCCGCCACATACGCATGGTGCACATCACCCGACAGCACACATACGGTCGCCGGTGCCCGCGGCCCCGTCCCCACCTCTTCGACCAGATCGCTGAGCGCCGAGAACGAGGCCGGGAACGCTGCCCAGTGCTCCAGATCGCTGCGCCGCCGCAGATTCTCCCCGATCCGCGCCCAGCGCTCCCCGCGCTCCCCGCGGCACAGGGCCGCATTCCAGCCCTCGGCGTCATGGATCAGCGGAGGCATCAGCCAGGGCAGCGAGGACCCCACCAGCAGGTGGTCGTAACCGCCGTGCCCCGCGAGCGCGTTGTCCCGCACCCACTGCTGCTCCGCCGGATCGAGCATGGCCCGCCGGTCCTCGGCCAGGACCCGGGCCGCTCTGGTGTCCACCATCAGCAGCCGGACCCGCCCGAAGTCCCGCCGGTAGCTCCACCGCACCGACGCCGGATCGGCATCCGCCTCCGCCGCGAACGCCCGCAGCGCATCCGTCCCGTCAGGGGTCTTCCGGACCGCTCCGTACAGCGCGTCCGCCGCCAGTTCGGCCGGGGAGAGATTGCCCAGGTGCTGGTACACCCAGTACGACATCAGCCCGCTGACCACCCGCTCCTGCCACCACGGGGTGGCCCGCATCTCGGCCAGCCAGGAAGCGCTGGTGTTCCAGTCGTCCACCACGTCGTGGTCGTCGAAGATCTGCAGGCTGGGCACCGTGGACAGCAGCCACCGGATCTCCGGGTCCAGCCAGGACTCGTAGTAGAGCCGGGTGTACTCCTCGTAGTCCGCGACCTGGGCGCCGGGCGGTTCCCGCAGGTCCCGCCGGGCCGCCAGCCACCGCCGGGTCTCCCGCGACAGCTGGTCCGCATACACCTGGTCACCGAGGAGCAGCAGCAGGTCGGGCCGCTCCGCCTGCGGGGCGGCGGCCAGCTGCGCCGCGAGGGTGTCCAGCGCATCCGGTCCGTGCGGTCCGCGGGAGCCGGCCGGCGGTGCGGCCTGCCGGCAGGAGCCGAAGCTGATGCGCAGCCCGGGGGCGGGGCGGCCCGGTCCGGCCACGGCCGGGGTGCTGATGGTGCTCGCCGGGAACCGGCTGTCGGGCAGCGGCCACACTCGGACGCCGTCGAGCAGCACCTCGTACGCCGTGGTGCCGCCGGGGGTGAGGCCGGTCACCGGGACCAGGGCGTAGTGGTGGCCGGCGATCTGGAACGTGCGCACGCTCCCGCCCGCCCCGTCCGCACAGCGCACCTGCGCCGTGCACGGGCGGTCGGTTTCGACCCACACCGTCGCCGCGTCACCGGTGTCCCAGTCGACGTGTCTCAGCAGCGGCCCCAAGCGCAAACCGGCCATGCAACTCCCCCTCTTCCCTCGCCCCTTGAACCCATGATTCACGGTACGTGGCAGAGGGGGAGCGTGGCTCCCCCGGGCAGGGGAGAGATCCTCCCCCGCGCGGGGGAGATTTTCAGCAGCCGTTCAGGACGCTCTGCAGGGCGCTCTTCTCGGCGCTGTCCATGCTCAGGCCCCAGTACTGCTTCACGTGGACCCAGCTGCGCGCGTACGTGCAGCGGTAGGCGGTCCGGGACGGCAGCCATTCGGCCGGGTCGAGGTCGCCCTTGGCCTGGTTGACGTTGTCGGTGACGGCTATGAGCTGGGGACGGGTGAGGTCGTTGGCGAACTGCTGGCGCTTGCTGGTGGTCCAGGAGCTCGCGCCGGACCGCCAGGCCTCGGAAAGGGCCACCACGTGGTCGATGTCGAGGTCGGAGGCGGCGTACCAGGTGGCGCCGTCGTACTCGGAGTACCAGCTGCCGCTGACCGCGGCACAGGAGGAGTCCTGGACCACGTTCACGCCGTCGCGCTTGAGGGCGGTCTCGCGGGTGTTGCAGCTGCCGGAGACGGTGCTCCAGTGCGGGAACAGGTCGCGGCTGTAGCCGCTGGAGGAACCTTCCGCCTTGGGGGTGACCGTGGCCAGGTACGAGCGGGCCGCGGCGGCGCTGATCGGGGTGGGCGGGGCGGCCTGGGCGGCCGGAGCGGTGATCAGAGCGGTGACCGCGAGAGCAGCGACTGACGCGAGCACGCCAATACGACGCGCGTAGAACGAGGGCATGGCAGACATGGGGGACTCCCTGGATGCGGGGGGTTGGACGGCCGTGTGACCCCGTCGGGGCCCGGCCATGGTGGCGGCGCCAGGTGTCGCGGGGGTGGGCGCCAGGTGACAGCGTGACGACATGGGCACGTCACATCAAGTCACGTAACGGCCTCTCCTCAAGCGGAAGTTGAGATTCCGTGCAGATGGGCGGCGAGGTCGGGACCAAGGGCCCATTCCGGGCACGCCTGCTCTCGCGTATCCTCTATGGAGCAGAAGGGGAGTAGCTCTTCGCCGGACCGTCGACATACTGCTGGGTCACCCCAGCCGGCGCCCGGAGGCAGGCCGCGTCAGCGGCAGGCCAGCGAGACCTTCGGCCGCAGTGTCCTTGTATGCAGTGCGCAGTACTGCAGTACGCACAGGGAGCTGTCGGGCCGAAGCGACCCCTGAAACAGCTCAGGTCCCTCGGTGCGGCAGCGCCCTGCCGACCGATTGAGGTTTCCTGCCCGTGATCAGCTTCAGCATCCTGGCGATCGCATTCGGCGTCGTCTTCCTCGCCGAGCTCCCCGACAAGACGGCCCTCGCCGGCCTGATGCTCGGCACCCGTTACCGCGCCTCCTACGTGTTCGCCGGAGTCGCCGCCGCCTTCACCGTGCACGTCGCCCTCGCGATCGCCGCCGGAAGCGTTCTCACCCTGCTGCCGCACCGCCTGGTCCAGGCCGTCGTGGGCCTGCTCTTCCTTGCGGGCGCCGTCATGCTGCTCATGAAGAAGGACGACGGGGGCGAGGAGATCAAGGCGCCTGCCGACCAGTCCTTCTGGAAGGTGTCCGGGGCGGGCTTCATGCTCATCCTGGTCGCCGAGTTCGGCGATCTGACCCAGATCATGACCGCCAACCTCGCCGCCCGCTACGACAACCCCGTCTCGGTCGGCCTCGGGGCGGTCCTCGCGCTCTGGGCGGTCGCCGGCATCGGCATCCTGGGGGGCCGCACCCTCATGAAGTACGTGCCGCTGAGCCTCATCACCAAGATCGCCGCGGCTGTGATGGCCGCTCTCGCCGCCTTCTCCCTGTACGAGGCCATCGCCGGCTGATGCGTTGCAGGCATACGAGAGGGCCCGCCCGGGTCGTGCGCCGGGCGGGCCCTTTCGTACGTTGCGGGTTGGGTGGCGGGTCAGGCGGCGGGCGTGTGCAGTGTCAGCCGGATCGAACCGTCCTCGGCCGGCTCCACCCGGACCGCCGTCAGGTCCGGCACGTGCACCGTCGGGCCGTGCTCGCCCGCCCGCGGGCCCACGCCGACCACCCGCATGCCCGCTGCGTGCCCGGCCGCGATCCCCGCGCCCGAGTCCTCGAACACGATGCAGTCGGCCGGATCCACGCCCAGCTCGGCCGCGCCCCGCAGGAATCCCTCCGGGTGCGGCTTGCTCGCGGCGACGCGCTCGGCCGTCACCCGCACCTCCGGCATCGGCAGTGCGGAAGCCGTCATTCGGGCCGTGGCCAGCGCTTCGTCGGCCGAGGTCACCAGTGCATGCGGCAGTGCGCCGAGCGCCGCCATGAACTCCGGCGCGCCCTCCACCGGGACCACCCCGGCTGTGTCGGCGGTCTCCCGCGCCAGCATCACGGCGTTGTCGGCGTGATTGAGCTCCATGGGCCGGTCGGGCAGCAGGATCGCCATGGTCGCGTACCCCTGGCGGCCGTGGACCACCTTGAGGGCCTCCTCCGGGTCGAGTCCGTGCGAGACGGCCCAGTCCCGCCAGCAGCGCTCCACCACCGCGTCCGAATTGACGATCGTGCCGTCCATGTCCAGCAGCAGTGCCTTGGCGGTGAGGACGACGGGGGCGGAGGCGGTACTGGCCGGCATCGGCGGGACTCCAGACGGGCGGGAAAAGAGAACAAGTGGTTCCGTCCACCGGTCAGGGAGTGCGGACGGAACCACTTTGTTTCTTCACTATACAAAACAAAGGGCGGAGTGCGCCACCGCCGCGACATAACCGGACATACCGCTCAGGATGGAGGGGTGGAACGGCCCCTGAGGAGGATGTCCATGGCTCAGGAAGCGACCCCGCCGGCCGTGGCCCCCGGCCCCGGCCCGCAGTCCGGCTCCGGTGCCGACCACGTCTCGCGGGGGGTCCTCGCCCCGATCGGCGCGCTGCTGCTCGGCCTGCTGATCGCAGCACTGGACCAGACCATCGTCTCCACCGCCCTGCCCACCATCGTCAGCGACCTCGGCGGCATGGACCACCTGTCCTGGGTGGTCACCGCCTACCTGCTCGCCTCCACCGCCGCCACCCCGCTCTGGGGCAAGCTGGGCGACCAGTACGGCCGCAAGAAGCTGTTCCAGTCGGCCATCGTCATCTTCCTGATCGGATCCGCCCTCTGCGGTCTCGCCCAGGACATGCCCCAGCTCATCGGCTTCCGAGCCCTGCAAGGCCTGGGCGGCGGCGGACTGATCGTGCTGTCGATGGCCATCGTCGGTGACATCGTCTCGCCCCGGGAACGCGGCAAGTACCAGGGCCTGTTCGGCGCCGTGTTCGGCGCGACCAGTGTGCTGGGGCCACTGCTCGGCGGACTGTTCGTGGACCACCTCTCCTGGCGCTGGGTCTTCTACATCAACATCCCCATCGGCATCGTCGCCCTCGCCGTCATCGCCGCGACCCTCCACATTCCGGTGCGCTCCGAGAAGCACACCATCGACTACCTCGGCACCTTCCTCATCGCCTCCGTCGCCACCTGCCTGGTGCTCGCCGCCTCCCTCGGCGGCACCTGGGGCTGGGGCTCCGCCCAGATCATCGGCCTCGCCGTCCTCGCCGCCGTGCTGCTCCTCGCCTTCGTCCGGGTGGAACGGCGCGCCGCCGAACCCGTTCTGCCCCTCAAGCTGTTCCGGATCCGGACCTTCACCCTCTGCTCCGTGATCAGCTTTATCGTCGGCTTCGCGATGTTCGGCGCGATGGTCTACCTGCCGACCTTCCTCCAGATCGTCCAGGGCGTCTCACCGACCATGTCCGGCGTCCACATGCTGCCGATGGTCCTCGGCATGCTGATCGCCTCCACCGCTTCCGGGCAGATCGTCAGCCGCACCGGCCGCTGGAAGGTCTTCCCCATCCTCGGCACCGCCGTCACCGCCCTCGGCCTGCTCCTCCTGCACCAGCTCCACCGCACCAGCTCCACCTGGGAGATGAGCGTCTACTTCTTCGTCTTCGGCACCGGCCTCGGCCTGGTCATGCAGGTCCTGGTGCTGGTCGTCCAGAACGCCGTCAGCTACGCCGACCTCGGCGTCGCCACCTCGGGCGCCACCTTCTTCCGCTCGATCGGCGCCGCCTTCGGCGTCGCCATCTTCGGCACCGTCTTCACCAACCTCCTCGACGACCGGCTCGCGAGTTCCCTCGCCGGTGTCACGCTGCCGGCCGGCGCAAGCGTCGCCCAACTCGAAGCCGACCCCAGAGCCATCTCCGAACTCCCCGCACAGCTGCGCCCCACCGTCCTGGACGCCTATGCCACCTCCATCACCGATGTCTTCCTCTACGCCGTACCGATCGTGCTCATCGCCTTCGTGGTCGCCTGGTTCCTCAAGGAGGACAAGCTGCGCGCCTCGGTGACCGCACCCGATGTGACCGAGACCCTCGCCTCCAACCCGGTCGAACGCACCTCCCGGGACGAGGTCGCCCGCGCCCTCTCGGTGCTCGGCACCCTGCAGGGCCGGAAGCACATCTACGAGAAGATCACCGCGAAGGCGGGCTACGACCTGCTGCCCGCGTCCAGCTGGCTGCTGCTACGGATCGCCAGGTTCGGCTCGGCCGAACCCGCGCTGCTCGCCGAACGCACCGCGGTACCGCTGCGGGCCATCACCGATGCGGCCCGGCAGGTCGAGGAACGCCGCCTCGCCGTCCGCGACGGACTGCCGCTGGTCCTCACCGACCAGGGGCGTGAGGTGGCCGGACGGCTGGCCCAGGCACGCCAGGAGTCCCTCGCGGAGCTGCTGGGCGACTGGTGGGGCCCGGACCGCCCGACCGACCTGGTCAAGCTGGTCGAGGAGATCAACAGGGAGCTGTGCGGCTCGGACGCGGAGGAGCCCTACGACAAGCCGCCCCGCCGCGACCACGAGGCGCCCTGAGCCGAGCCGCCGGCGGTCTCAACCGAGCTGTTTCTCGAACCAGTGCTCCGCATACGGGCCTGAGTTGTACGCCGGTATTTCCGTGTACCCGTGCTTCGCGTAGAGGCCGCGGGCCTCCACCAGGTCGGACCGGGTGTCCAGCCGGACGCGCACCGCGCCCAGCGCACGGGCGGCCTCCTCCAGGGCTTCGAGCACGGCCGCCCCGCCACCGGTGCCGCGGGCGGCCGGCGTGACGTACACCCGGGTGAGCTCCGCCGTGGCCGGGTCGAGCAGGCGTATCCCGCCACAGGCCGCGGGCTCGCCGCCGCGCCGCCCCACGACGAACCGGCCGGTCGGCGGGACCAGGTCGTCGGCCGGGTCGTCCAGCATGCCCTGGTCGATCTCGGCCTCGGTGACGGAACGCTTCCAGTAACGGCCCGCCACCTCCGCGTAATAGGCGCGCCGCAGCGCGGTGGCGTCCGCGGTGGTGAAGTCCTCCGGGGCCGCGGACCACGTGCTCACATGTGTGTCATGCGTGTTCATGGCGTCATTCTGGAGGGCCCGCCCTCGGCGCCGCGTGGAATATCCACACCGCCGGGCCGATGATAGGAAAAAGGGCAATTCTCTTCCACGGAGGGTGTGATCCGTCATGTCGGAGCATCCGGACTGTGCCGTCATCCGCCGCGGCTACGAGGCCTTCGGCAAGGGCGACATGGAGACCCTGGGCTCGCTGATGACGGCTGACGTCATCCACCACGTGCCCGGCAGCAACCCGATGTCCGGGCACCACAAGGGCCGGGAGGCCGTCCTCGGGCTCTACCGGCGCCTGGGTGAGGAGACCGGCGGCACGATGCGCGTCGACCTGGAGCGACTGCTCGCCGACGGCCGCGGCCACGTCATGTCCTTCCACATGTTCCGGGCGGACCGTGGAGACCGGGGCCTCGAGATGCACGAGGGGCTGTTCTTCACCCTCGTCGGCGGCAAGATCACCGACATCGACGAGTGCGTGGAGGACATCGCGGAAGCCGACGCCTTCTGGGGCTGACCGCCGATCCCTGACCGACTGGGGACGGAGGGGCGCGGAGCCGCGCCCCTCCGTCGAATCAGCCCTGCTTCGGAGCCGCCTGCTGCACGACCTCGAAGGACCACAGCGTGGACCCCGAAGCCGCCGGCGCCGGCCGCTCGCCGCCACCGGCACCGCCACCACCCTGGTGGGCGGCCTTCATCGGGCCCTCCATCCACGCCTGGAACGCGGCCTCGTCCCGCCACCGCGTGTACACCAGGTACTGGTCCGTTCCCTCCAACGGCCTGAGCAGCTCGAACCACTCGAACCCGTCCGAGTTCTCGACCGCGCCCGCGCGCGCCGCGAACCGCTGTTCCAGGACCTCCCGCTGCTCCGCAGGGACCGTCAGTGCGTTGATCTTCACGATGCTCATGCGGCCATCCTAGGGAAGCCCATCCACAGGACAGGCCGGGCCGGGGACCGGCCCGGGATATCGTCGTCCCGGGTACATGGACGCGGCAGCCAGGCGAAGTCGGGGTTGCGGGCGACAGGGCGGGAGGCCGGCGGGGCGTGGCGAATGCGGCGGAACACACTGGTGCGAACGGTCATGCCGGGGTCATAGGCCCTGGTGGCGCGGGCGGACGGCTGGGCGCCGCGCGGGTACTGCTGTGGGGGCTCGCCGCCGTGCTGGCCGTGCGGCAGGCGGCTTCTGCGCTGCGGGTGGCGCCGGGGGAGTGGCTCTCCGGCATCTATCTGCCCACCCCGTTCGGATCGCTCTACGACAGCGGCCAGTTCACCGGAACTCCCTTCGCCGGGATGGCGCTGAAGCCGCTGGCCGGGCTTGCCGACCAGTCCCTGGAGGTGGCCTGGACCCTCGCCACCCTGCTGTTGGTCGCCGCCGTGGGGCTGGTGGCGGCGCGCGGTCTGCCCGATCCCGTGCCCCGCCGCACCGCCCTGCTGGCCGCGCCCGGGCTGGTTGCCCTGATGATGGTCTCGCTGCCCGTCCGGGAGGCTGCGTTCCCCGGGCAGACCGCCGTGCTGCCCGTACTGCTGGTGCTGCTCGCCGTCTTCCGGGTCCCGGGCGAACGCCCCGCCGGCTTCCTGGTCGGCCTCGCCGCTGCCCTTCAGCCCGCGCTGCTGCTGTTCGCGCCGCTGCTGTGGGTGACCGGCCGCCGCACCACCGCCCGGGCCGGGATCGTGACCTTCGCCGGCACCACCCTCCTCGCCTTCGCCGCGCTGCCCCGCGATTCCTGGACGTACTGGGTGCACCACCTGGCCGGCACCGGCCTGGGCGGCAGCCCCGAAGGACTCGCCAACCAGTCCCTGCACGGGGCGCTGCTGCGCTTGGGGCTGTCCGGTCCGGTCGAGATCGGCTGGTACCTGGTCCTGGCCGGAGCCGTCGCGTACGTCGGCCTGCGCCGGGCCGTCCGGTACGCCCGGGACGGCCAGTGGCTGCTCGCCGTGGCCGTCACCGGCTGTCTGGCCGTGGCCGTGTCCCCCACCGGCTGGCGGCACCAGCTGCTGTGGGTGCTGCTCGCGGTGGCCGGAAAGGTCGGCCGCAGGGCCGCCGACCGGCCGGTGTGGCCGGTGGCGGTGGTGCTGGTGATGACCCTGCCCAGCCAGGTGCTGCTGCCGAACCTGGCCGCGCTGGACCCCGTACGCGACAACGTGCTGCTGCTGACAGCCCTGCTGGCCGCCTGCGCCGTGCCGTTCCTGCCGCGCAGCTCGCCGTACTGGCGGGAGCCCGTGCCCACCTCGTACGGGCAGCCGGCCGCAGCCCGTTGGGCGCGGATCCCGCTGCTGCCGTTCTGGCGGCGGGTGCTCAGCCGCCCCAACCTGCTGCTGGAACTGCTGCTGATCCGGGTCGGCTACTCCCTCTACTCGCACATCCGAGCCGCCGCGCCGAACAGCCGGACGCTCGCCGAGGGGAACGCGAGCTCGATCCTCTCCCTCGAGCAAACGATCGGCATCGACATCGAGCACGCCGTGAACCAGGTCGTGGCGCGGACCGGCTGGCTGGAGGGGTTCTTCAACTTCTACTACACCTCGTTCCACTTCGTGGTTCCGCTGAGCATCCTCGCGGTCCTGTACTGGCGGCGGCCCGCCGACTACCGCTGGGCCCGTGCCTCGCTGGGCCTGGCCACGGTGATCGCGCTGTTCGGTTTCTGGCTGTTCCCGCTCGCGCCGCCGCGCCTCATGCCCGGGATGGGCTTCATCGACACCGTGCACGGACCGCAGGATCTGGCCAATCCGCAGTACGGGCCGATGACCGCGATCTCCAACCAGTACGCGGCGATGCCCTCGCTGCACTTCGGCTGGTCGCTGTGGTGCGGGATCGTGATCGTGATACTGGCGCCCAAGGCCTGGCAGAAGCTGCTCGGCGTGCTGCACCCGCTGATCACGGTGTGCGCGATCGTGGCCACCGCCAACCACTGGGTGCTCGACGCGGTGGGCGGTGCGGTGGTGGTCGGGGCCGGGTTCGGCCTGGTGTACGCGCTGTCCGGGCCGCGCCGGCTGCACCTGCGGATGCCGGCCCAGCGGTCGGCCGCGCAGGAGGTCAGGGCCCCCGCCCGGACCTAGTCATGCCGAAGGGGTGCCGGGGTGGATGGACCGCCCCGGCACCCCTTCGGTGGATCGCCGCGTCCTGTCATGATCCGCCCGGTGTGGTGAGTGCGCCACTCGAACGGCCCAAGGCCTTGCAGCGCCTCGCTGCGCCCCGCTACGCCGCGCCGCGCGGGCCCACCCGATGGACGGCAGGGGCGTGGGCGTGGGAGGAAGGACCCCTGCCGTCCCGGACTGCCAGGTCAGCCGTGGGTGACCTGGAGTTCCTTGATCCCGTTCAGCCAGGCCGCCCGCAGCCGGCGCGGTGCGTCCCCGGTCAGCCGCAGGTCGGGCAGGGCGTCCGCCAGCGCGTTGAAGATCAGGTCGATCTCCAGGATGGCCAGGGACTTGCCGAGGCAGAAGTGCGGTCCGCCGCCGCCGAAGCCCAGGTGGGGGTTGGGGTCGCGGGTGATGTCGAAGGCCTCGGGGTCGGCGAAGACCTCCGGGTCGTGGTTGGCGGAGGAGTAGAACATCCCCACCCGGTCGCCCGCCTTGATCTTCTGGCCGCCCAGCTCGGTGTCCTGGGTGGCGGTCCGCTGGAAGGAGACCACGGGGGTGGCCCAGCGCACGATCTCCTCGGCGGCCGTGGCCGGCCGGGTCGCCTTGTAGAGCTCCCACTGGTCGGGATGGGTCAGGAAGGCGTGCATGCCGTGGCTGATCGCGTTCCGGGTGGTCTCGTTTCCGGCCACCGCCAGCAGCAGCACGAAGAAGCCGAACTCGTCCGAACTCAGGTTGCCCTGCCCCTCGGCGGCGACCAGCTGGGAGACGATGTCCTTGGCCGGGCACTCCTTGCGGTCGGCCGACATGTTCATCGCGTAGCCGATGAGCTCCATCGCCGCTTCGGCGCCGACCTCCTCGGTGATGGCGTACTCCGGGTCGTCGTACGCGATCATCTTGTTCGACCAGTCGAAGATCTTCACGCGGTCCTTCTGCGGTACACCGATCAGCTCTGCGATGGCCTGCAGGGGCAGCTCGCAGGCGATCTGGGTGACGAAGTCGAAGCTGCCGTCGCCGGCCGCCGCCTTCGCCTCGTCGACGATCTGCCGGGCCCGGTTGCGCAGGGCTTCCTCCAGTCCGCGGATGGCCCGCGGGGTGAAACCGCGCTGGACGATCTGGCGGACCCGGGTGTGTTCCGGCGGATCCATGTTCAGCATGATCAGGCGCTGGGCATCTATCTGTTCGCGCTGGATGTGCTCGTTGAAGCGGATGATCGCGGTGTTGGTGGTGGAGGAGAAGAGCTCCGGGTGCGTGGAGACGTATTTGACGTCCGCGTGCCGGGTGACGACCCAGTACCCCTCGTCGTCGAAGCCGGTGATGCCGCGCTGCTGGGGGCACCACCAGACGGGGGCGGTCTGCCGCAGCCGGGCGAATTCCGGGAAGGGGACGCGGGCCTGGAGGAGATCGGGGTCCGTGGCGTCGAAGCCATCGAAGCCGTCGGGCAGCGCGGGGCAGGTCATCGGGTCACTCCAAGTCTGACGGCCCATCAGAAACTGTCCTGAAGGTAATAACGAGTTCTAGAACTGACAAGGGTCTTTGCGCCACCTGTTGCACGGCGACGTGTGTGCGACGGTGCGTGTGGAATCCGTGCAAGTCGCGTGCAAGACCCTTGCGTGCGGGGCCTCCGGCCCACTAAGACTGCGGGGAGAACTAGAACGCGTACTAGTTCGGTTCAGGGCGGGGCGCCGGGACGGCCCGCCCGCTGTGGCGCTGTACAGAGGTGCAGGAGAGGACGAGCTCATGGCCGCGGAACCCGTCATCGTCGAAGCCGTACGGACCCCCATCGGCAAGCGCGGCGGCGCGCTCGCCAACCTCCATCCCGCCTACCTGCTGGGCGAGACCTACCGCGAGCTGCTCGCCCGTACGGGCATCCGGCCCGACTGCGTCGAGCAGATCGTCGGCGGCACGGTCACCCACGCCGGCGAGCAGTCCATGAACCCGGCCCGCAACGCCTGGCTCGCGATGGGCCTCCCGTACGAGACCGCCGCCACCACCGTGGACTGCCAGTGCGGGTCCAGCCAGCAGGCCAACCACATGGTCGCCAACATGATCTCCGGCGGGGTCATGGACATCGGCATCGCCTGCGGGGTCGAGGCCATGAGCCGGGTGCCGCTGGGCTCCGGATCCAAGCACGGCCCGGGCAAGCCCTTCCCGGACGAGTGGAACGTCGACCTCCCCAACCAGTTCGAGGCCGCCGAGCGGATCGCCCGCAACCGCGGACTGACCCGCGAGGACGTGGACCGGCTCGGGGTGCTCTCCCAGGAGCGGGCCGGCGTCGCCTGGGCCGAGGAGCGGTTCAAGCGGGAGACCTTCGCCGTGCAGGTGCCCACCACCGAGGAGGAGCAGGCCGCCGGTCAGGGCATGTGGCGGCTGGTCGACCGTGATGAAGGCCTGCGCGACACCAGCATGGAGGCCTTGGCCCGGCTCAAGCCGGTCATGCCGACGGCCGTGCACACCGCCGGGAACTCCTCCCAGATATCCGACGGCGCCGCCGCCGTGATGTGGGCCTCACGGAAGATGGCCCGCGCGCTCAAGCTGAAGCCGCGCGCCCGGATCGTGGCCCAGACCCTGGTGGGCGCCGACCCGCACTACCACCTCGACGGGCCGATCGACGCGACCCGGGCGGTGCTCGGCAAGGCCGGCATGTCCCTGAAGGACATCGACCTGGTCGAGATCAACGAGGCGTTCGCGTCGGTGGTGCTGAGCTGGGCGAAGGTGTTCGACCAGGACCTGGAGAAGGTGAACGTCAACGGCGGCGCGATCGCGCTGGGGCACCCGGTCGGTGCCACCGGTGCCCGCCTGATCACCACTGCACTGCACGAGCTGGAACGCCGTGACAAGGAATTCGCGCTGATCACGATGTGCGCCGGCGGCGCGCTCGCGACCGGCACGATCATCCAGCGCCTGTAGCGGGCGCCATCGACCCTGTGGGATGGGATGCGGAAGGCCCCGGTGGCCGGACCTGGGGAGGTCGGCCATCGGGGCCTTCGTGTTGCTGCTGTGTTGCTGTGCTGCTGCCCTTTTGGGGCTGCAGTGTTGCCGCCGCCCTTTTGGGGCTGGTGCGCTGCTGCTGCTGGTGTGCTGCTGTCCGCTGGTGGCTTAGTACCAGTGGTTGGCCTGCCAGAAGTTCCAGGCCTCGACGGGGGAGCCGTAGCGCTCGTTCATGTAGTTCAGGCCCCAC
>NZ_JBEOXT010000010.1:0-220195 GCF_040296685.1 Streptomyces sp. NPDC002054
CGTCTTCGGTGCGCGCGAGCAGTGCGGCGAAGTACACCGTGACTCTCCCACTGGTCATAGGCGTGATGCCGGTTGGAGGTCCCCCCGGCCGGAGGCCGAGGGCCCGGACGGGCCGCGCCTGACCAGCCTGTACGTCTTCGTCAACCACGTCGACGGCGTGGCACCCGGTACCTACGCCTACGATCCCGACGACCCGGCCGGGCCCACCCTGCGGCTGCTGGTGCCGGGCCCGCCCGGACCGTTCCTCCAGCGCAACTACTTCCTCTCCAACTACAACCTGGAGCAGGCCGCCGCCGTCCTCGTCCCGACCGTCCGCACCACCGCCGTGCTCGACGCCGTCGGCGACCGCGGCTACCGGCTGGTCAACGGCACCGTCGGCGCGGTCGCCCAGACCTTCTACACCACGGCCGCCGCACTCGGCCTCGGCGCGGGCGTGGCCCTCGGCTTCGACAACATCTCCCACATCGAGCAGCTCGGGCTCACCGGCACCGACGAGGCACCGCTGCTGATCATGCTGCTCGGCCACGAGCGACCGCGGCCCGCCGACTTCCGGCACGAGATCGCCTGAACCGCCCGAGGAGAGCCGACACCATGAGCACGAGCACCACGGACACCACAGAGACCGCACCGACCCCGCGTACGACCCGATGGCAGGCCGGCGAGCGCTTCATGCTGCGCGTGGCCGGACTTCCGGCCGACTCGGTCGAGGCGCTGCGCTGCCCCGACACCGGCCGGTGGGCCGAGGAGGTCCTCGCCGCCGAGGAGACCGTGCGCGCCGGGGCCGAAGCCATCGGCGACCTGCTGCACCGCGCGGTCGGCGCCACCGACCCGGCGCCCGACGGGCCGGGCGCCGCCCAGCGCCGCGCCCTGCTGCGGCTGCGCCGGCAGATCCACAACGACCGGCTGCCGGACCGGACCGAGGAGGCCGTCACCGCGCTCAACGCCTTCGACGCGGCGGCCGGCGAGGACCTCACGGCCTGGCTGCACCGGCGCCGCCGGCTGGCGGAGCTGCGCGCCGACGGACCGCCCCTGCTCGCCGCCGACCTCGCCCGCGGCCGGGCGGCGCTGCGCGGCCTGCTCGCCGACGACCGGCTGCGGCTCGGCCTGCTGCTGGCCTCCCCGGTCCTGGAGAGCCAGCTCGACGCCTACACCGCAGTGGCCGGCGTACCGAACGGCCGGGCCCGCAAGGCGGAGCGCTCGGTGCTCTCGTACGTCTACCGCACGGCCTGCAAGACGAGCCCGTTCAGCACCCTCACCGGCATCGCCACCGGCACCTTCACCGACCGGACCGCCACCGCCACCGGCGCAGACGCCGACGCCCCCGCCATCCGGGTCGACGACACCTGGACCAGCCACGTCCGGCTCAACGTGGTCGTCCTGGCCCGGCTGGCCGAGCTGATCCTCGCCGACCCGGTCCGCCGCCGCGACCTGCCGCTGCGCGCCGCCTCCGGCTGGGGCCGCGACGGCGACCGGATCCGGTACGTACGCCGCTCCGTCACCGCCGGCGACGACTTGGCCGCCGTCACCTTCGACGCCGCCTCCGACCGGCTGTTCTTCCTCCGCCGCAGCGGCACCCTGGAGCGGCTGCTGGACCGGTTCGCCGAACACACCGAGCTGCGCCACCAGGAGCTGGCCGACTGGCTGGCCGCCGAGCACGGGGCCGGCCCCGAGGACGGCGAGGCGTACCTGACGGCCCTGCGCCGGCTCGGCATCGTCCGCGTGCCCCTCCTCGACACCGAAGTCCACAGCACCGACCCGCTGCGCTCCTTCCGGCAGGCACTCACCGACCTGGGCACCGTCTGGGCCGACCGGCTGGCGGCCCTCCTGGAGGCGCCCGCCGAAGCGCTGGACCGCTATCCCGCCGCCGGCCACACCGAACGCCTGGACCTGCTGCGGGTCCTGCGCTCCGGCCTGCGCCGCGCCCAGGAGGAACTCGGGGCACCGGCCGACGCCCCGCTGCCGCAGACCCTGCTGTACGAGGACGTCAGCGCCGGCCGCGCCCTGCCCTGCCCGGCACCCGACTGGTCCGGGCTGCGCTCCGTCGAACGGATCCTGCCGGCCTTCGACCTGACCCTGGCCCAGCGGATCACCTTCGAGGGCTTCTTCACCGCCCGCTACGGCGCCGGCGGGCGCTGCGAAGACCTCCTCGGCCTGGTGCACGACTTCCACGAGGACTTCTTCGACCAGTACCTGTCCTTCACCGCACGGCGCCGGCCCTTCGACGAACACGGCACCTACGTGCCCGAGGAGAACTGGCTGGGCCTGCCCGGCATCCGCGCCCTGGACGACTCCCGGCGCACCTTCACCGACCGGATGCGGCAGGCCTGGGACGGCTATGCCGACCCCTCCTGCGCCACCGAACTCCAGCTCGGCGAGGCCGACATCGAGGCGGTGGCCGAGCCGCTGGCCCCGCTCGCCCCCTCCTACGCGCCGCGCTGCCACCACATCCAGCTCACCCACGACCCCGCAACCGGCGCGCCGCGCACGGTACTCAACCGGTCCTACGGCGGACTCTCCTTCCCCTTCAGCCGGTTCACCCACGTCTACGACGCCCCCGGCGCCGGGGGCGCGCTGTCCGGGGAACTGCGCGCCACCGGCGCCCGGACCGTCCCCGAGGGCGCCGTGCTCGCCGAGGTCACCGGCGGCCCGGTCACCACCAACCTGAACCTGCACGGACAGCTCACCGACTACGAGATCGTCTGCCCCGGCGAGAGCGGCACCCTGCCCGAGGACCGGCAACTGCACCTGGACGACCTCTACGCCGAACACGACCCGGCGACCGCCCGGGTCACCCTGCGCTCGCACCGGCTGGGCCGCGAGGTGATCCCCGTCTACCTCGGCTATCTGGTGCCGCTGGCGCTGCCCGCGATCCCGCGCACCCTGCTGCTGCTCTCCCCGTCCTCGATGTCCCCCCTCGACGTGTGGGCGGGCGTTCCGGAGGGCCCGGCCCGCGGAGCGGTGACCGTACGCCCCCGGGTCGTCCACCGGGACGTGGTCCTCAGCCGCCGCAGCTGGACCACCACCGCCGGCGCCCTGCCCGTCCACGGCGCCCAGGAGGCCGGCCACTTCCTGGACTGGCAGCGCTGGCGCCGCACCCACGGCCTGCCCGAGCAGGTGTTCGCCACCGTCTCCGCGACCCCCGGGGCTCCCGGAGCCAAGCCCGTGTACGTCGACTTCGCGAGCCTGCTCTCGCTCGCCGCCTTCGAGACGCTGCTCCAGGACCCCGCCCACCGCGTGGTCTTCCGCGAGCCGCTCCCCGAGCCGGACAGCCTGCACACCCGCTCCGCCCGCGGCGCCCATGTCGCCGAACTGGCAGTGGAAACCTTCACCACCACCTCCCACCGAGACCAGAAGGGCGACGCCGGATGACCCAGCCGATGGAGGCTACCCGGACCCGCGGAGCCTGGCAGGCCCTGCACATCTTCTACGCCGCCAACCCCCAGCCCCTGCTGGTGAAATGCGTGCGCCCGCTGATCGACGGCCTCACCGCCGACGGCTTGATCGAGGGGCACTTCTTCATCAACTACTGGCTGGAGGGCCCGCATGTGCGGCTGCGCCTGCGGCCGGTCACCCCGGAGGCCGAGGAGGAGGTGCGGCGCCGCGCCGAGGAGGCCGTGGCCGCCTTCCTCACCGCCCGCCCCGCCCTCTACGAGGTCGATTCGGGATTCCTCAACGAGTTCTACAACACCCTGTTCGACATAGAATTCCCCGACGGAGACCGGTCCGCATTCTCCGGCCCCGACGGCCGTATGAACCTGCGCCCCAACAATTCGTACTCCCGTGAGCCCTACGAGCCCGAATACGGGAAATATGGCGGCCCGCTCGGAATCGAGCTCGCCGAATGGCATTTCGCGCATTCCAGCGATCTGGTGATGGACGCCCTGGGCCGGATGAACCTGCACCTGCGCACCGTCCTCCTCGGCACCTCCGCCCAGCTGATGATGGTGATGGCGGCCACCTTCCTGCCCGACCGGGAGGAACTCGCCGACTACCTCGACTCGTACTACGAGTTCTGGCACAAGGCGTTCCCCGGCACCGGCTTCATCGGCTCCACCGAGTACGACCGCACGTACGCCGACACCGCACCCGGCCTGGCCCGCCGCTTCGCCGCCGTCCGCGCGGCCCTGGCCTCCGGCGAAACCGGCCGGCTCCCCGAGTTCCTCGCCGGCTGGGCCGGGCACTGCCGCGAACTGCGCGACCGCGCCCAGGCGCTGGCCCGCTCCGGAAACCTGGTCTTCCGGTCCTGGGACGGCACCCGCGACGAGCCGGTCACCGACCCCGTCGAAGCCCTGCCGCGGCTCCTCTCCCCGTACCTGCACATGACCAACAACCGGCTCCACGTCACCATCCGCGACGAGGCCTACCTCGCCCACCTGCTGGGCCGGGTGCTGCGCGAGGAGCCGGCGGAGGTCGCGCCGTGACCGGCGGCGGCCCGGCCTCCTCGCTGCTGGACCACCGGCCCGCCCTGCGCCCGGACATCCTGCTGTCGCCGCCCCTGCTCAACGGGTCCGCCACCGTCCACCTGGTCAAGGACCCGGTCACCGGGGCGGCCTTCGAGATCGGCACGAAGGAACACTTCCTGGTCTCCCGGCTCGACGGCACCCGCAGCCTCGCGGAGATCGGCGGCCAGTACGGGCAGGCCTTCGGCCGGCGGCTGGACGAGCGGAACTGGCAGCAGCTGCTGGCCCTCCTCGGCACCCGCCGGCTGCTGGCCGGCGGCCCGCCGCCGGTCGCCCCCGAGCCGAACCGGTCACCGCTCCGGGGCGGCCTGCTCCGCGGCAGCCTCCGTCTGGTCGCGGACGCCGACGCGGCCACCGCCCGGCTCCACCGGGTGCTGCGCCCACTGCTGCACCCGGCCGTCCTCGGCCTCCTGCTGGTGGTCTGCCTGGCCATGCTGGCGGTGCTCGCCGCGGAGCTGCCCCGGCTGGCCGACGGATTCGGCTGGACCGTACGCCGGCCGGTGCCGCTGCTCGCCGTCGCCACCCTGCTGTGGCTGAGCACCGCACTGCACGAGTTCGCGCACGGAGTCGCCGCCCGCCACGTCGGCGGCACCGTCGGCGAGATCGGACTGCGCTGGCGGCTGCCCGTGGCCATCATGTACTGCCGGGTCGACAACTACCGCTACCTGCCCCGCCGCCGGGACCAGCTGGCCGTCGCCGCCGCGGGCGCCTTCGCCAACCTGCTGTTCCTGCTGCCCTTCCTCGGCTGGTGGGCCGCCCTGCCCGCCGGCGACCCCACCGGCCGGGTGCTGTCCGCGCTGCTGCTGCTCGGCAGCGCGCAGGCCCTGGTCAACCTCCTCCCGCTGCCGCCGCTGGACGGGTACACCCTGCTCGGCCACGCCCTGCGGGTGACCCGGCTCGCCCCGGCCGGCTCCGTGTACCTGCGGCTGCGGATGCAGGACCGGGCCACCGCGGCGGCCTACCCGGCCCGGGCCCGCCGCATCTACCTCGCCTACGGCATCGGCTCCGCGCTGCTCGTGCTGCTGCTCGCGGCCGGACTCGTCGCCGTGCTCTGGTACGCCGCCACCCGCTGACCCCACCCGTCACCACACCGAGGGACGCACCACCCATGACCACTGACAGCACCCCGCCCGAGCACTCCGCGGCCATCGCCGTCACCGACGTACGCAAACGCTACGGCGACCGCCAGGCCGTGGACGGCATCTCCCTCGACGTCCGGCACGGGGAGTTCCTCGGCCTGCTCGGCCCGAACGGAGCCGGCAAGACCACCCTCATCGAGATCATGGAGGGGCTGCGCCAGGCCGACTCCGGCACCGTCCGGGTGCTCGGCCAGAGCCCCTGGCCGCGCAACACCACCCTGCTGCCGCGGATCGGCGTACAGACCCAGGCCTCGGCCTTCTTCGTCCGGCAGACCGCACGCGAGCACCTGGTCACCGTCGCCGGCCTGTACCGGGCCGACCGCGCCGCCGCCGACCGGACCCTGGCGGCGGTCGGACTCACCGAACAGCAGGACGTGCTGGTCGAGAACCTGTCCGGCGGCCAGCGCCAGCGCCTGGCCATCGCCTCCGCCCTGGTCCACGGCCCCGAACTGATCTTCCTGGACGAGCCGACCGCCGCCCTGGACCCGCAGGCCCGCCGGGACCTGTGGGAGGTGCTGCGCGGGCTGAAGAGCCAGGGCCGCACCATCGTGTACACCACCCACCACCTCGACGAGGCCGAGGCGCTGTGCGACCGCGTCGCCATCCTCGTCGGCGGCCGGATCGCCGCCCTGGACACCCCGCACCGGCTGGTCACCGCGGCCGGAGCACCGTCCCGGCTGCTGCTGCCCGCCGGCCGGATCGACATCGAGCGAGCCGCCGCCCTGCCCGGTGTGGACCGGGCGAGCGTCCAGGGCGGCTCGCTGGTCCTGGAGACCGCCGTCCCCGGCCGGGTCCTCCAGGCCGTCGACACCCTCACCGGGCTCGACGGCGTCCTGACCCGTACCGCCACCCTCGAAGACGTCTACCTCGAACTCACCGGCGCGGCCACCTCGCCCGCCGGCACACCGGAAACCCCCACCACCGCCACGGAGTACCAGGCATGAGCGCGTACACGGCCCTCACGGCCGCCGGCTACCGGGCACAGGTCCGGGACAAGGCCACCCTGTTCTTCACCTTCGCCTTCCCCCTCCTCTTCCTCGTCGTCTTCGGCCTGATCTTCAGCGGCCAGGACGTGGAGGAGTCCGGCCGCCCCTACATCTCGTACATCGCCCCCGGCGTGATGTCCTGGGGCGTCGCCAACGCGGCCGTCTTCGGCATCGCGTTCACCCTGATGCAGTGGCGGCGCGACGACCTGCTCCGGCTCATCCGGCTCACCCCGACCCCCCTCACCACCGTGCTGTCCTCCCGGTACGTCCTGGCCCTCGCCGTCGGCGTGGTGCAGGCGGCCGTGTTCGTCGCGGTGGCCATGCTCCCCGGCTTCGGACTCCGGCTGGACGGGCGCTGGCCGCTGGTGCTGCCCGTCCTGATCCTCGGCATCACCGCGTTCATGGCCATCGGCGTGATCGTCGGCACCTACGCCAACACCCCGGAGGCGGTCGCCGCGATCGCCAACTGCCTGATGGTGCCGATGGCGTTCCTGTCCGGATCGTTCCTTCCGCTCGACATGATGCCCGACTGGCTGCAGCAGGTCTCCCGGGTCCTGCCGCTGCGCTACCTCAACGACGCCGCGACCGGCGCGCTCACCGGCAGCGGCTCGCTGGGGACCATCGGGATCGGCTGCGCCGCCCTGCTCGGCTTCGCGCTGCTCTTCGGCGCCATCGGGCTGAAGACCTTCCGCTGGAGCAACCGGCCGTGACGACCACCCCGTTGGAGACGGCGCGGGCCCGGCTCGAGCAGGTCCTGGCGGACCGCGGCGCCGGCGTGGTCACGGTGGGCGTGCACGACGCCCTCGGGCCGCGCGCCGCCGACCCGTACGCCGCCACCCGGGCGGCGGCCACCGTCCATCTCACCGCGCAGGCCGTCCTCGTCGGCCCCTGGGGCGGCGACGGCACCGCGCCCGCCTGTGGCCGCTGCCTGGCCATGCGCTGGCAGCGGCTGCGCAGCCGCAGCGAGCGCGACGCCCTGGAGACCGGGACCGGCGCCGTGACCGCGGTGGCCGGAGACTGGCCGCGGCTGTCGCCCTACGCGCTGGACGCGACGTACGCACTGCACGCGGCGGTCTACGGCGACGGTAACGGCGACGGCGGCTCCGGCCGGGTCACCGCACCCGGCCCGGAGGCCGCCGACCGGGCCCTGCCCCAGGTGACCCGCCTGGATCTGAAGACCTTCCAGGTGCGGACCTACCCGCTGCTCGCCGACCCGCTCTGCCCGGACTGCGGGCCGCGCGGCACCGACGCCCCCGCCCCCTTCACCCCGCAGTCCCGGCCCAAACCCGCCCCCGGCGCCGCCCGGCTGCGCCCCGCCTCCTCCTACCCGATGCCGTACACGGCACTCGCCAACCCGGTCACCGGGGTCCTGGGCGGCGGCACCTGGATCAACGTCACCTCGCCGACCACCGCCCCCGTCGCGGGCAGCGTCTTCATGCGCGGCTACGCCGGCCTGACCGACGTCACCTGGAGCGGCCAGGCCAACAGCTTCACGGCCAGCCGCGACCTCGCCCACCTGGAAGGCCTGGAACGGTACGCGGGCACCCACCGCCGCACCGGCAGCACCCTTCTCACCGCCTCCTACACGGAACTCGGCGACCGCGCCCTGCACCCGGCCGCCTGCGGCCTCTACCCCCCGCAGACCTACCGGGACGACCCGCTGCTCTCCCCCTTCGACCCCGACCGCCCCATACCCTGGGTGTACGGGCACTCCCTCCGGGACGACCGGCCGGTGCTGGTGCCGGCCCGGCTGGTCCACTACAGCGCGGGACTGGCCGCCGACAACTTCGTCTTCGAATGCTCCAACGGCTGCGCCATCGGCAGCTGCACCGAGGAGGCCCTGCTCGGCGCCCTCCTCGAGCTCGTCGAACGCGACGCCTTCCTCCTCGCCTGGTACGGCGGACAGCGGCTGACCGCCATCGACCTGTCCTCCGTCCCCGGACCGGCCGTCCGCACCATGGCGGACCGGGCCGCCCTCCAGGGCTACGAGGTGCACGCCTTCGACAACCGCATCGACCTCGGCATCCCGGTGGTGACGGCCCTCGCGGTACGCCGCGACGGCGGCCCGGGACTGTACTCCTTCGGGGCGGGCGCGGCGCTCGACCCCGCGGCTGCCGTCGAGGCCGCCCTCTCGGAGGTCCTCACCTACATCCCGCACCTGCCCGGCCAGGTCGCCGAACGCCGCGGTGAACTGGAGGAGATGGCAGCCGACTTCGGCAAGGTCCGCCACCTGAAGGACCACGCGCAGCTCTACGGGCTGCCCGCGATGGCCGAGCACGCCCGCAGCTACCTGGAGCCCACCGGGGTGCGCCCGCTCGACGAGCTGTACGGCGACCGGCCGGCCACCACCGACCTCCGCGAGGACCTGCTGTACGTGGTGGGGGAGCTGACCGGAGCCGGCCACGATGTGATCGTCGTGGACCAGACCACCCCGGAACAGCGCAGGATCGGACTGCGCACCGTGTGTGCACTGGTCCCGGGGCTGCTGCCCATCGACTTCGGCTGGTCCCGGCAGCGGGCCCCCTTCATGCCGAGACTGCGGACGGCCGCCCGGCGCGGCGGGCTGCGCACCCACGACCTCACGGACGACGAGATCCGGATGGTGCCGCACCCGTTCCCGTAAAACGTCCCGTAACGGCAGCTGCCCCCGGCCCCTGTGACAGGGACCGGGGGCAGCCGCGTACCTGAGGCCGTCAGGCCGAGCAGGAGGTGGTGCTGGTGGTGGAGGAACAGGTCGAGGTCGAGCTGCAGCTGGTGGAACCGGCCAGCACGACCTCGCTGGCGTCCGAGTAGTCGGAGATCTCGAAGGTCTCGGACTCCAGCTCGAGGATCTCGTCGGCGAGCGAGGCCAGCGGGGACTTCTCCATGATGACTCCCTGTGCAGAGGCGGAAGCGGCGTGCGGGCACCGGCCGGTGCCCTGCTCCCCATCAGATCCCGGGCCGCCGTCACCTCCCCCCGCGAGTCGCTGACAGTAAGTGTCAGTGACCTGTCAGGGCCGCCGCGGCGGGCCGCCCCGATCATGGAGCGCATGACCTCCGCCGCCTCCGCCCCCCTCAAAGCGCTGCTGCGGCCCCTGACCACGCTCTACCTGGACCTGCACCGGCACCCCGAGCTGTCCGGCGCCGAGGAACGGACCGCGGGGCGCTTCGCCGGCTGGCTGTCCGAGGCCGGGTACGAGGTCACCCGCGGGATCGGCGGACACGGCGTGGCCGGAGCCCTGCGCAACGGGGCGGGCCCCACCGTCCTGCTGCGGGCCGAACTCGACGCGCTGCCGCTGCGCGAAACCACCGGCCTGCCGTACGCGAGCGAGGGCGAGGCCGCCCACGCCTGCGGCCACGACCTGCACTTGGCCGCCGCGGCCGGCGCCGCCTCGCTGCTCGCCGGAGACCGTACGGCCTGGCAGGGCACCCTGCTGGTGGTCGGCCAGCCGGCCGAGGAGACCCTCACCGGAGCCCGTGCCCTGCTCGCCGACGGACTCTACGAGCGGTTCGGCCGCCCGGACACCGCCCTGGCCCAGCACGCGGCACCGCTCCCGGCCGGGATGGTGGCACACGGCTACGGGCCGATGACCGCGGGCAGCGTCACCTTCCGGGTGGTCGTCCACGGCCGCGGCGGCCACGCGGGCGCCCCGCACCTGGCCGTGGACCCCGTGGTGACGGCCGCCCATGTGGTCACCCGGCTCCAGACGGTGGTGGCCCGGGAGGCGGCGCCCACCGAACCCGTCGCGGTCACCGTCGGCTCCTTCCGGGCCGGCGACCGGGCGAATGTGATCCCCGGCCGGGCGGAACTCGACATCACCGTCCGCGCGGTGGGCGAGCGCGCGCTGGCCGCCGCCGCGGCTGCGGTGGAACGCATCATCCGCGCCGAATGCGCAGCTGCGGCCTGCCCCCGCGACCCGGAGATCGACCGGGTCTCCGACTCCCCGGTCACCCACCCGGACCCGGCGGCCACGGCCGAGGTGCGGGCCGCCCATGTGGCCGAGTTCGGCGCCGAACGGGTGGCGATGTGGCCGCCCACCCTGGCCGCCGAGGACTTCGCCCACTTCGGCGGCGACGGCATCCGGCTGGCCTACTGGATGCTGGGCACCATCGGCCCCGCGGCCTGGGCCGCCGCCCCGGGCGCCACGGCCGCCGAGAAGCTCGCCGCCCTGCCCGCGAACCACGCCCCCGACTTCGCCCCGGACCCCAGGACCGCCCTCCCGGCAGGGGTGCGCGCCCTGGTCTCGGCCGCCCGGAGCGCCCTGGCCGGCTCCCCGGCGTAGCCCGCCCGGGGTGCGCCACCCGGCAGTCCGACCTGCCCGGCGCTACTCTCGAACAGGGGCGGGGAAAGGGATGGCCGGTCATGTGCCGTTGGCTCGCCTACTCGGGATCGCCGATCCTGCTCGACACGGTCCTGTACCGCCCGGAACACTCCCTGATCAACCAGAGTCTCCATGCCAGGCTGGGTGTCGAGACCACCAACGGGGACGGTTTCGGCCTCGGCTGGTACAGCGCCGACGGGGACGGCACCCCGGCGGTCTTCCGGGACATCGGCCCCGCGTGGAACAACCGGAACCTGCTGGAGCTCTCCGCCCACGTCCGGTCCCGCCTGTTCTTCGCCCACGTCCGGGCCTCGACCGGTACCGCCATCCAGCAGACCAACTGCCATCCCTTCCGGCACGGACGCTGGATGTGGATGCACAACGGCTCCATCACCGACTTCCACCGGCTCCGCCGGGACCTGTGCATGGCGGTCGACCCCGCCCTCTTTCCCGCGATCGAGGGGTCCACGGACTCCGAGGTGATGTTCTACCTGGCCGTCACCTATGGACTGGACCAGGACGTGCCCGGCTCGGTGGCCCGGATGGCCGGCCTGGTGGAGCGGCTGGGCAAGGAGCACGGCGTGCCGAACCCGCTCCAGATGACGGTGGCGGTGGCCGACGGCGAGCGGGTCTGGGCCTTCCGCTACTCCAGCGAACGCAAGTCCCGGTCGCTGTTCTACAGCAGCCGGGCCGAAACGGTCCGGCAGCTGCATCCGGAGGTGGACTTCCTGCGCGGGGTCTCGGAGGCCACCCGGCTGATCGTCTCCGAGCCCCTGGGCTACCTGCCCGGCGTGTGGAACGAGCTTCCCGAGGGCAGCTACGCCGCCATCCCCTCCGGGGCCGAGGACTTCCTGCCGTTCGTCCCGGAGTACGTGTAGCCGGCCCGCCCCCCCGGCCCGTCAGCCCAGCCGCCGGCGCCGCTCCCGGGAACGGCGTACCCACAGCCCGATGCCGGCCCCGCCGAGGGCTGCCGCACCGACCCCGGCCACCGCGATCCACCGCGAGCCGCCGCCGTCCGACTCCGGATTCCGTGCCGCTTCCTGTTTCGGTTCCTGTTTCGGTTCCGAAGGCGGGGGAGCGGCGGGCGGGGTGGCGGCAGCGGGGGACGCGGGCGCGGCGGCCGGGGCCGGTGGCGGGCTCGGCGCCGTGACCGTGAGCTCGCGCTCGGCCCGCCCCAGCCCGGGGAATCCCGCCTCGACGGTGACCTTCCACTGCCCGGCCGGCAGTACCTCGGCCGTGGACCAGGCGGTGCCGTCGGCCCCTCCCGTACCGCCGTCGCGGACGAGCTTCCACGGGCCCGCCGTGCGGGTGCCGTCGCCACTCACCGCGTTGACCGTGGCCGCGACCGGTCCCTCCACCGCGTCCCCGTCGTTCTCCCAGGTCACCTGGGTGGTGACATGCCCCTCCCGGTGCCCGGTGACAACCACCTTCAGGGTGTCGCCGTGGGCGGCGGCGGGGGCGGGAACGCCGAGGACCAGGGCGCCGGCCAGGACCGGCAGCAGGATTGTTCTGCGCATGCACATCCTCCGATGTGACGGTCGGGCCGGGCGGGCCGCCCCGTGACGACCCGCCCGACCCGCGTGTGGATGCCGGATCAGCCGGCCTTGCGGACCGTCCAGACCTGGGACGGACGGCCGTCCACCCGCTGGAGGTCCAGCAGCTTGGCGCCGTAGTACGGACGCCCGCTGACGGTCAGCGCGTACGCTCCGCTGCGGTCGGTGACCGTGACCGAGGCACCCTTCACGGCCAGCTTCCACAGCTGGGCGCCGGAACCGGCCGCACAGGGCTGCTGGGCCACCCACATGCCGGCGGCAGGGGCGCCGCCGGGCTGCAGGCACTTGCCGGAGGCGGCGGACCGGATGCGGACCAGCCCGTTGCCGGCGTCGTCGAAGTACCACTGCTGCTGTGCGTAGCCGTTGCCCTGCGAGCCGACCAGTACCGTGCCGTCGGCCGAACGGCCGCCCCACAGCTCGGCGTTCATCCCGGTGCTGCCGTTGGCCAGCAGGTAGCGGGTGTTCGGTGCGGTGGTGCTGCCGCCCTGGCCGGAGGTACGGAAGGAGGCGGTCTTGCCGGGCCCGCTGTCCTTGCCCTGGGCGTCACGTACCGAGACCGCGACGGTGTACGAGGTGTCGGGCCGCAGGTTGTAGATCCGCAGCGCGTTGCCCTGTACCCAGGTGAGGTGCTTCCCGTTGAACATCACCTGGTACCAGGCGGCACCCGTGACCTTGGGCCAGCTCACCACGGCCGAGTCCGGCTGGATCTGTCCCACGGTCACGTTCGGGCCGCTGCCGGGCCGGGGCGCGGTGGGCGAGGGCGTGGGCGTGGGCTTCGCCGTCGGCTTGGGGTTCGGGCCCGGTCCCGGGTCCGTACCGCCGCCGCCCTTGTTCCGCATCAGGAACTGGTTGTCGGCGATGTTCCAGTGGGTGGCCAGGTAGCTGCCCGGTTTTGGACTGGTGTGGAAGTAGTCGTCGTGATTGCAGTCGAGGATGTTCTCGGCCGCACGGTTGGTGCAGACGTTGCGCATCTTCGGGTAGTGCGGGGAGTCCGAGTAGCACATGACGTCCCACTCGTCCGTGCAGTGCGCGCCCCGGCTGGTGTTGGGCGCGCTGTTGTTGACCGCGCCCAGGTTGTGGCCCAGTTCGTGCGCGGCGGTGTGGCCGCCCCAGCAGCCGGTGTCGGTGCGCCCGTAGGAGGGGCCGAAGTTGCTGAGGTTCGACTGGCCGGGCCGCTCGTCCCCGTTGAAGGTGCCGATACCGCAGTAGACCTGGGTGTCGGCGAAGATCATGTACTTGCGGTCGCGCCGGTCGAGGCCCTTGCCGGCCAGCGCCCGGTTGGTGGCGCTGAACTCGGACAGCGCCGAGTCCGGGAGCTCGATGTTGAGCACGGTGGGCGTGCAATCCGCCGCCGTCACGTACCGGATGTGGCGGGTGCCGCCGGTTTCCTGGGCGCTCGCCGAGTAGATGAGGTCCGCGTCGGCGGCCCACTTCCGGAAGGAGGCGACGTACTGGGAGAACCGGTCGCGGCCGGGCCCGTGGACGTACACCACCTGGACGCGGTTGCCGGTGCTGCCGTCGCCTTCGCACTGGACGGCCTGGCCGGCCGGGGCGGCCTGCGGGGCGGCCGGTGCGGTGCCGGAGGCGCCGGCGGCGGGCCGGGGCGGGGCGGCGGGGCTCGCGGCGGCGGCCTGGGCGTCGACGGCGGGCGTGTCCTGAGAACGCTCGCCGTCCTGCCCGGGGGCCGGGTCCTGGGCCGCGGGCTTGGCCGGGTCGGCCGCCGCTGCCGTGGACTTGACCGCGGGCGGGGTGTCCTTCTTGATGTCGACGCCCTTGGGCGGCGCGTCGGGGCCGTGGGTGCAAAGGCCGGTGTCGGTGCTGTAGACGCCGACGCAGCGGTCTCCCTTGGGCGCGACCTTGAGCCCGTCGTAGACCATGCCCTTGGCCGGCTCGTTGGCCGGCTTCTTCTCGATCGGCTTCGGCTCTTCGTCCCGGGCCGGTGCGGCGGCCGGTACGGCTATCTCGGCCGAGTGGGCTCCCAGCTGTGCGAGTGACGCCTCGTCGGAGTCCGACCGGCCGGCCTCGTAGGCGAAGCCTCCGGCGACCACCGCCGCCACGGCCATGGCGGCGGTGATGCCTATGAACCGGCCGCGCGGGCGTCGTTGACGCTCATTCAGTCTTCGATGTTTGGACATGCGCACCTCAATTCCTTGGTCGGGAGAGTGGGTGCGCGGAAGCCTGCCAGACCAGCCCGCCGGAGAATTCGGACAAAGCGGAGCCCGCCCCGAGAATCCTTTCCGTTACCTGACGGCCTGATCTGATGACATCTCAACTTGCTTGAAAACTAGGGGAGTTACGCGCGTTGCGCGTCTTGGTCCAGGCCTTCTCGGAAGATGTCGTTATGCAATCGAAATAATCGGGTGGGGGTTATTGACGGGAATTCAGTAGAAGATTCACCCTTTGATTACCTCGTGAATTCCCCCCGTCACCAGTGGTGAGCGCAACGAGGCGGTCGTACCGTGATCCGGTGCGCACCTCTTCCGCCGCCCCGTCCGTGACCCTCTCCCTCCTCCTGTGCGCGACCGCGACCCTGTCCTGTACCGCACAGCCCCCGAAGGCCCGGTTCCAGGCCCCGGCCCTGCCGGCCCTGTCCGCACACGTCACCGCCGTACCGCAGGACAAGCTGGGCGACAGCCACCGCCGGGGCTGCCCGGTGCCGCCCGACCGGCTGCGGCTCGTCCGGATGAACCACTGGGGTTTCGACGGCCGGGTTCACCGCGGCGAGCTGATCGTCCACCGGAATGCCGTCCGGCCCCTGATCCACGCCTTCGGCACGATCTTCGAGGCGAGGTTCCCGATCCGCCGGATGCGGGTGATGGCGGAGTACGGCGGCGACGACGGGAGGGCGATGGCCGAGGACAACACCTCGGGCTTCAACTGCCGCCCGGTCACCGGGGACCCGCGGCAGCTCTCCCAGCACGCCCTGGGGCGACGCGGTGGACATCAACCCCGTCGAGAACCCCTATGTGGACCGCCAGGGGGTGGTCCATCCCGCCGCGGGCCGCCCGTACCTCCGCCGCACCCCCGCCGGCCCCGGCACCATCGTCGCGGGAGACGCCGTCACCCTGGCCTTCCGCGAGATCGGCTGGCACTGGGGCGGACGCTGGCCCAACCCCGATTACCAGCATTTCTCCGCCAACGGCGACTAGGCGTACGGGGGCGTGCAGGGGCGGGTCCGTTCGGGTGGTACGCGGATGCGGAGCCCCGGACCCCGTGCCAGGTTGAACGGGACACACCCCCTCACCAGAAGGTGGAATCCGTGAAGCGCTTCCCGGCCACCGCCGCTGCAATCGCGGCCGCCGCTCTCTCCCTGTCCGCCTGTTCCTCCGACGACTCCAGCCCCCAGGAGGAGGCCACCCAGGCGGCGCAGCAGCTGTGCACCGATCTGAACACGCTCAAGGCGGACAACGCCAAGCTCGCCGCCCTCAACCCGGCGTCCGCGACCAAGGACCAGCTGAAGGACGCCTTCGACGCGGTTCAGACGGACTGGGAGAACGTCAAGAAGTCCGCCTCCTCGCTCCGGCAGGCGGAGCGGGAGGCGCTGGAGGACGCGGCCGGTGATCTGAAGTCCAGCTACCAGGACCTGCCCGGCGACACCACCGGCCAGCAGGCCCTCACCCAGCTCCAGCCGCAGATCCAGAAGCTGGACCAGAGCGCGACGGCGGCCTCCACCCAGCTCAAGTGCCCCTGATCCGAGGCCCCGCACGCGGTGACCCGTGCCGGTCGGGTGGTGGGGCGCCACGCCCGACCGGCGGTGTCGTTGAGATCTTTATGACTGATCTGATGGTGAAGATTCCGGCCGACTGGCTCGCCCGACTCTTCCTCTCCCTGCGCCGCGCCAGGTCGGCGGACGCCCATGCCCTGGCGGCCGAACTCCGGCCGTTCACCGAGCGGCCGGGCCAGCGCGTGCCCGTCCCGAGAGCGACCGTCCTGCGGACGGAGCGGGCGCTGCGCGGCGAGATGGAGATCACCGCGGAACAGGCCCGCCACGACGAACTCGCCGAAGCCGCCGAATACCTCGTCAGAACCGTCACCGCCGCACCGCGTCCGCGAGCCGCCGAGCCCCGCGGGTAGCGGATGGCGCGCGCCGCCCGGGCGGCGCAGCGCCGCACCTCCATGGCACCAGCAAGGCTGTACGGAGGGCCCGTACGGTCGCAGCACTCGCCGACGGACCTCCGTACTCCGTACCCGAGCCACCTCCCTGCCCCGCCCACCCCCTGAGCGGAGAACCACAGATGGCACCCACCCTCGCCCTCAAGCCCGGCACCGCCTGGACCGACGCCTGGCAGCGGGCCCTGGCCGCCGCCCCCGAGGCCTTCCGCGACGACCGCGTGCTGAACCTCTGGGCCGGCACCTGGCAGCCCGACGGCCTCAGCCTGCCCGCGACCAGCCCGGTCGACGGCAGCTCCATCGCCGGCCCGCCGCGCCTGGATTCCGCCGCCGCCGAACAGGCCGTACGGGCGAGCCTCGACCAGCACCGGGCCTGGCGGCACATCCCGCTGCCCGAACGCCGGGCCCGGGTCGGTGCCGCCCTCGACGCCCTCACCGAGCACCGCGAGCTCCTCTCCCTGCTGCTCGTCTGGGAGATCGGCAAGCCCTGGCGGCTCGCCCAGGCCGACGTCGACCGGGCCGTGGACGGAGTCCGCTGGTACTTGGACCACATCGACGCCATGACCGAGGGCCGCAGCCCGCTCGACGGCCCGGTCTCCAACATCGCCAGCTGGAACTACCCCATGTCCGTGCTGGTCCACGCGATGCTCGTGCAGGCCCTCGCCGGCAACGCGGTCATCGCCAAGACCCCCACCGACGGCGGGCTCGCCTGTCTGACGCTCGCCTGCGCGCTGATCCGGCGCGAGGGCATCCCGGTCACTCTGGTCAGCGGCAGCGGCTCCGAACTGTCCGCGGCACTCGTGCGGTCGCCCGAGATCGGCTGCGTCTCCTTCGTCGGGGGCCGCGACACCGGGGCCCGGATCGCCACCGCCGTCACCGACCTCGGCAAGCGCCACATCCTGGAGCAGGAGGGCCTCAACACCTGGGGCGTGTGGAACCACACCGACTGGTCCGCCCTGGCCGCGGCCATCCCCAAGCTGTTCGACTACGGCAAGCAGCGCTGCACGGCCTACCCCCGCTTCGTCGTCCAGCGCAGCGCCTTCGACGCCTTCCTCGCCGCGTACCTGCCCGCCGTCGCCGGGATCCGCACCGGGCACCCGCTTGCCGTGGCCGACCCGGCCGACCCGCTTCCCGAGCTGGACTTCGGCCCGCTCATCAACGCCGCCAAGGCCAAGGAACTCACCGAGCACGCCGCCGAGGCGGTCGAACGGGGCGCCGTACCGCTCTTCCGCGGCGCCCTCGATCCGGACCGCTTCCTGCCCGGCCAGGACACCTCCGCCTACCTGGCCCCGCTCACCCTCCTCAACCCGCCGACCTCCTCGCCGCTCTACCACGCGGAGCCCTTCGGCCCGGTCGACACGGTGGTCCTGGTCGACACCGAAGCGGAGCTGCTGGCGGCGATGAACGCCTCGGGCGGCGCGCTGGTCGCGACGCTGTCCACCGACACCCCGGAGACCTTCACCCGCCTCGCCCCGCAGATCCGGGCCTTCAAGATCGGCCATGGCGCGCCTCGCTCGCGCGGGGACCGGGAGGAGCTCTTCGGCGGCTTCGGAGCCTCCTGGCGGGGCGCCTTTGTTGGCGGCGAACTCCTCGTCCACGCCGTCACCGAAGGGCCGGCGGGCGAACGGCTGCCGGGCAATTTCCCGGAGTACCAGCTGATGCCGTGAGGAGGCTGGGGGCGGGCGGGGCGGTCAGGGCGGGCGGCTCACTCGAAGCGGGCCGTGTCCCCCGCCCCGCGCCGGACGATCACGGCCTCGCCCTCGGAGAAGTCGATGACGGTGGTCGGCCGGGTGCCGCAGTCACCCGAGTCGACCACCGCGTCCACCACGTGGTCGAGCCGCTCCTTGATCTCCCAGCCCTGGGTCAGCGGCTCGTCCTCGTCGGGCAGCAGCAGGGTGCTGGAGAGCAGCGGCTCGCCGAGCTCGGCGAGCAGGGTCTGGGTGACCACGTGGTCGGGAATCCGGACCCCGACCGTCTTCTTCTTCGGGTGCAGCAGCTGGCGGGGCACCTCGCCGGTCGCCCGGAGGATGAAGGTGTAAGGGCCCGGGGTCGCGGCCTTGATGGCGCGGAACACGTCGTTGTCGACGTGCACGAACCGGCCCAGCTGCGCGAAGTTCTCGCAGACCAGGGTGAAGTGGTGCCGGTCGTCGAGGTTCCGGATCGCCCGGATCCGGTTGATCCCGTCGCGGTTGCCCAGCTGGCAGCCGAGCGCGAAACAGGAATCCGTCGGATACGCGATGAGCGCGCCGGATCGGATGCTGTCCGCCACATTGCCGATGGTGCGCCGCTGGGGGTTCTCGGGGTGCACGTCAAAGTACTTCGCCATTCGGCCGAGGGTACGCCTGCCGGGCGCCGTCCGGCGCTTCGGGACGATTGGGGTCCGCTGGGGTCCGGCGGGGTGATCGGAGATGATCAGCGGGTGACATTTCTTGACGACCGGCTGATCGGCAGGTGGGATAGCGCGCCCTTCGATGTGGGCGCGATGGAGACGAGCGAACTCGTCTTCCTGGCCGACGGGCGGGGCTGGAGCCGGTTCGAGAGCATCAGCACGGAGCTGGCCGTCGACCGGTTCCGCTGGCACTGCCCCGGCCCCGGCCGCCTTGCCCTGCGCCATACCTGGCAGGTGGCGGGGCAATGGGGTCCGGGCGACGCGGGCTTCGCGGTGGTCGACCACAACGCCCCTTACGCGGAGCCGACCGTCACGCACGCCGCCTACCGCATCGGCGCGGAGCGCCTGCCGTACTCCGAGACGGAGGCCACCGCGCTGCACCTGGACGAGCCGATCGCCTTCGCCTCGTGCTTCGCCCGGGGCCGCCGCTCGGTCACCCCGTCGGACGACCCCTCCGCCCCGCTGGCCCCGTACCTCCCGACCCCCCGCCCGGGCCCGCCGCGCCGGACCGCGCCCGGGGCGTGATCCTGGAGGCATGGGCGCTGACCGCGACACCGGCGACCGGCCCACCGACCCGGCAAAGGACGCGACCCCCGGCCCGGCCACCGACGCGAACACCGACCACCGGCAGGCCCCGGCCCCGGACACGGCCAAAGGCACTGGCCCCGGCCCGACCGGGCGCCCGGCGATCCGGGCGGGCGATGGCCCGGGCAGGGGCCGACCCACGGGCGCGGGCCAGGTCGCGGGACCCGGCGCGGTCGGCGGGCCGAGCGGGGGTCCGGCCGCGGGCGGGGGCGGAAGCACGGGCGCCGGTCAGGACGAGGGCGCGGCTGTAGCTGCCGGCCCCGGCGCAGCCGGCGGCCTGACCAGGGGCGCGGCCTGCGGCACGGGCGAAGGCCCGGCCATCGGCTCTGCCGGAGCCGGCCCCGGCCCCGGCCCCGGTCCGGCCTCGGGCCCGGCCACCGGTCCAGGCACCGGCGCAGCCGGAGGACGCACGGTCAGCGGCTCGGCCGCCGATGCGGCCAGCGGTCCGGACACCGGCGCGGGCACCGAGCAGGGGCAGGGCCCGGCCGCGGGCGGGACCGGGGCCGGAGGGGGTTCCGGCGCCGGTCCGGCTTTGGGCCCGGCCACCGGTCCAGGCGCCGGCGCAGCCGGAGGGAGCTTGGCCGACGGCGTGGGCGGGCGGCGGTGGTGGGGGATGGGGGAGGCGTATGTCGCTGCGGCGCGGCGGTCTGCTCGGGTTACGGTTGCCGCCTGTGCCGGGTTCTTCCTCATGCTCTATGGGTTCGGGCAGACGGTCGCCGCCACCTACGCCCTGTTCGCCGCCGTCTCCCTGGCCGGACTCTCCCGGATCCCCGGCACCGGCCGCCAGCGGGCCGCCGCCATCCTGCGCCTGGTGCCCGTCTGCTGGCTGCTCATAGCCGTCGGAACCTTCCTCGCCGTGAACACCTGGACCGCGGTGGCCGGGATGCTGCTCATCGGGTTCGGGCTGGCCTTCATCGCCGTGGGCGGGCCCCGGCCCGCCGGGGCCGCGCCGGGCCTCCAGCTGCTCTACATCCTGCCCTGCTTCCCCCCGTACGCCCCGGACACCCTCGGCGAGCGCCTCATCGGCGCCACCCTCGGCATCGGGCTGCTGATCCTCGCCGAGGCGTACCTCTTCCCCGATCCGCCCGGCACCTCCTACCGGGAGCTCGCCGCCCGCGCCGCCGACACGGCGGCCCGCTGCGCGGACGAGCTGAGCCGGCCGCCGTACGCACTGACCGCCGCCTCCCGGCAGGCCGCCCGGGACGCGGGGCAGGCCCTGCGCCCCTCCCGGGTGCCGGACGCGGAGCGTCCCGCCGGTCCCTCCGTACGGGAGCGCGCCCTGGCCCACACCGGGCTGGCCATCCGCACCCTGCTGAACCGGCTGACCCGGCTGCCCGCCGCGCCCCCCGGGCAGTCCCCGGCCGGGTCCGGGACCGGCCTGCTGCACGACGTCCGCCAGGTGGCCGCCGAGAGCGCCGTCACCCTGCGCGGCGAGGCCCGCACCGCCGCCCCCGGCGAGGCCCAAACGGCCCTGCTCCGGAGCCGCGCCGCCGCCGCGGCACCGGCCCCCGCCCCGGCCTCGGGCCCGGCCCCGACCCCGGCCGAGCTGCGCCGCCAGGCCGCGCTCATCGAGCTCGCGGACGGCGCGCTCGCCCTGTCCGCCGGAGCCGGCATCGCCGTGCGCGGGCGGGCCGCAGCGGCCGGCACGGACCCCGGGCGCTTCTGGTACGCGCACCTGCGGGCCCCCCAGCTCTGGTGGCGCCGCCTGATCGGCCATGCCGGCCGCCGGTCGGTGTTCTTCCAGAACGCCGTACGGATCAGCCTGGCGCTCGCCGCCGCCCGGGCCATCGCCGGTCTCGACACCCTGCCGCACGGATTCTGGGCCATGCTGGCCACCCTCACCCTGACCCGCACCACGGTCACCGAGACCCGCACGACCATCCGCAACGCGCTGATCGGCACCCTGCTCGGCGCCCTGGTCGCCGCCGCGGTGCTCACCCTGGTCGGCACCCACACCACGGTCTACGCCGTCGCCCTGCCGCTGCTGATGCTCAGTGCCTTCACGCTCGGCCCGGTCAAGGGCGTGGGCTGGGCCCAGGGCCTGTTCACCCTGGTCGTCGCCCTGGCCTTCGCCCAGCTGGCGCCCGCCACCTGGCAGCTCGCCGAGCTGAGGGTCGTCGACGTGTTCATCGGCAGCGCCATCGGGGCCGTCTTCGGCCTGCTCGCCTGGCCCCGCGGGGCCCACGAGGAACTCCGCCGCTCGGTGGCCGTGCTGCTGCGCAGTACCGCCGAGGTGGCGGTGGCCACCACGGCCGCCGTCGTGGCGGGCGGCCCCCGGCAGACCATGCCGCCGCCCGCCCACCGCTCGGTACAGCACGACCTGATCCTCGCGGAGTCGGCGTTCGCCCAGTACCAGATCGAGCCGGCCGGCCACCGGACCGGCCTCGGCGGACCGGGCGGCCCGGTGGCCACCGACTGGCAGGCGGCGCTGATGGCCGGCCACCACACCCTGTGGGGCGCCCGGCGCCTGCTGACCCCACCCGCCCCGCCCCTCCCACCCGCTCCGAAGGAGACCCCGCCGCCCCCGGCTCCGCCGCCCCCGGCCCCGCCGCTGGACACCGAGGCCGCCGTCACCCTGATGCGCCTCGGCGAGCGGGTCGCGACCGGCATGCTGCTGACCGCCGTCGCCCTCGACCCCGGGGCTGACACCCCGGCCGCCCCGGACCCGGCGACCGCCGCCACCGGTCCGCCGGGAGCCGGGTTCGACGCGGAGCCCCCCGGCGCCCCGCGGGAGTTCTACGCCACCGTCTCCTGGCTGAGCGCCCTCGCGGCCGACCTCGACGGCATCACCGCCAGCCTGGGCAGCGCATCCGGCCGGGACGCCGGCCAGCCCCGCGCGCACAGTTGATCAGTGTCCCGGATACCGTTCCCCGCATGACCAACAGCGATTCGCACCCCCTGCTCGCCCACCTCCTCGAGGCCGCGGACGGGCGGTTTCCCGACATAGACGGCGGCGTGACCGTGCTGCCGCCCTTCGAGGGCGGGCTGGAGTGCTCCTTCGCCTTCACCGGTCACGCCTTCGTTGTCACCCGGCTGCCGGCCGAGGAGGTCCTCGCCCAGGGCCCGGACGGCTTCGGCCTCTCCCTGGCCCCGGACTTCCTGCGCCACCTCGCGGGCCCCGGCGGCTGGATCGGCGTCACCGACGCCAGCCTCGTCGCCCGCGGATCCGGCACCCCCGACACCGCCGGCCGGCTCGCCGAGCGCCACGACGTCGACGACCACCCCCGGGTCCGGCACGCCCGCTCCGTACGGAACGACGTCCGCGTCTACGGGGACGAGCGCGGGTTCGTCACGGTCGGGCGAGGCCTCGCCGGACGACGTGAGGTCGGCATCGCCCTCGACGAAGAGGCGGGCCAGAAGGCCGGCCGCGGTATCGGCCGCTCCCTCCTCCTCGACGCCCTCACCCTCGTCCCCGAGGGCGAGCCCGTCTTCGCCGCCGTCTCCCCGGGCAACGCCCGCTCGCTGCGCGCCTTCCTCGCCGTCGGCTTCACCCCGATCGGCAGCGAGGTCCTGCTCCGCCCCCTCCCGTAGCCTCCCGCCCCGCCCGTGACCGGCCGTCACCCGGGCGGGTGCCCCGGCTGGCGCTGCGGCGCCGGGCCCGGCTTGCTGGACGGGTGAGACAGCACGCATCGGGACCGGCCGGCGGGCAGCGGCTGCGGACGCCACGGGCCGCCGCCGTGGCCGGGATCGTCTTCGCCGTCCTGCTGGGCACGGCCATCGTGCTCGTCCGGATGGCCCTGCCGGGCGGTGACTTCGGCGATGCCCAGCTGGACTCCGGCCAGCGGGCTCAGGTGACCACCGCCCTCACCCTCGTACCCTTCGCCGGCATCGCCTTCCTGTGGTTCATGGGCGCCCTGCGCGAGCACACGGGAGAGGCCGAGGACCGGTTCCTCGCCACCGTCTTCCTCGGCAGCGGGCTGATCTTCGTTGCCACCCTCTTCGGCTCGGCAGCCGCCGCTGGCACCGTGCTGGGCGAGGATACGAGCTCGGAATTCGGCCGCCACTACGCCTACACGCTGCTGATGACCTACGCGATGCGGATGGCCGCCGTCTTCGTCTTCGCGACCTCCGCCATCGGGCACCGGCTCGGGGTCCTGCCCCGCCCGCTCGCCCTTCTCGGCTATCTGGTGGGCCTGGTCCTGCTGCTGGTGGGCACCGCGGCCCCCTGGTCCGAGCTGGTCTTCCCGGCCTGGGCCCTGGTCCTCGGCATCTACATCCTCCGAGCCGCCCGTCGCGCCGCCTGAGCCGGACCGCCTGAGCCGGACCGGGCCCGGGCGGGCGTCACCCCAACGGCCCGCCCGGGCGGGCCGGGCCCGGCTCCCCGGCGCAGGCTGGACCCGTGGGAACCCCGGGGCCACGAAAGGACCGAACCTTGCTGAGGCTTGTCGTCGACCTCAACCGCTGCCAGGGATACGCGCAATGCGCCTTCCTGGCGCCCGACGTCTTCGCGATGCACGGGGACGAGGGACTGCTCTACGACCCGCGGGCCGAGGAGGCCCATCGGGCCCGGGTCGCGCAGGCCGCCGCCGCCTGCCCCGTCCAGGCGATCCTCGTGGACGAGCTGGACCTGGAGTCCGGCGCCCCGTCGCCGTCCGCTGCTGCCGCCGGGGAGACCGCCGATGCCTGACACCGCCCTGGAGCAGCTCAAGCGCGAGGGCCGGATCGTCGTCGTCGGCGCCTCGCTCGCCGGTCTGCGGGCCGCCGAGACCCTGCGCGAGAAGGGCTTCGCCGGATCCCTCACGATGATCGGCGACGAGCCGTACGAGCCGTACGACCGGCCGCCGCTCTCCAAGCAGGTCCTGCTGGGCCGGGCCGCCGCCGAGCACACCGCACTGCCCCGCCGCCGCGCGATCGACGCCGACTGGCGGCTCGGCGTACGGGCCACCGGCCTGGACATGGCGGCCCGGCGGGTCCGCCTGGCCGACGGCGGGGAGGTGCCCTACGACCGGCTGCTGATCGCCACCGGCGTCCGCGCCCGGCCCTGGCCCAACCCGGCCGAGGCCGAACTCGACGGCGTCCTCACCCTCCGGTCCCGCAACGACGGCGCCGCACTGGCCCGCCGACTCGCCGACGGACCCCGCCGGGTCCTGGTCATCGGTGCCGGCTTCACCGGCTCCGAGATCGCCTCCGCCTGCCGCGAGCGCGGCCTCGACGTCACCGTCGCCGAACGCGGCGACGCCCCCCTCGTCGGAGCACTGGGCGGGGTGATCGGCGCGGTCGCCGCCGAACTCCAGCGCGAGCACGGGGTCGACCTGCGCACCGGGGTGATGGTGACCGGCCTGGAGGGCGACTCCACCGGGCGGGTCCGGGCCGCGCACCTCTCCGACGGCAGCACGGTGGAGGCCGAGGTGGTGGTGGTCTCGCTCGGTGCCCAGCGCAACACCGAATGGCTCACCGGCTCCGGACTCGGCGCGGGCCCCCGCGGCATCGCCTGCGACGCCGGCTGCCGCGCCTTCGACATCCGCGGCATCGTCACCGACGACATCTATGTGGCCGGAGACGTGGCCCGCTCCCCGCACCCGCTGTTCGGCTACCAGTTCCTGTCCCTGGAACACTGGGGCAATGCCGTCTCCCAGGCGGAGACCGCGGCCCACAACATGCTCAGCGAGAGCACCGACCGCCGCCCCCACATCTGGGTTCCGGCCTTCTGGTCCTCGCAGTTCGGCGTGAACATCAAATCGGTCGGAGTCCCCTCCATGGGCACCGAGATCCTCATCTCGCAGGGCTCGCGCGCCGAACGCCGCTTCACCGGCGTGTACGGCTACCAGGGCCGCGTCATCGGGGCGGTCACCTTCGACAACGCCCGCTGGCTGCAGTTCTACCAGCGGCTGATCGAGACGACCGCGCCCTTCCCGCCGGAGTTCCCGACGGTCGACCGGCGCCCGGACGGGCTGAAGCCGCTGCCCGCCGACTTCCCCGACCCGTCCGTGCCCACGCACGGCCCGACCATCACCCTCAGCGGGTATTCGCCGGCCGACCGGCGGATGACCTTCACCCCCGCCGGGCACTGACCCGCACGCGCCGACCCGCCGCGCCCCCGGAGGACCGATCCGCCATGACCCACGGCATCCTGAGCCAGATCCTGGACCCCGCCAACCGCGCCAACCCGTACCCGCTGTACGAGGAACTCCGCAAGACCCCGGTCTTCCACGACGGCGACGGGCCGTACGTCATCAGCACCTACTACGAGATCCAGAGCCTGCTGCACGACCCGCGGCTCAGCTCCGACGCCCGCAACCTCGCCGCCACGGCCCACGACCCGCTCGCGGAGGGCGGCGGGGAAGAGCAGCAGGCGCTGCCGCCCAGCTTCCTGAAACTGGACCCGCCGGAACACGACCGGCTGCGCCGGATGACCAACCGGCCCTTCGGACCGCCGCACTCCCCGCACCGCGTCGACGGCATGCGCGGCGAACTCGGCGACATCGTCACCGGCCTGATCGACGGCATCGGCGACACCGAACGCATCGACCTGGTCGACCAGGTCTCGTACCCCTTCCCCGTCACCGTGATCTGCCGGCTGCTCGGGGTGCCGCGCGAGGACGAGTCCCGGTTCCACGTCTGGGCCGACACCCTCGCCGCCAGCCTGGACCCCGACCCCGGCGCCGACCCCTCGGAACGCCTCAGGGTCACCCACGACGCCCGGATGGAACTGGGCATGTACCTGGCCGGGCTGATCGAGGAGCGGCGCAAGAACCCCGGCGAGGACATGCTCTCCCAACTCGCCGCCGGGCACGGCCAGGACGAGGCGATGAGCACGATGGAACTGCTCAGCACCGCCGCCCTGCTGCTGATCGCCGGCCACGAGACCACCGTCAACCTGATCACCAACGGGATGCTGACGCTGCTCCGCAACCCCGACGTCCTCCGGCACCTCCGGGAGGACGCGAGCCTCGCGGTCCCGCTGGTGGAGGAACTGCTCAGGTTCGAACCCCCGGTGCAACTGCTGCCGCAGCGCACCCCGCTGGCCGACATCGAGGTCGGCGGGATCACCATCCCCAAGGGCTCCTCGATGTGGCTGATCATCGCCTCCGGCAACCGGGACCCGCAGCGCTTCGAGAACCCCGACCGCTTCGACCCGTACCGCAAGGACATCCAGCACCTGGGCCTCGGCAGCGGTATCCACAGCTGCTTCGGCGCCCCGTTGGCCCGCCTGGAGGCCCAGCTCGCGCTCTCCGAACTGGCCCGCCGGCTGGAGAACCCGCGCCTGCTGGAGGACCCGCCTCCGTACCGGCAGAACGCGGTCCTGCGCGGCCCGCGCCATCTGCCCATCGCCTGCGACGGGATCCGACCGTAGGGGCTGTACCGGATCCTCGGCTGGAGCGCTCTCAGGCGGACACCGAGCGGATATCCTGGCGGGCGGCGCAGCAGCGTTTCCCACCGTCCGGCTGCGCTCCGAGGAGTGAGCCGTGCCCGAGCAGCCGTCCGGCCGCCGTCCGACGCTGGAAGCCGTGGCGGCGCGGGCCGGGGTCTCCCGGGCCACGGCCTCGCGGGTGGTCAACGGCGGTGCCGGGGTCCGACAGCCGGTGGTGGAGAAGGTGCGCCGGGCCGTCGACGAGCTGGGCTACCTGCCCAATCCCGCCGCCCGTACGCTCGTCACCCGGCGCACCGGGGCCGTAGCGGTGATCATTCCCGAGCCGGAGATCCGGATCTTCTCCGATCCCTTCTTCTCCCAGCAGCTCCGCGGCATCAGCAAGGAACTAACCGCCCACGACACCCAGTTGGTGCTCCTGCTGGTGGAGGGCCCCGGGGACTACGACCGGATCGGCCGCTACCTGGCCGGCGGACACGTCGACGGGGCACTCGCCTTCTCCCTGCACACCGCCGACCCGCTGCCCGGGATCGTCCAGCGCATCGGCTTGCCCACGGTCTACGGCGGCCGGCCGGAGGGGCCGGGCGCCGTGGCGTACGTGGACGCCGACAACCGCGGCGGCGCCCGGGCCGCCGTCCAGTTCCTCACCGAACAAGGGCGGCTGGCCATCGCGCACATCACCGGTCCTGCCGACCAGACCTCGGCGGCCGACCGGCTGGCCGGCTACCGGGACGTGCTGATCGACGGGGACCCGTCCCTGGTCGCCGAGGGCGACTTCACCGTGGAGGGCGGGGCCCGCGCGATGACCGCCCTGCTGGAGCGCCGGCCCGACCTCGACGCGGTGTTCGCCGCCAACGACCTGGCGGCGGTCGGTGCGCTCCGGGTGCTGCGCGAGCACGGCCGGAACGTCCCGGACCAGGTCGCGGTGATCGGCTTCGACGACCTGCGGTCGGTCGCGGAGTGCTCCGAACCGCCGCTGACCACCGTTCACCAGGACATCGAGGGCATGGGCCGGCTGATGGCCCGGCTGCTGCTGCGCCGCCTCGACAAGGACCGCGACGCTGCTGTCGGCACCGGCGTCGGCACCGGCGCCGGCGCCGTCCTGCCGTCCTCGGTCGTCACGCCGACCCGGCTGGTCCGGCGCGCCTCCGCCTGAGCCACCACAACAGCCCGTCGATGACGGGGTATTGACGGGGGGTCGCCGTGCCGGGCACGCTCCAGTCGCGCGCTTGAGAGCGCTCTCAATCCCGATCCGGGTTCGACCAGCGACCAGGGAGACTGCCATGCCGATCGTCCGAGCCGTCCGGAGAACTGCCGTCCGGAGTGCCGCCGTCCGCCTGGGCGCGGTCGCGCTCGCCGGGACCCTGCTGGCCGCCTGTGACTCCGGTGCACCGGCGGGTTCCTCCGGCGCCGGGGCGGGCGGCAAGGTCACGCTGACCGTCGACCTGTTCGGCTCGTTCGGTTACCAGGAGGCCGGGCTCTACGCCGAGTACGAGAAGCTCCACCCGAACATCAAGGTCAAGCAGACCGACACCGAGGACGAGCAGGACTACTGGAAGTCGCTCCAGACCAGACTCGCGGGCGGCGGGGGACTGGCCGACGTACAGGGCATCGAGGTGGGCCGGATCGCCTCCGTCACCCAGCAGCAGGCCGACCGGTTCGAAGACTTGAACACGTACGGCGCCGCCGGACTGAAGAGCGCCTTCTCCGAGTCCAAGTGGTCGGCCGCCACCACCAAGGACGGCAAGGTGCTGGGCCTGGGGACGGACGTCGGCCCCGAGGCCATGTGCTATCGCACGGACCTGCTCCGGGCGGCCGGCCTCCCCACGGACCGCGAGGCCCTCGCCCAGAAGTGGTCCACCTGGCAGGGCTACCTCGACCTGGGGCGCCAGTACAAGCAGAACGCCCCCGCCAAGACCGCCTGGCTGGACAGCGTCGGGAGTCTGTACGCCGTGATGACCGGCCAGGCCGCGGAGCGGTACTACGACACCTCCGGAAAGCTGGTCTACGAGACCAACCCCGCCGTCCGGACCGCCTGGGACACCTCGGTCACGGCAGCCGCGGACGGCCTCAGCGCCGAACTCGACCAGTGGTCGGCGCCATGGAACCAGGCCTTCGCTGCCGGCTCCTTCGCCACCATTCCGTGCCCCGCTTGGATGCTGGGCTACATCAAGGGCCAGGCCGGCGACGCCGGCCGGGGCAAGTGGGACGTGGCCCGGCTGCCCGGCGGCGCCGGCAACTGGGGCGGCTCGTATCTCGCCGTGCCGCGCGCCGCCCGCCACAAGCAGGAGGCGTACGAGCTCCTCCGCTGGCTGACCGCCCCCGAGCAGCAGGCCAAACTGTTCCGCACGCAGGGCCAGTTCCCGTCGGCGGTCGCGGCCATCGCCCAGGTGGCGGACGCCAAGGACCCCTACTTCTCGGACGCGCCCATCGGCCGGATCTTCGGCGACGCCGCCAAGGCCGCGCCGGTTCAGGTGCTCGGCGTCGACGACAAGACGATCGCCGACCAGATCACCAACGCGCTGAGCGAGGTCGAACGCAAGGGCACGTCCCCGAAGGCCGCCTGGGACAACGCCCGCCGGGGGGTGAAGAACGCCACCGGCTGAGCCATGGGCCCTCGGGGGCCCGGGTTGTCTGGTGCCAAGCCGCGGCACCAGGCGGCCCGGCCCTGACCTGCCGGCCCCCCAGCCGGGGAGCGGCGTGGGACCGGCCTCCTCCCACCGGGTGCCCGGGGCCCTCCCCACCGGGCACCCGGGCCGGCTCCCGAGACGCTGCCCAGCCCAGCCCAGCCCAGCCCAGCCCAGCCCAGCCCAGCCCAGCCCCGCCCAGCCCGCCCGGCCGCGCGCGCCCAGCCCGCCCGGCCCTCGCTCCGCCCAGCCCAGCCCGCCCGGCCGCGCCCGCCCAGCCCGGCCCTCGCCCAGCCCAGCCCGCCCAGCCGCGCCCAGCCCCGCCCAACCCAGCCCCGCGCCGCCGAGCCTGCCCCGCCTCCCGCCCCGCCGTTACGTCCCGAAGGGCGCCGCGCCATGACCCGTACCGACACCGACGCACCACCCCGGGCCCGCCCGGGCAAGGCCCGCCCGGGCAAGGTGCCGCGCCGCCGGCCGGGCCGGCAGGCCATCTCCCCGTATACCTACCTCGCCCCCTTCTTCACCCTCTTCGCCGCCTTCGGGATCTTCCCGCTCCTCTACACGGCCTTCGTCTCACTCCATCGCGTCGAGCTCCAGACCCCCGGAACCATGGAATGGCGCGGGTTCGGCAACTACACCGCCGTCTTCACCGACCCGTTCTTCTGGACCGCGCTGCGCAATACCTTCACCATCGGGGTCCTCTCCACCGTCCCCCAGCTCGCGATGGCCCTGGCCCTGGCGCACCTCCTCAACCACCGGCTGCGCGGCCGGACCTTCTTCCGGACCGCCATGCTGCTCCCGTACGCCACCTCCGTCGCCGCGGCCACCCTGGTCTTCGCCCAGCTCTTCGGCCGCGACTTCGGCCTCGTCAACCAGTTCCTGGGACTGATCGGCATCGGGCTGGTGGACTGGCAGACCGGCACCACCGCCTCACAGATCGCCGTGTCCTCGATCGTGATCTGGCGCTGGACCGGCTACAACGCCCTGATCTACCTGGCCGGCATGCAGACCATCCCGGCCGAGCTGTACGAGGCCGCCGAGGTGGACGGGGCCTCCCAGTGGCGGCAGTTCTGCCACGTCACGCTCCCCGGCCTGCGGCCCACGATCGTCTTCACCACCGTGGTGTCCACCATCGGCGCCACCCAGCTCTTCGGCGAGCCCCTGCTCTTCGAGGGCTCCGTCTCGGGAGGCATCTCGCACCAGTACCAGACCCTCGGCCTCTACCTCTACGAGCAGGGCTGGGGCTTCTTCCACCTGGGCCGGGCCGCCGCCATCGCCTGGGTGATGTTCCTGCTGATCCTGCTGCTGGTCGGCTCCAACGCCCTGCTGGCAGCCCGACGTTCCCGCAAGGAGGCCGCGCGATGACCGCTCGCGCCCGGCGGCCGGGCCGGCTCGTGTACGGCGTCCTGATCCTCGCCGTGCTGGTCTCGGCCTTCCCGCTCTACTGGACGGTCGTCGCCGCCAGCCGCTCCAACGCCGACCTCGCCCGGGTACCGCCCTCGCTGCTGCCCGGACCCCATCTGATGCACAACGTCCGGCAGGTGCTGGCGGAGGCCGACATCGGCAAGGCGCTGCTGAACTCCCTGATCGTGTCCGGCTCCATCACCGTCGGCACCGTGCTCTGCTCCACCCTCGCCGGCTTCGCCTTCGCCAAACTCCGGTTCCGCGGACGCGGACTGCTGCTGTCCCTCACGGTCGCCACCATGATGATCCCCCCGCAGCTCGGGGTGATCCCGCTCTTCATGCTGATCGCCCGGCTCCAGTGGGTGAACCAGCTGCAGGCCGTGATCCTGCCCGGACTGGTCTCCGCCTTCGGGGTGTTCTTCATGCGGCAGTTCCTCGCCCAGTCCCTGCCCGACGAGCTGATCGAGGCCGCCCGCATCGACGGCGCCTCCACCCGGCGGATCTTCTGGTCGATCGTCGTGCCCGTCGCCCGGCCCGCGATGGCCGTCCTCGGCCTGCTCACCTTCATGACCGCATGGAACGACTTCTTCTGGCCGGTGGTCGCCCTCTCCTCGCAGGAACCGACCGTCCAGGTCGCGCTGCGGCAGCTCGGCGGGGGCTATGTCCACGACCAGTCCGTGATCATGGCCGGCACCCTGCTCGGCACCCTGCCGGTGCTGCTCGTCTTCGGACTGCTGGGCCGTCAGATCGTCGGCGGCATCATGCAGGGCGCCGTCAAGGGCTGAACGCGCCCCTGCTGCCCTCCCCGCTGCCCTACCCTCCCTCCCGAGCCCTGGAGCCGATCCCGATGACCACCCACCTGACCTTCCCCGCGGGATTCCGCTGGGGCACCGCCACCGCCGCCTACCAGATCGAAGGCGCCGCCGAGGAGGACGGACGCACCCCCTCCATCTGGGACACCTTCAGCAGGATCCCGGGCAAGGTCCGCAACGGAGACACCGGCGACATCGCCGCCGACCACTACCACCGGATGCCCGAGGACATCGCCCTGCTCAGGTCCCTCGGCGTCTCCGACTACCGGTTCTCCGTGGCCTGGCCGCGGATCCAGCCCACCGGGCGCGGACCCGCCGTCCAGAAGGGGCTCGACTTCTACCGGCGGCTCGTGGACGCGCTGCGGGACGCGGGCATCCGGCCCGTCGCCACCCTCTACCACTGGGACCTGCCGCAGGAGCTGGAGACCGCGGGCGGCTGGCCGGTACGGGAGACGGCCGCGCGGTTCGGTGAGTACGCCTCCCTCACGGCCGAGGCGCTCGGCGACGGGGTGGCGACCTGGACCACCCTCAACGAGCCCTGGTGCGCTGCCTTCCTTGGGTACGCCGCCGGAGTGCACGCCCCCGGCCGGACCAGCCCCGTGGACGCGCTGCGGGCCGCCCACCACCTCAACCTCGCCCACGGGCGGGCCGTCCAGGCGCTGCGCGCCGCCCTGCCGGCACGGAGTGAGATCTCCCTCACCCTCAACCTCCACACCCTGCGCCCACGGACGGACTCCGCCGCCGACCGGGAGGCGGCCCGCCGGATCGACGCGCTGGGCAACCGGCTCTTCCTCGACCCCGTCTTCCACGGCGGGCTGCCGCAGGACCTGGTCCGCGACACCGCCGCGGTCACCGACTGGTCCTTCGTCGAGGCCGGCGACCTGGCGGTCGCCTCCGCAGGGGTCGACTCGCTGGGCGTCAACTACTACGCCCCGACCACGGTCGCGGCCGGCCGGTCCGAAGCCCCCTCTCCCTGGCCCACGGCGGAGCCCCACGTCCGCTTCCCGAGGGACCCCGGGCCCCGGACCGCGATGGACTGGCCGGTCGACGCCCACGGTCTGTACGAGCTGCTGGGCCGGCTGCGCGACGAACTGCCCGGGGTGCCGCTGCTGGTCACCGAGAACGGTGCGGCGTACGAGGACTACGCGGACCCGGAGGGCCGGGTCCGCGACCCCGAGCGGGTGGCCTACCTGCACGGCCACCTCGCCGCGGTCCACCGGGCGATCGCGGACGGGGCCGATGTCCGCGGCTACTTCCTCTGGTCGCTGCTGGACAACTTCGAGTGGGCGTACGGGTACGGCAAGAGGTTCGGCATCGTCCACGTCGACTTCGCGACCCAGCGGCGGACCCTCAAGGACAGCGCGCGCTGGTACGCCGATGTCATCGCCCGGGGCGGCCTGCCCGCCTGAGGTGTGTTCAGAAGGTGAATGCACGGGCCCCCGGTACGGAACTTCGGCTTCACCTCTTGCCTGCGGGCGGAGAGGGGAGCAGAGTAGCCGCGCATCCAGCTTCTGAGAGCGCTCTCAGCCCCTGTCCCTCATCCCCATCCCCCCACCCCCCCCCGAGAGAGGGTTCCCATGAGAGACACACCCTTACGACGCGGGATCCTGCGGCGAGCAGCCCTCGCCGTGGCCGCACTGCTCGTCCCGGCCGCCGCCGTGTTCGTCTCCCTCCCCGCCAACGCCTCCATACCGGCCGACCCGCCGGGCTGGACCGCGGTCTTTCAGGACGACTTCGACGGCCCGGCGGGCTCCGGAGTGAACGGCACCAACTGGCAGTACACCACCGGCACCAGCTACCCGGGCGGCCCGGCCAACTTCGGCACGGGCGAGATCGAGACCATGACCTCCAGCACCGCGAACGTCTCGCTCGACGGGTCCGGCCACCTGCGGATCACCCCGCTGCGGGACGCCGCAGGCCAGTGGACCTCGGGCCGCATCGAGACCCGGCGGTCCGACTTCCAGCCCCCGGCGGGCGGCGCGCTGCGCGTGGAGGCGCGGATCCAGATGCCCAACGTCACGGGGGCGGCGGCCCGGGGCTACTGGCCGGCGTTCTGGATGCTCGGCGCACCGTACCGGGGCAACTGGTGGAACTGGCCGGGCATCGGCGAGCTGGACATCCTGGAGAACGTCCAGGGCATCAACCAGGTCTGGGCCACCATGCACTGCGGCACCAGCCCCGGCGGGCCCTGCAACGAGACCTCGGGCATCGGCGGCCAGCGGGTCTGCGCGCCCGTCGCCTGTCAGGCCGGGTTCCACACGTACGCCGTCGAGTGGGACAAGAGCGTCAGTCCGCAGGAGATGCGCTTCTACCTCGACGGTGCGCACTACCACACCGTCCGGGAGAACCAGGTCGACGCCGCCACCTGGGCGGCGGCCACCAACCACGGCTACTTCCTCATCCTGAACGTGGCCATGGGTGGCGGGTTCGTCGACGCCTTCGGCGGCGGACCGGACGCGGGCACCCAGCCCGGCCGGCCGATGGTCGTCGACTACGTCTCCGTGTGGCAGCGCGGCGGAGGCGGCACGCAGCCGCCGACCACGCCCCCGCCGACCACGCCGCCGCCAGGCAACCGTGACGCGTACTCCGCCATCCAGGCCGAGTCGTACGACGGCCAAGGGGGGCTGACCACCGAAACCACCACCGACACTGGCGGCGGACAGAACGTGGCCGCTGTGGCCAACGGCGACTGGGCCCTGTTCAAGGGGGTCAACTTCGGCTCGAACCCGGCGACCCAGTTCCACGCCCGGGTGGCGAGCGGCGCGACCGGCGGGGTCAGCGGGCTGGTGGAGGTACGCCTCGACAGCCGCAGCAACGCCCCCATCGGCAGCTTCGCGGTGGCAGGCACCGGCGGCTGGCAGAGCTGGCGGACCATCCCGGCGAACATCTCCGCCGTGACCGGCACCCACGACGTGTACCTGACCTTCACCAGCGGCCAGCCTGCCGACTTCGTGAACGTCAACTGGTTCGACTTCGGGCACTGAGACCGGCCGGGGGCGGGTGCCCCGAGCACCCGCCCCCGCACCCTCCCCCCCGGAAAGGCCCCCATGACGCCCTCCGCCCGCACCTCGCGCACCTCGCGCACCTCCCGCACCCTGCTGACCGCCCTGCTCGCCTGTCTCGCCCTGCTCGGCCCGGGCCCCACCGCCACCGGAACGCCCACCGCCGGAGGCGGCGGGTCCGGGAGCTTCCCGATCACCTTCCGGAACGACACCCGGGGCGCGTACACCGACGCGCAGATCTTCGTCACCGTCCTCGGCCAGGTCACCCCGGGCCAGTGGTCGTACATGAAGCCCGACGGGACCATGGCCCGCATCAACCACCTGGAGGCCGACGCACCCGGCCACCTCACCAAGAACGGCGTCAACTACCCCGACATGTCCTTCACGGTGGCGGAGGCAGGCGGCAGCGTGCCGGCCCCGACCGCCCTGCGCGGGGGCCGGATCTACCTCTCCCTCGGCTCGCCCGTGTTCATCCCGGTCTCGCCCGACGACCAGGGCTGGGGCGGCCCCGACCTGCGCAACCCGGCCGACCCCAACGCCGATGTGTACTACGACTGGTACGAGTACACCTACGTCCACGGGCAGGTGGCCTTCGGCGGCAACACCACCCAGGTCGACCAGTTCGGCTTCCCGATGACCGTACGCCTCCAGCAGGATTCCAGCGGCTACGACGACACCCAGGGCATCGCCCTCCGCCGCGCGGAGGTCATGTCCCGGTACGCGGCAGCCGTCGGCCCCGCCTTCAGGCCGCTGCAGAACCCGTACCGGATCGTGGCACCGCGCTCGGCGAGCGCCTTCCTCGACGGCGGCGACCGGTCCGGGTACCTCCAGTCGTACATCGACCGGACCTGGTCGCACTACACCGCCCACCCGTTCACCCTCACCCGCCTCGGCGAGACCTTCGCCGGGCGGGTGTCCGGCAGCACCCTCACCTTCACCAAGAACGGCGCGGGCCCCTTCGTCCTGCGGAAGCCGACCTCCCCGGACACGGTCGCCTGCGCGGGCGCGCTCGCCTCCGGCAACGACACCGAGAAGCAGCTGGGCGCCGAGTTCTGCGCGGCCCTCAACCGGGGCGTGGCCCTCGACACCGCCGCCTGGTACGCCCCGGCCGCGTACTACCCGGCGGGCGGCGCCAAGAACGACTACGCCGGCTTCTTCCACACCGTCGGCCTGAACCAGCGGGCCTACGGCTTCCCGTACGACGACGTCAACGACCAGTCCTCCGTGCAGATCCTCGCCAACTCCGAGCCGCCCACCCGCCTCACTCTCGGCATCGGCTGGTAGCGGCACGGGATCGGGGAACTGCGAGATCACGGCCCTCGCCTCCGGCGTTGTCAGTGCCGCCGGTTACTGTGCTGATCAACTGATCATGCGGGGGAAGCGGAGGGGCCGTGCAGCACCTGGAACACGTCGGAGAGGGCTCGACGGGAAGGGACGAGGACGTCCTCGTTCTGTCGGCGGCCTGGAAGCGGAATCTGCTGCCCCGGCGCGGCGGCACGCCCCGTGCGGTCACCGTCGCGGCCGACGCGGTCCGCCGCACCGGGGAGTGGCTCGCCGCCGACGCGGCGTACGTCGAGCGCACGCTCGCGGAGCCGACCAGCGACCGGGAGCTCGTCGAGGCCGCCCGCGCCCACCAGGACGGCACCGGCCCGAGCCCGCTCGGCGCCGCGGTGCTGGCCGCCATCACCCGGACCGAGGACGACCGCGGATCCCTCTACGCCGACGCCTGGATGCGGCAGTTCGGTGCGGTCTTCGCCGCCCGCGCCACCGTGGAGCTGGGCGAGCTGAGCGCCGAGTACACCGACCACGGCACCCGGTCCGTATCTCGGATCACCCGGCGCGCCGAGGACCACTCCGCGTGGCGGACGGTGAACAACCCGGCGGCGGCCCGGATGCGCGTCCTGCTGGCCGCGGCCGACGAGGACGACTACCGGGAGGCGGTGGCCGCGCTCGCCGACCACCGCCACAGCCCCCGCCGCCGCGTCACCGTCTCCTTCCTCGTCCCCACCGAGCAGGACTGGGTGGACGAGTGCTGCGCCGACCCGGCCACCCGCAACCACCGGGTCGAGGAGGTCCGGGCGATGCTGCTGAGCACGCTCGGCACCGCCGGGCAGGCGGACCTGCTGAACGCCGGTGGGCGCGGGTACAGCCTCGGCTGGCGCGGCTGGACCGCCGCCGTGGTCGCCACCGCGGCCGAAGGGCTCGGAAGTGCCCTGGCCCCGCTGCTGGAAGCCGAGCTGAAGGACCGCTACCACGACGCGGACACCGTCAAGTCGCTCTGCGAGGCCCTGGCCGAACTGCCGGGGGACGAAGCCTTCGGCTTCCTGCTGACCCGCATCGACCACCGGTCCGCGCGCGGTGCGCTGATGAACGCCCTCCGCAACTTCCCCGTACGGGCCCTGCGGATGCTCGCCGAGGCCGCGCAGGCCGCCCAGGACGCCGGTGCGGCGGGGAACTCGGCTCGGCGGCTGCTGGAGACCCATGTCGCCGCCCACCGTGAACTGGCCCTGGCCGTACTGCCGGAGCTGCCCGCCCCGGCCGCCGAGCTGGTCGGTGCGCTGGCCCGGCAGGAGGCCCGGCTGCCGGAGGCCGCCGTGGAGAGCCTGCCGCCGCTGCTCGTCAGCCCGCCGTGGACGCGCAAGCGCAAGGCGGTCAAGCCCAAGGTGGTGAGCGGGCTCACCGCCCCGGCCGGAGTCCGCGTCAGCTGGCAGCCGGGGGAGCGGGAGGAGTGGGCCGGCGCCGAGTCCGCCGTCACCGGCTGGACCCTGGACGGCGAGCTGGAGAAGCAGCTGGAGGAGCAGCGCAACGGCACCCTCAACGAGTGGCAGGCCCTCACCCTCTTCACCAAGGGCCCCGCCGAGCTGGTCCGGCCGCTGCTCACGGAATGGGACGGACCGTCCTGGTCCTACGACGGCCCGGAAACCTTCCGGCCCGTGATCGCCGCCCACGAAGAGGCTGCGTTCCGGTTGGCGAGGTCCATGGCGATCAGCCATCCGGCCACCATGGGCGGGCTGCTGATGCCCTTCCTGGAGCTGGGCGTCGTCCGCCGCCTCGCGGACTGGCTGGTCCGGCTCAAGGCCGCCGGCCGCACCGCCCACGCGTACTTCGTCCGCCACGGCGCCGACGCCGCCCGGCTGCTGATCCCCGACGCGGTCGGCAGCATCGCCTCGATGCGCACCGCGGCCGAGACCGCGCTGACCGTGATCGCCACCGCACACGGCCCCGAAGCGGTCCTGGAAGCCGCCGGGGAGTACGGTCCGGAGGCCGCCTCCGTCATCGAACTGCTGCTGTCCGCCGATCCGTTGGAGGCCGCGCTGCCGGCCCGGCTGCCCGTGGTCGGCGCCTGGGTGGAGCCGCACGCCCTGCCCCAGCTCAGGCTGGTCACCGGCGAGGCCCTGCCGGCGGATGCCACCCGGCACCTGCTGATGATGCTCGCCCTGTCGAAGCCGGACGCCCCCTACCCGGGCATCGCCGAGGTCCGGCCGCTGTTCGAGGCCGAGTCCCTGACGGAGTTCGCCTGGGCCCTGTTCGAGGAATGGCGGCTCGTCGGGATGCCCGCCAAGGAAGCCTGGACCCTGCACGCCCTCGGGTACCTCGGCGACGACGAGACGGTCCGCCGGCTCACCCCGCTGATCCGCCGCTGGCCCGGCGCCGGCGCCCACCAGCGCGCCGTGGACGGCCTCGACGTACTGGCCGCCATCGGCAGCGACACCGCACTGCTGAGCCTGCACGGCATCGCCCAGCGGGTGAAGTTCAAGGCCCTCAAGGCCCGGGCGGTGCAGAAGATCGACGAGGTGGCGGGGATCCTCGGGCTGACCGGCGAGCAGCTGTCGGACCGGCTGGTGCCCGATTTCGGGCTGGACGCCGAGGGCAGCACGGTCGTCGACTACGGCAGCCGCCGGTTCACCGTCGGCTTCGACGAGCAGCTCAAGCCGTACGTCCTCGACGAGACCGGCAAGCGGCTCAAGGACCTCCCCAAGCCCGGGGTCAAGGACGACGCGGAGCAGGCGCCCGCCGAGCGCAAGCGGTTCGCCGCACTGAAGAAGGACGTCCGGACGGTCGCCGCCGACCAGGTGCGCCGCCTGGAGGCCGCGATGGTCGCCCAACGCACGTGGACGGGAGCCGAGTTCCGGCAGCTGTTCGTCGAGCACCCCCTGGTGTGGCACCTGGCGCGGCGCCTGGTCTGGCTGGCCGGGCACGACGCCGCGGCCCCGGCCACCGCCTTCCGGGTCGCGGAGGACCGTACGTACGCGGACGTGGCGGACGAGACCGTCACCGTCGCCGCGGACGCCGTCGTCCGCCTCGCCCACCCGCTGCACCTGGGCGAGGCCCTGCCCGCCTGGTCGGAACTGTTCGCCGACTACGAGATCCTGCAGCCCTTCCGGCAGCTGGGGCGGCCGGTGGCGGCACCGACCGAGGAGGAGGCGGCCGGCTACCGGCTGACCCGCTTCGAGGGCATCACCGTCCCCGTCGGCCGGCTGCTGGGACTGACCAAGCGCGGCTGGGAGCGGGGCGTGCCGCAGGACGCCGGCGTCGAACGGTGGATCTCGCGGCGGCTGGGCCCCAAGCTCTTCCTGGTGATCGCCCTGGACATGGGCATCGCCGTCGGCATGGTCAACGAGTTCCCCGACCAGACGCTGCAGACGGTCTGGCTGGACACCCACCCCGGGGACCACTGGTCGCGCGGCGAATACCCCCTGAAGTTCGCCGATCTGGACCCGGTCCTGGCCTCCGAGGTGCTCACCGACCTCGCGGAGCTGACGGCATGACGAACCACCCGGCCGGCCCTGCCGTGCCCGACGAGACCCTGCAACGCCCGCCCGCCGAGGTCCGGTACGCGGCGGAACTCGCCGCGCTGCGGGCCGCCGACACCGACCCCCGGCCGCCCGGCTGGCACCTGAGTCTGCGGGCTGCCCGCCGGTTCATCACCGGCGACCCGGAAACGGGCATCGGGCGGAAGTTCGTGGGGGACACCGCCCTGGTGGAGCGGGCGCTGGTGACCCTGGCGACCAACCGCGGCCTGATGCTCGTCGGAGAGCCCGGCACAGCCAAATCCCTGCTGTCGGAGCTGATCGCGGCGGCGGTCAGCGGTGACTCCACCCTGGTGGTGCAGGGCGGCGCCGCCACCACCGAGGACCAGATCAAGTACTCCTGGAACTACGCCCTGCTGGTCTCCGAGGGCCCCTCCGCGCGCTCCCTGGTGCCCGCCCCGATGCTGCGCGGCATGCGCGAAGGGCTGCTCGTACGGTTCGAGGAGATCACCCGCTGCCCGCTGGAGGTCCAGGACTCGCTGCTGTCGCTGCTCTCCGAACGGGTGGTGGCCATCCCCGAACTGGCGGGCGCCGAGGGCATGGCCTTCGCCCGGCAGGGGTTCAACGTCATCGCCACCGCCAACACCCGCGACCGCGGGGTCAACGAGATGAGCGCCGCGCTCAAGCGCCGCTTCACCTTCGAGACCGTGTTCCCCATCGCCGACCTCGACACCGAGCTTGCGCTGGTGGAGACCGAGGCGAAGGCTCTGCTGGCGCGCTCCGGGGTGCCTGTGGCACCCGACCGGGACGTGCTGGAGGTGCTCGTCACCACCTTCCGCGAGCTGCGGTCCGGCGTCGCGCACGACGGCGCCGGCCTGGACCGGCTCTCGGCCGTGATGAGCACGGCCGAGGCCGTCTCGGTCGCCCACGCGGTGGGCGTGCGCGGCTGGTTCCTGCGCGGCGAGGCCGGCAGCGCCGCCGACGTGGTGACCTGCCTGGCGGGCACCGCCGCCAAGGACAACCCGGAGGACCTGGCCCGGCTGCGCCGGTACCTGGAACAGCGGGTGGCCCGCCGCAGCGGCGCCGGCTGGCGGGAGCTCCACGAAGCCCGCCATCTGCTGGCCCACTGATGCCGGCCACGTTCCTGGGCGTCCGCCACCACTCGCCGGCCTGCGCCCGCCTGGTCGCCCGGACGATCGCCGAACTCCGGCCGGCCCATGTGCTGATCGAAGGCCCCGCCGACCTGGGCGGCCGGCTGGACGAGCTGCTGCTGGGCCACGAGCTGCCCATCGCCGTGTTCAGCCACTACCGGGACACGGAGCGCTCGGCCACCTCCTGGACCCCGCTGTGCGACTACTCCCCGGAGTGGATCGCCCTCACCGAGGGGCGGGCGGCGGGCGCCCAGGTGCACTTCATCGACCTGCCCGCCTGGCACCCGGCGTTCGCCGAGCGCCCCAACCGGTACGCGGACGCCGAAGCCCGGTACGAGGAGGCGACCGCGCGGCTGTGCGCCCGCTTCGGAGTGGACTCCGTCGATGCGCTCTGGGACCGCCTGGCCGAGTCCGCCGAGCCGGAGGCCGAGGCGGGCCTCGCCGACCGACTGGCGGCGTACTTCGACCTGGTCCGCGGGGACACCGAGGCGGACCCGGCCGACCGGGCCCGCGAGGCGTACATGGCCCGCTGGATCCGAGCAGCCCTGTCCGACGCCGGCGACCGCCCCGTCCTGGTGGTAACCGGCGGCTTCCACCGCCCCGCGCTCATGACCCTGGCGGGCGCCGGCCCGGCGGACACAAGCGCGGCTGACCTGGGCCCGGCCCGCCCCGGCGCGGCTGACCCCAGTCCGGCGGATGCCGGTGGGGTGGCCCCAGGCCCGGGGGATCACCGCCCGGCGGGCGCCGGTGCGGGTGACGCGGGTCCGGGGGACCTGGGCCCGGCTGGCCCCGGCTTGGTGGACTCCGGCGAGGCTGACGCCTTTCCGGCGGGGCTCGGCCTGGCGAACCTTGGCCTGGGGGACCTTCGCCCCCCGGCGGACGCCGGTTGGCCGGAGGTGCCGGAGCCGCCTGCCGGGGCGCTTGCCGGGAGCTTTTTGGTGCCTTATTCCTTCCGGCAGTTGGACGCCTTTGCTGGCTACCAGTCCGGCATGCCCTCGCCGGGCTACCACCAGCGGCTCTGGGAGGACGGGCCGCAGGCGGCCGGCGAGGCGCTGGTCCGCGAGATCACCCGGCGGCTGCGCGACCGCGGCCGGCCGGTGAGCACGGCCGCGCTGATCGCCGCCCAGGCCGCCGCACAGGCACTGGCCGCCCTGCGCGGCCGGCCCCGGCCGGCCCGACTGGACCTGCTGGACGGCCTGGCCGGCGCCCTGATCGACGAAGCCCTGGACGAACCCCTGCCGTGGACCCGGCGCGGCCCGCTCCGCCCCGGCACCCATCCCGTCGTCGTGGAGATGGTCGCGGCGAGCTGCGGCGACCGGGTGGGGTGGCTGCACCCGGACACCCCGGTACCGCCATTGGTCCACGACGTGGGCGCCCGGCTCGCCGCCCTCGGCCTGGACGGTTCGGCCCCCGTGACGCTGCGGCTGACCGATCCCGCGGACCTGGAGCGCAGCCGGCTCCTGCACCGGCTGCGCGTCCTGGCCGTCCCCGGCCACCGCCGGGTGGCCGGCCCGGAGCACGGCGCCGACCCGGAGCTCACCGAACGCTGGGAGCCGGACACCGGGCCCGCCCGGGAGGCCGCCCTGATCGAGGCGGGCAGCTACGGCGCGACCCTCCAGGAAGCGGCGGCCGTCGCGCTGGACGAGCGGATGCGGGCGGCGGCCGGCGAGCCGGGCGCCCTGGCCGCCGTGCTGTTCGACGCCGTGGTGTGCGGTACCACCGCACTGGCCGGGCCGTTGCTGACCGCCCTCACGGCCGGCCTGGAGCGGTCCGCCGACCCCGGTCCACTGGGCACGGCCCTGCACACCGCGCTCGGCCTGTGGCGGCACGACCGGATCTACGGCGTCGCCGGAGACCCGCTGCTGGCGGCCTTCGTCGACGCCGCCGTCGGCCGGGTGCTGTGGCTGCTGGAAGGCGTGCACGGCACGGCGGACGCCGACCTGGGGCGGCTGCGCGCGCTGGCCGCCGTACGGGATGCGCTGCTGCACGCCGGCCCGCTGCTGCACGCCGGCCCGCTGCTCTCGCTGTCCCGACAGGCGGTGGTGGACGTGGCACGCCGGATCGTGGCGGATCCGGCGGCCCCCGCCGACCTGCGCGGGGCCGCGTTCGGCCTGTGCCGCTCCCTCGGCACCGGAGCAGACAGCACGGCCGCCGTCGCGGTCCGGGCGCTGGCCGCCGACACCTCCGCCCTCGGCGACTGGCTCGCCGGGCTGTTCGTGCTGGCCCGGGAGGAACTGACCGGACCGGGCCGGGACACCGGAACCGACCGGCTGATCGACGTCCTCGACGAGCTGGTCACCGCTCTGCCCGAGGACGACTTCCTGGGCGGACTGCCCGCGCTGCGCCAGGCGTTCGCCTTCTTCCCGCCCCGGGAGCGCGAGCAGATCGCCCGGGAACTCATCGAACGGCGCGGCCTGCGGGGATCCGCACGCTCGCTGCTGCGCACCACCGCGGACCCGCTGCTGATCGCGCGGGCCCGCCGACTGGAGGACACCGTGGGGCAGTTGTTGGACCGGTACGGCCTGACGGCCGCGGCGGACACCGCAACGGAGACCGCAACGGAGGCCGGGCGATGACCGAGGCACCCGCACCCGACCCCGGCCTGGAACGCTGGCGGCTGATCCTGGGCCGGCCCGCCGAGCACTGCACCGGCCCGCTCCACGACCGGGCCGCCGCCCGCGACGCGGCCCTGGACTGGCTCTACGGGCGAGACCCCGACCAGGCCGAACGCGGGATCCGGCCGGACCGGTCCGGCGGCCGGACCGGCGGCGACGGCGCCTCCACGGTCACCCCCGTGGACTGGCTCGAGGACATCCACCGGCTGTTCCCCAGGGAGACGGTCGAGCGGCTGGAGCGGGACGCCGTCGAACGCTACGAGATCCACGAGATCGTCACCGACCCGGCCGTACTGGAGCGGGTCGAGCCCAGCCCCACCCTGCTGCGCGCCGTGCTCCGCACCAAGCACCTGATGAACCCGGAGGTGCTGCGGCTGGCCCGGCGCCTGGTGGAGACCGTCGTCAAGCAACTGCTGGAACAACTGGCCCCGGAGATCCGGCGGTCCTTCACCGGAACCCGCTCGCGCCGCCCGAGCCGACTGGCCCAGGCCCGCAACTTCGACTTCCACGGCACCGTCCGGGCCAATCTGGCCCACTACCGGCCGGCCGAGCGGCGGCTGCTCATCGAGAAGCCCCGGTTCCATGCACGCACCCGGCCGCACCTGGAGCAGTGGCAGCTGATCCTGCTGGTCGACCAGTCCGGCTCGATGGCCGGATCCGTGATCCACTCGGCGGTCACCGCCGCCGCCCTGTGGGGCCTGCCGGGCCTGAAGACCCATCTGGTCGCCTTCGACACCAGCGTGGTGGACCTCACCGGCGAGGTGGACGATCCCGTCGAGGTGCTGATGCGCGTACAGCTGGGCGGCGGCACCGACATCGCCCGCGCCGTGGACTACGCCGCGGGCCTGGTCGACAACCCGCGGCGGGCCATCGTCGCGCTGGTCACCGACTTCTACGAGGGCGGGGACCCGTACCGGCTGGTCCGGACCGTACGGGCGCTGGCCGAACAGGGCACCACGGTGTTGGGGCTGGCCGCGCTCGACGAGGAGGCCGTACCGGCCTACGACCGGGAGCTGGCGCAGCGGCTGGCCGATGCGGGCGCCCAGGTGGGCGCCATGACACCGGGCGCACTGGCGGCGTTCGTCGCGGAGAGGCTGGGCCGGTGAACCGTGCGGATCTGCTGGCGCTGGACGCGGACACCCTGGCCGCCCTCGCCAACCGGGGCCTGGTCAAGCGGGCCGCGAAGGAACTCGACGGCGGGGCAGGAGCGGTGCCGGACCTGGCCGCGGACGCCACGCTGACCGGGCGGTTCCCGGACGGCACCGAGACCGTCCTGCCCCCGGGCACCGGCCTGGACGGCGGCAGCTGCACCTGCGGGGCGCCCGGCATCTGCCGGCACCTGGTGGGCGTGGTCCTGGCGTACCAGCGCCATGCGGCGGCGGCCCCGGACCCTCAGGCCGGAGCCGGAGCCGGAGCCGGAGCCGGAGCCGGAGCCGGAGCCGGAGCCGGAGCCGGAGCGGAGGCAGGGGGCGGGGCCGGGGCCGGATCCGGAGCGGAGGCTGGGGTCGGGGCCGAGGCGCGGGCCGGGGCCGAGGCGCGGGCCGGGGCCGAGGGGCGGGCCGGGGCCGAGGGGCGGGCCGGGGCGGCGCCGGGCGGCGATGCCGGCCCTTCCGCAGCCTCCCCGGAGGCGCCGTGGTCGCCCGCCGAGGTGGACGATGAGACGCTGACCACGGCCGTCGGCGCGCGGGCGCTGGCCGCCGCGCGGCGGACGCTGCGCCGGGGCTATGCCGCCCGCCTGCACCACCCGACCGCCGCCGAACCCGTCCCGCGCGCCGAACTGGCCACCTCGACCGTGCGGTTCCCGGTCCCCGGTGCGCTCGGCTACGCCCTCACCGACACCGCCGACGACCGCCGCGGCGAGGCCATCGCCCTCGCCGTCTGGGCGTTCCGCGCGGCAGCCGTGGCAGCCGCAGCCGCGGCGGACCCGGCCGATCCGCCCGCTCAGCTCGATGTCGGCGGCCCCGCCGGGTCCACCCCGGCCCGGGCCGGCGCACGACTGGCTGCGGCCCTCGACCTGGCCGAGGAGCTGCTGCTGGACGGCGCCGCGCATGCCGGACCGGTGCTGGACGCGGCCCTGCGCGGGGTCCGTGACACCCTTGCCGCGGACGGCCTGCACTGGCCGGCCGACGTACTGGGCGAACTGGCGGAGCTGCTGGCCGACTACACCGCCCGCGGCGCCCGCTACCGGCCCGAACGCCACGCCCTGCTGCTCGCCGAACTCCACGCCCGCCACCGCGCGGCCCTGCACGAGGGCGCCACCCCGGCCTCCCCGGTCCTGGGCACCGGCGAGCCGGGCAGTACCCCCTTGCGCCGGGTCCGGCTCACCGCCCTGGGCTGCCGGATCTCGGGCGGAGCCCGGGAACGCACCGCCCAGGTGTACTTCGCGCACGGCGCCGCCGGGGTCGCGCTGGTGCTGCGCCGCCGCTGGGAGCTCCCCCCGGACGGCGCCCGGCCGACCGCGCACGCGCTGGCCGGCCGCCGTATCGCCGGTGCCTCGCTCGCGGCGCTGGCCACCGCCAACGTGGTCAGCGAGAACGCCTCCCGTACGGCGGGCGGCACGGTCACCCTGGGCACCGGCCGGCTGGCGGGCACCAGCGTCACCCCGGTCGGCTCCGCCTGGGCCGAGCTCCCCGAGCCGCTGCTGGTCGGCGACTTCGCCGCGCATGCGGAACGGCTGCGCCGGCTGCCGCCGCAGCTGATCCGCCCGCGGGTGGCGGCCGATTCGGTACGGGTGGTGGCCGTCCACACGGTGGAGGACCTGGGCTACCACCCGGCGGAACAGCGGCTGGAGGCCACCGTCCGGGATGCGCACGGCCACAGGGCGACCCTCGCCGCGCCGTACAACCCGTACGGACCGGGCGGGCTGGACGCGCTCGCCGCGGCGCTGGAGCCGGGCGACGGCGGGGTCCGGCTGGTCAGCGCCTTCGTACGCGCCGCCCCGCGGGGCGGACTCCTGATCGACCCGATCGCGGTGCTGACCCCCGGTGGCGTGGTCGTGCCCGACCTGGCGGCCGGCTCCGGCCGCCAGGACCCGGGCCCGTCCGGCCCGCCCGTCGCGGACCCGATCGCGGACGCCCTCGGAATCGCCCTGACCGCCCTCGCCCAGGCGGCCCACCGCGGACTGCGCCACCTCGGCGCGGGGGAGCGGGACCGGCTGGCGGAGGCGACGACGGCACTGTCCCGGACCGGCCTGGCCATGGCCGCCGGGCGGCTCCGGGCCCTGGTGCAGGCCCTCGCCGGGGACTCCCGCCGGGCCGCGGCCACGGCATGGGTGGACGCCCAGCTGTACGTGCTGACCGCGGCCGAACTGTCCGATCAGGACGCGACGGGCGCGGGCTCCGGCCGGTAGGGGCTGTGCATGGTGAGGAAGCGGACCTCGAGGTCCGACTCCAGGTAGTCCATGCGCCGCTCCTGGAAGTCCCGGATGTGCGGCAGCGCGAGATGGGCGTCGAGATCGGCCCGGGAGCGCCAGGCCTCGTAGAAGACGAAGAGGCCGGGCTCGTCCCGGTCTTCGTGGACGTGGTACTCCAGGCATCCCGATTCCCGCCGGGTCGGCTCCACGAAGGAGAGGAGCAGCTGCTTGAGCTCCGCGGCGCGTTCGGGCCGGGGGCGGGCGGTGCCGACGAGCGTGAACGGCTGGGCCATGGGGCCACCTCCTGGGTAGGTACCATCATTTTCGTACCTTCCGGACGCTAGTCTGCTCATAGGTACGATGCAAGCCGTACCTTGAAGAGGTGTGAAGGGAGGAGTCGGGATGCCCGACGAAGAGGGCCATCCGGCCCTGGAGGAGATCCGGCTCGGCCCGGTGCTCTCCGCGCTGGCCGATCCGCACCGACGGCGCGTGGTGCGCGTCCTGGCGGCCGAACCCGAGGGAACGGCCCGGACCTGCAGCTCATTCGGCCTGCCGGTCTCCAAGGCGACCCTGACGCACCACTTCCGGGTGCTCCGCGAAGCCGGACTGATCCGCCAGGTCTCCCGGGGCAACAGCCGGATGGCCGGCCTGCGCCGGGCGGAACTCGAGGAGCTCTTCCCCGGCCTGCTGGCCATCGTGGCCGCCGAGCCGGAAGCCTGAGAGGCGGGCCCGAAGCGCGGACGACGAGGTGCTGGCGCGCCCGGTCGCCGTCAAGACCCTGCACCCGGCGCTGCTGGAGGACGGTGCGTTCGCCACCCGCTTCCGGCGCGAGGCCCAACTCCTTGCCGCGCTCAGCCACCCCGGCATCGTGGACGTCCACGACTATGCGGAGAGCGACGGCGAGGACCGCGTCGCGTACATCGTGATGGAACTCATCGACGGACAGCCGATCGACGAGGTGCTCGCCGAGAGCGGACCGATGCCGGCCGAGCGGGCGCTCGGCATCCTCGCCCAGGCGCTGGACGCCCTGCACGCCGCGCACCGGCGGGACATCGTGCACCGCGACCTCAAGCCGTCCAACCTGATGCTCCGGGCCGACGGCCAGGTGGCGGTAGCCGACTTCGGGATCGCGCGGGCCCTGGCCAGCACCAAGATCACCGCTTCCCACGAGGTGCTCGGCACCGCGCTCTACATGGCGCCCGAACAGGCCGAGGGCAAGGCCGCCGCCCCGGCCGGTGACCTCTACTCGATCGGTGTCGTCTGCTACGAACTGCTCACCGGAGAGCGGCCGTTCACCGGGGAGAGCGTCCTCGAGGTGGCGCTCAAGCACATCCGGGAGCCGGCCCCGGAGCTGCCGGACCGGTTCCCCGCGCCGGTACGCGAGTTCGTCGCCACCGCGCTGGCCAAGGAGCCCGAGGGCCGCTTCCCGGACGCCGCCGCCGTCGCCCCCGTACGGAAGGACGACGGCACGCCCGAGCCCCCGGTGGTGGCCGCGGTCGCGCCCGGGCGGACTGAGGCCCCGCGCCGGTCACGGCGCGCCATCTTGGTGCCCATCGTCATCCCGGTGGTCATCACCGCCGGGGCGAGCACGGTCCTGCTCATCGACCGGAGCCCCTACGGAGCCGAGGCGAAGGCACCCGGCCCCGGGCAGTCCGTCGCGGCCCCCGCCGGTGCGTCACAGGCCGGCACCGGCCCCACCCCCGCACCCGGGGCCACCCTCCCGCCGGGCACCGGCAACCAGCCGGTGAACCCGGGCCCCGGTGGGGCGGTCGGCGGAGCAGCCGCAGGCGGCGCGGGCGGCCCGGGCGCTGCCACCCCGCCGGCCGGCTCCACCACGCCCGCGGCCCCGCCCGCCGCCAAGCCCAGCTCCGGCGGGCCGGCCCCCAAGCCCGCCAAGCCCCAGGGCTGCGGCGGCACGAACTGGGGCTACATCGTCAACGTCGGAGACGGCCTCAAGCTCGGCCTGGCCAAGGACGGCCTGGCCGGCGGTACCGCCGTCGTGATGGGCGGGGCGACCGCCTACGGCTGGGTGCACACGGTCCCGAGCAGCTGGCACGCGTTCAACCCGTGCAATATGGACAGCCCGGCGCTCGTCCAGGAAACGGACGGCAGGGTGGCCCTGTCGAGCGGCTTCAGCGTCCTGCACAACTGGAGCGTGACCGCCGCGAGCCGGCCGGGCGCCTATCACCTCAAGGACTACATGGGCCAGCAGTGCCTCACCGGCAACGGCGCCGGCCGGCAGGTCACCATGAAGGCCTGCACCCCCGGCAACAAGGCACAGGAGTGGAAGATCCCCTGAGCCCCGGCCCCGGCCCCGGCCCCGGTACGGCTCCGCGCCCCGGCCCGGCGACAATGGGCCCATGACCGAGATCCTGACCCCCCGCCTCCTGCTGCGCCAGTGGCAGGAGGACGACCTGATGCCGATGTCCGAGATCAACGCCGATCCGGCGGTGATGCAGTGGATCGGCGACGGATCGGTGCTCGATCTCGAGCAGACCGCCGACGCGCTGGAGCGCTGGGAAGAGGAATGGGACGACGAGGGCTTCGGCCTGTTCGCCGTGGAGCTGCTCGGCTCGGGTGAGCTGATCGGCTTCACCGGGCTGTCCGTACCGCACTTCCTGCCCGAGGTGCTGCCTGCCGTGGAAGCCGGGTGGCGGCTGGGACGGCAGTTCTGGGGCCAGGGATACGCCTCCGAGGCGGCCCAGGCCGTACTGGAATGGGGCCTTCAGGACCGCGGTCTGGAGCATGTGATCAGCATCTGCCGCGCGGGCAACACGGCATCGGAGAACGTCGCGCACAAGCTCGGCATGGCGCTGGAACGCGAGACGACCCACCCGGAGTACGGAACTCCGCTGAACGTCTACGGCATCGACCTGACCGAGTACGTGGGCTGACCGGCCTGACAGGGCCGTTCGGCGGACTGCGGGGTGTGTCCCCGCCGGGCCCGCCGGTCCTCGCGCGCGTCGGGAGGATAGTCGGTGCGGGCGGCCGGCGACCCGGCCGCCCGCAGGACGAGCCGAGGCGACGGGCGGGAGAGCGGCCGATGGTGAAGCAGGCAGTGACGGTGTGCGCGGTGGCGGCCACCCTGTTGCTCGGGCCGGCCGGGACGGCCGGCTGGGCGTCGGGGGACGGTGACGGCGACCGCCGGGGCCGTCCCGCCACCGCCAAGGACGGCATCGACGGGCCCGTCTCCCACCCGGTCGGAGTTGTCGTCACCACCTCGCCCCTGCACGTACGCGCCAGGCCCTCGCTCCACTCCGAGGTCGTCAAGACCCTCCAGCCCCACCAGCGGCTCCTGCTCGGCTGCCAGACCCGCGGCACCTGGGTGGACGGCAATCCCGTCTGGTACCGGCTCTACGGCATCCACGGCTGGGTATCGGCCCGCTTTGTCCACAACCACCAGCTCGTCGCGCCCTGCTGAGGGGGCGCCGCACATGACGACGAAGCGGTACGAACTGGTCTTCCCCGACGGCCCCGACACCGCCGGGGACACGGTGGAGGTCTCCGACACCGGCCAGACGGGTCCGGGCGGCCATCCCGTCTACGCCGATGCCACCGGCATCGTCCGGGCGGAGATCAGCGACCGCGGCGAGGTCCGCATCCTCCCGACGGGCGGCGGCCAGGAAGCCGCCCACGGAGTCCGCGCCCGCCCGCTCCCCGACGCCTAGGTGGCCGCCACTGGCTGCGTACGGACTTCCAGCCCGCCCTGTAGCGCGCTGTCCACCTGGAAACGGGACGGGGGGCCGATAGTGGGGCGGTGGGCAACGGGTCGGAGGAAGCAGGGCGGGATGAGGCCGGAGCGGGCGGAGCGGATGGCACCGCCTGGTCGGGCCGGGCAAGGTCGCCGGCCACGCCGCCCGGCTGCTGGGAGCGCGGGTGCTCGGCGTGGACACCTCACCCGAGATGCTCGGGCTGGCCCGCCGGCTGCTGCGCCCCGGCGCCCCGCTGGTGCTGCTGGCCACCGACCCCGCCTGCAGCGGCACCGAGTACGCCTCGCTGAGGATCGGCGAGCCGGGCGCGGTGTACGGGCCGGGCGAGCCGTTCACCGTACGCCTGCGCCGCACCGACGGCTCCTGGGCGGAGATGCGCAACCACGCCCGGCCCGTGGACCTGTTGCCCGCCCTGCTGGAGCGCGCCGGGTTCGGGGAGGTCGTCCGGCACCGGCCGACCTTCGACGAGGCCCTCGCCGACCCCGACCTCGTCCGCAGCCGCCCGTGGACGGCCGAGCGGGCCCGCCCGCCCCTGGTGGTCACCACCGCCACGGCGACCTGAGGCCCGGGCCTCACCCCAGCGCGTCCAGGAGTTCGCGTTCGCGGCCGGCGCTCAGACCCGCCCGGCGGGGCCGGTCCAGCCCTTCCGACCGCTCCCAGTGCAGCAGGTCCGCCAGCAGCTCCGCGCGCGGCCGGTGCCGCAGCCCGGCCGCGCGCGCCGCGGCGCCGCTGCGGTCGCTGAAGCCGGCCCAGTCGGGGTCGGCCACCCACATCGCGAGGGATTCCTCGCCCATGAACCAGCCGACTCCCTGCCCGAGCAGCCAGTCCGTCCCGGCCGTGACCACCGGCCCGGTGTGCCCGCCGATCTCCCGCGACAGCGCGACCCATTCCCCGAACGGTACCGTCGGACCGACCGCGTCATAGGTGCCGGTCGTCCGCTGCTCCGCGCAGTCGAGCAGCCACGCCGCCAGATCCCGCACGTCGACCACCTGCGTCGGCACGCCGGGGGAGTCCGGTACCAGCAGCGGGGCCGAGGGCTCGCGGGCCGCGCGGCCCACCCAGTACCCGGTGCGGCAACTGTGGTCGCCGGGCCCGCCGATCAGTCCGGCCCGCGCGATCAGCAGGCGGTCGCCCACCGCGGCCGTCGCGGCGTACTCGCAGGCCACCTTGGCCTCCCCGTACTCCTCCCGGCCGAGCTCGTCGCCCTCGGCCGCCGGGAGCAGGCCGGCCGACTCGTCCGCGCCCGGCTGGGCGTGCGAGGCGTAGGCGCTGACCGAGGACACGTACGTCCAGTGGGCCGCCCGGGCGCCGAGCGCCGCCAGCGCCCCGCGGACGAACCCCGGCTGCCAGGACACCTCCACGACGGCGTCCCAGTCCCGGTCCGCCACGCCTTCGTACGCCGACGCGGCCCGGCGGTCCGCCGCGACCAGCCGGGCGCCCTCGGCGGTTCCGCCGCTCTCTCCGCGGGCCAGGCAGGTCACCCGGTGCCCCCGGGCCAGCGCCTGCCGCGCGATCTCGCGCCCCAACCATGCCGTTCCGCCGAGTATCAGAATCTCCATCTGCCCATCCGAACACGGGCGGTGGCCCGATGCGCCCCCGGTTCACGCACGGCGCACAGCCCGCCTGCGGCCCGTGGTGCGGACGGCGGCCCGCGTCAGGGGCCGGACTCGCGGGCCACCGCGGCCCGGCGGACCTTGCCCAGAGCGCTCCTGGGCAGCGAGGCGACGAACTCGATGCGCCCCGGCACCTGGTGCGGCAGCAGCCGGTCGCGGCAGTGTGCGGTGAGCTCCGCCGGGCCGAGCCCGTCGCGGGGCACCACGGCGGCCCGCACCCGCTCGCTCGTCCCGCCCACCGCCTCGCCCCATACCACCGCCTCGGCGACTGCCGGGTGGGCCAGCAGCACCCGCTCGACCTCGGTGGGATTGACCTTCTTGCCGCCCACGTTGATGAACGAGTCCTTGCGCCCGACCAGATGCAGCCGCCCCTCGGCGTCGGTGCGGGCCAGGTCCCCCGTCACGTACCAGCCGTCGCGGAAGGCCTGCGCGGTGGCGCCGGGCCGGTCCAGGTAGTGGCTGAACATCGCGGGGGTACGCACCTGGAGGCTGCCCGTGGCGCCGAGCGGCACGGGCCGGCCCGCCTCGTCCAGCAGCCGGACCCGCACCCCCCGCACCGGCCGTCCCACCCCGGGCTCGGGCCCGCCCCCGTCGCCCTCGTGTCCATGGTCCCGGGGTGTCTGCGCGGCGATCACCCCGGCCTCGGTGCTGCCGTAGACCTCGCACACGTCCCGGCCGCAGTGCTCGCGGAAGCGGTCGGCCACTGCGGCGGGCAGCGGGGCGCCGGAGGACAGGCACAGCCGCAGCGCCTCGGGCAGCGCGGGCTGCCCGGCGGTGGGCGCGGCGGCCGAGCGGGCCAGCAGGTCGTAGGCCAGCGGAGTGCCCACCAGCACCGTGCAGGCGTGGTCGTGCAGGGCCCGCAGCAGGCGGGCCGGCACGAACCGGCCCAGCAGCACCAGTTGCGCCCTCGAGAACAGGGCGGTGACCAGTCCCGCGACCATGCCGAAGGAGTGCAGCAGCGGGACGGCGGCCAGCACGCGGTCGGCCGGGGTGATGCCGTAGGTGTGGGCGTAGATCTCCCCGCCGTGCACCAGATTGCGCTGGGAGTGCACGGCGGCCTTGGGCTCGCCGGTCGACCCGGAGGTGTACGGGTACAGGAACGGCGCGTCCGGCTCCGGCTCGGGCGGCAGCGGCGGCCCGTCGGGCGCGGCGCCCGGCGCGGGGCGGGCGAGCAGCTCCTCGACGGACACCAGGCCGCCGCCCTGCCAGTGGCCGCGGGCCCCGGCGTCGCCGGTGCGCAGGGCGCGCAGCTTCGCCTCGTGGCCGATGAGGGTCAGCGGGCCCAACTGCCCGCGCAGAGCGAGCAGTTGGGGCGCGCCCACATCCGGCTCCAGGGGCACCAGGCGCAGCCCGGCGCGGGCCGCGGCCAGGAAGGCCACGGCGCACTCCAGGGTGTTCTCGAAGAGCAGGCCCGCTGTGGCTGTGCCCGTGCCGATGCCCGCGCCCGCGCCGATGCCCGGGTCGGCGGCGGCACCGGCGAGGTCGGGCGCCGCGGTGTGCGCCGGCAGCTGCCGCGCCGCCGCCAGCACCCGCTCCCGCAGCCCGGCGAAGGTGACCGCCTGGTCCCCGTGGCGCACCGCGACGGCCTCGGGGCGGCTCTGCGCCGCCCGGCGCACCAGCTCCCACAGGGTGCCCGGGTCCTCAGCCCCTGACGACATCGACCGCTCCTTCCTCCGGCGCGGAGCTGCGCCCCTGCACCACGGCGTCGGCCGGCGCTTCGTCGGCCGGATCGAGATCGGGCCGCTGGTGGCGGAAGTACCGCTCGTACAGTTGGCTGTAGGCGCCGCCGCGGCCGAGCAGCGTGGCGTGGTCGCCCTGTTCGATCAGCCGCCCGCCGTCGACGACGACGATCCGGTCGGCCTTGCGTACGGTCGGCAGGCGGTGTGCCACCACCACGGTGGTGCGCCCGGCCGCGAGCGTGTCCAGGCCCTCCTGGATCTGGGCCTCGGTCAGCGGGTCGATGCTGGCGGTGGCCTCGTCAAGGACGAGGACCGGGGCGTCCTGGAGGAAGACCCGGGCCAGGGCGATGATCTGCCGCTGTCCCGTAGACAGATTGCGCCCGCCCTCGTCGGTGGCGGTGTCCAGCCCCTGCGGCAGCTGCGCCAGCCAGTCGCCGCCGGCGACGGCGCGGGCGGCGGCCTCGACCGCGGCCCGGTCTGCGCCCGGGCGGCCCAGGGCGATGTTCTCCGCGACGGTCCCGGAGAAGAGGAACGGCGTCTGGGTGACCACCCCCAGGCACCGCCGGTACTGGTCCAGGTCCATGGTCCGTACGTCCTGGCCGTCGGCCAAGATGCTGCCCTCCTGGAATTCGTACGCGCGGGTCAGCAGCCGCACCAGACTGGACTTGCCGGCGCCCGTGTGCCCGACCAGCGCCACGCTCTCGCCCGCGGCGATCCTCAGGTCGATGCCCTGGAGCACCGGCCGGTCGGCGTGGTAGCCGAAGGAAACCCCGCGCAGCTCCAGCTCGCCGCGCAGCCGCGGCACGGGCCGGTTTCCGGTCTGCCGTACCGCGCTCTCGCGGTCGACCAGCGAGAAGATCCGCTCGCCGGCAGCCAGCCCCTGCTGGAGCTGGTTCCAGAAGGAGGCGATGCTGGTCAGCGGGGACCAGAACAGGGCCAGCGCCTCGAGGAACAGCACCCATTCGCCGGCCGAGAGCGCGCCCGAGTCCACGAACTGCCCTCCCAGCAGCACCACCGCGACCGTACCCAGGCCGGTCAGCGAGATCAGCAGCGGGAAGACGCCGCTGAAGAGCCGGTTGAGCCGCACGCTGGCCGTGAACCAGCGCCCGTTGACCTCCCGCAGCCCCTCTTCGGCCGCCCGCTCGCCGCGGTGGTTGCGCGCCACGGCGATGCCCCGCAGGGTCTCGTGGACATAGCCGCCGACCTCGGCCAGGGCCCGCTGCTGCGCCAACGAGGCGAGGCGCGCCCGGCTGCGGAAGGCGAGGCTGACGGCCACGATCACGGCGGCCACGGCGGCGGTGACCAGCGCCAGCGGCACATGGATCAGGAACAGTGCCGCCATCAGCAGTACCACCATCAGCACCTGGCCCAGCAGCGAGAGCACCATGGTCAGGAGCGCGGCGAAGGCCTGGGTGTCGTTGGTGACCCGACTGACCAGGGCGCCGGTGGGATGGGTGTCGTAGAAGGCCATGTCCTGGCGGGTGGCCGCGTGGAAGGCGTCCTCGCGCAGCTTCAGCACCACATCGCCGACCAGCGTGCCGGTCAGGTGCTGCTGGAGGAAGGTGAACAGCCAGGCCGCCGTGCCCGCCAGCAGGATCGCCGCCACCAGCCAGGTCACCGTGCTCCCTGAGCCGTCGGCCACGGCCCGGTCCACGGTACGGGCGAGCAGCACGGGCACCGCGCTGCCGGCGACCGCGGCCACCACCACGGCCGCGGTCACGAATGCCACCACCGCCCCGCGCCCCCGGAAGTACGGGGTGATCCGGCGCACCAACTGCCGGTCGCCGTAGCGGCGGTCGACGCCGCCGGCCCCCGGGGGCCCCTCGGGCCCGTACGCGTCATCGCCCTGCGGCTCCTCCGGCAGGATGCCGTCCAGCAGGTGCGCCATCAGTGGGTGCCTCCGTTCGTGTAGGGCGCGAAGATCCGGCGGTAGAACGCGCAGTCCTGCAGCAGCTGTTCATGGCTGCCCTGGCCGACGATCCGGCCGCGGTCGAGGACGAGGATGTGGTCGGCCGCCCGGATCCGGGACAGCCTCGGGGTGATCAGGAAGGTGGTGCGCCCGGCCGCGGCCCGCCGCATCGCCAGCTGCAGCTCGTGCTCGGTGACGCTGTCGACGGCGCTGGTCGCGTCGTCGACGGCCAGGATGCGCGGATCGGTCACCAGCGCCCGCCCGATGGCCAGGCGTTGGCGCTGCCCGCCGGAGAGCGTCATTCCGCGCTCCCCGACCAGGGTGTCGTAGCCGTCGGCGCCCGCCATGATGAACTCGTGCGCCTGGGCGGTACGGGCCGCCTCCTCCAGGCGCGCCCGGTCGACGTCCGGGCCCGCGCCGAAGGCCAGGTTCTCGGCGATGGTGCGGGAGAACAGCACCACGTCCTGCTCGATCACCGCGATCTGCGCGCGCAGGGAGGCCGGGTCCCAGGCGGCGCAGTCCACGCCGTCGATCAGGACCCGCCCCTCGTCGGGTGTGTAGGTGCGGTTGAGCAGCTGGAGGAGCGTCGACTTGCCGCTTCCCGTGGACCCGACCACCGCCACCGTGCTGCCCGGTGCGACGCGAAAGCTCACATTGCGCAGCACCGGTGAGGAGCTCTCGTACCCAAAGGTGACGTTCTCCATCACCACCTCTCCGGTGATGCGCGCCGTGTGGCCTCCCTCGCGCTCGTCCTCGCCCTCCCGGTCATTGATGATCTCCAGGATGCGCTCCGCCCCGGACAGCCCGAAGTAGATGAGCCCGATGCTGAAGGAGGCGAGCTGGGTGGGGGCCCGCAGGGTTCCCATCAGGCCCAGTACGGCGACCAGTTCGCCGACGCTGAGCGAGCCGGCCCGCAGCAGGTGGACGGCGTGCAGGAGGGTGCCGGCCGTGGCCAGCGTCAGCAGCAGCGGCGGGAGGGACAGGGCCTGGGCGTGCGCCTGGCGCACGGCGGCGTCCCGGTACTCGGCGGCCAGCCGGTTGAAGCGCCCGCGTTCCTGGCCGGCGCCGCCGGTGGACTCGACCACCTCGATCCCGTCCAGGCTCTCGGTGGCCTGGGCGGTCATCGCACCGAAGCGCTCCCGGGTGAGGTCCGAGACCGGCTCCAGCCGCCGGCCGTGTTCCCACAGGGCCAGGGCGAAGAACAGGACGAACAGACCGGGGGACAGCAGCAGGCGCGGGTCGATCAGGGCGATGAAGACCAGCGGCATGGCGATGTTGAGCGTCAGGTCGACGGCCATGTCGAAGCCGGGCGACACCATCAGGTTGAGCGCCTCGGCGTCCCCGGTGGCGCGCGCCGAGAGGTCTCCGGTGCGGTGCCGGTTGAAGAAGCCCTGCCGCTTGCGCAGCAGGCTGGCGAAGACCCCGGCCCGCGCGTCCCGTTCGAGGCCGCTGGCGAAAGTCTCCAGGCTGTAGGTGGCGGCGATGCCGCACACCCCGCGGACCAGGACCAGTAGAAGCAGCCCCGCGGTCACGGCGTGGAAGGTGCCCATGTCGGGCCCTGCCCCGCCGTCCTTCAGGACGGCGTCGAAGGCGAGTCCGACGACGAGTGGGACGGCCGCGGTCAGCGACTGCCAGAACAGGCTGCCGAGCAGGTGGGTGGTGATGTACCAGCGGTAGCGCCGCAGGTGGGAGCGCAGCCAGCGGCTCACGGTCTGCGGGATCTCGGAATTCCGGGCGGTCCCGGCTAATTTCTCGCTGTGCGTCTCAGTGTGCTTCTCAGCGTGTTTCTCGGTTTTTTCCATGCAGGCATCCACGGCAGTCGGAATTTATGGTCGGGCGCGCCGTGGGATGGAAGGTACTCGTTTTTCGAGAAAAACGCACCCGGCCGACCGGTGTCCGGTTTGTGCGTAAATAAGCGGGGTGGCCGAATCTTGCCGCCACCTGGTTGTTGCACATGGGTTGCAGGTGCAGAGTGGGGGTAATGGTCCAAATGGGCCGATCAGCCCCCCTTGCGTGTCCCCCTAAGGAGCAAAGTGAGCCAGGTAGCGTGTGGCGCAGCCGCCCCGGGGCGGCAACTCGTCGTCGCGACCCTCGTCCGTGACGGCATGCTGCGACTCGGCCTCAGAGCTATTTTATCGACGATGCACATCGCCGGTGAAGTCCTTCACTGCGAGAGCTGGTACGGGGTCGACGAAACCCTGCGGACCAGCGACGTCGACGTTTTATTTGTCCACGAGTCCGATTTCATTCTCGACTGCGAGGTGCCCGCCGACGTCGGGGGCCGACGGCCGAGGATTCTGCTCCTGCTGAGCGGGCCGGACGTCGACGAGAAAATACTCTCCGGCCGCTGTGCCCCGGACGGTTTTCTGGTCCAGGGCGAGCTGACCGCGGACGTCGTCGAGGACGCCCTCCAGCGCATGGACCGCGGAGAGGTGCCCATGCCCGCCTCGCTCGCCCGCCTCCTGCTGGAGCGCGCCGGCGGGGCGGGCCAGCTCCGGCACCGGCGCGACATCGCCCTGACCGCGCGGGAGAACGAGGTGCTGCTGCTCCTCGCCGAGGGCCTGAGCAACAAGCAGATCGCCCGGCGTCTGCAGATTTCCAGCCATGGTGCCAAACGGCTTGTCGCCAGCCTGCTGCTGAAGCTGGGGGCGCCCAACCGGACGTCCGCCGTGGTCACCGCCATCCAGGCGGGCCTCCTCAAGTATTAGAGCCCGCCCGGCGCCGCGGACCGAGCCCCCGATGGGCGCCCCCTTGACCTAGCCGAAGAGGCATGACCACAGAGAGCGGGTGACCGACCGGCACATCCATGGCTAACTGAATCCGTTCCGGTCCCGAGCCGATGAACGGAAAGGATGCCTGTCGTGGCAGAAATTGTCCGGCGCCGAATTCCCTTCGGCGGACGGCGGTCCATCACCGCACCGGCCACCTGCGCGCAGCGCCAGATGTGGAATCTGATCCGGCAGGAGCTGCCGGACGCCGCCTTCTACGATTTCTGCCTCCCGGTGGCCCTTCCGGCCCGCTGCACCGTACGGGACGTGCTCGCCGCCACCGGTGAACTCCTGCGCCGGCACGAGTCGTTGCGCACCGCCTTCCATACGGCGGCGGACGGCACCCTGGTGCAGCGGGTCGTGCGCTCCGGCACCTTCGAGGCCGAGATCTGCACCGCCGGGCCGGCGGAGGACCCGCAGTCCGTCCTCGCCGCCTGGCGTGCGCGGATGCGCGAGCGTCCCTTCGACCTCGACGCCGGCCCGCCGCTGCGGGTCATGGTGGCCGTGGCCGACGGGACGCCCGTGCTCGCCGCGTACTGCGTCTCGCACCTGGCCGCGGACCTGATGTCCATGCGCCGGCTGACCGCGGACCTGACGCGGCTGGTGACCGCCCGCGTCACCGGCCGCCCGGCACCGCCGGCCGACCCGGCCCGCCAGCCGGCCGAACAGGCCCGGTACGAGCGCTCGCCGCGCGGCGAGGCCCTGCTGGCCCGGGCACACGCCTACTGGCAGCGCCAACTCGCCACGGTGCCGGCCACCATGTTCCCTGCGGCGACCACCGCGCCGACCACCGCGCCGACCACCGCGCCGACCACCGCGCCGACCACCGCGCCGACCGCCGCGCCGGTCCGTTACAGCGCCGCGATGGACTCCCGGGCGGCCTCCCTCGCCCTGCCCGTGCTGGCCGAGCGGTGGCGGGTCAGCACCTCCGCCGTCCTCCTGACCGCCGTGGCGCTGCTGCTCGGCCGCCGGGCCGGGCTGCCGGCCTGCGCCTTCCGGCTGCTGGCCGCCAACCGCTCCGTACCCGAACTGCGCGCCGCGGTCGCCAACCTCCACCAGGAGGTCGTGGCCACCATCGACCTGCGCGGCGAGAGCGCGCGGGAGATCGCCCGCGGCGCCTTCGCCGCCTGCACCACCGCCTACGCCAACGGCCTGTTCGACCCGGACCGGGCGGCGGAACTGCTCCGCGCGGCCGAGCGCGACCGGGGCACCGGTATCAGCCTGTCCTGCTGCTTCAACGACATCCGCCAGACCCACGGGGTGCGGGCCGCAGGGGCTCTCGCGCCGGCGCCCGTGGTGCGCGCGGCCATGGCCGACACCGTCGTTGAGCCCCACGGGTTCGAGGAGGCCGAGACCTTTTTCCTCGTCGTCGACGACGAAGTGCCCGGGTGGCTCCGGCTGGTGCTCAATGCCGATACCGCCGTGCTCACACCGGCCGAGGTCCACGCCTTCCTCTACGACGTCGAGCGGCTGCTGGTGGAATTCGTGGAGTGCGACGAGGGGCGGACGGCCGGGCATCCGGTGTAGCCGAATGGCCATACCCCAAAGGAGGGGTGCCCGAAATTCCCGGACGCAGCCAAACTGTTCTCGGGTCATTTCCGACGCGTACCCGCAACTGGACCGGAAAACGGATCGGGTGATACGGAACCGTGTTATCGGACTTCGCGCAGATACCTGTGGAGAATCCCGCCCTCGGCGAGGTGTTCGCCCACGCCCCCGCCACCACGGAACAGCGCCTCGACGAGGTACTGGACGAGGCGTCCCGCGCCCACCCGCTGTGGGCGGCCCTGCCACCCGCGGACCGCCGCCGGTACCTGCTCGCCTGCCGCGAGGCCATGCTGTCCGCCGCGGACCGGATCGCCGAACTGCTCACCCGGGAGCAGGGCAAGCCGCTACGGCACGCCCAGGCCGAAGTACGGCTCTCCGCCGACTGGTTCGCGCACACCGCCGCCCTCGAACTGGAGCCGGAGCCCCTGGCCCGGGAGTCAGGCGCCCGGATCACCCTGGAGCGCGTACCGCACGGAGTGGTCGCCGCGATCGCCCCCTCCAACTACCCCGTCCTGCTGGCCGTCTGCAAGATCGCCCCGGCGCTGCTCGCGGGCAACACCGTCGTACTCAAACCCTCGCCCGTCACCCCGCTGGCCAGCCTGCTGATGGGCGAGGTGCTCGGCAAGGTCCTGCCCGACGGCACCTTCCGGGTGGTCAACGGCGAGGCCTCGCTCGGCTCCCGGCTCACCGGCCATCCGGCCGTCCGGCTGGTCTCTTTCACCGGCTCGATCGCCACCGGCCGGGCCATCGCCCAGCAGGCCGCGGCCGACCTCAAACGGGTCGTTCTCGAACTCGGCGGCAATGACCCCGCGATCGTGCTGCCCGACGCGGACGTCGAGACCACGGCACGGCGGCTGTTCGACCGCGCCATGGTCAACAGCGGCCAGTTCTGCGCCGCGGTCAAACGCGTCTACGTACCACGGGAGCGCTCTCAGGCGTACGCCGAAGCCCTCGGCGCCCTGGCCCGCTCCGCCGTCCTCGGCGACGGCCTGGACCCCGCCACCGAACTCGGCCCGCTCGTCAGCCGCGAGCAGCTCACCCGGGTGTCCGCTCTGGTCGATAACGCGGTACGGGCCGGGGCGCGTCTTGTCGCCGGCGGCCGGGCGGCACCCCGGCCGGGCCACTTCTACCTGCCCACCGTCGTCACCGGCCTGCCGGAGGGAACCGCGCTGGAGGCCGAGGAGCAGTTCGGCCCGGTCATCCCGGTCATCGGCTACGACGATCCCGCCACGGTCGTCGCCCGCGTCAACGCCTCGCCCTACGGACTGGGCTGCTCCCTGTGGGGCGACCCGGAACGGGCCGACACCCTGGCCCGGTCGCTGGACTGCGGAACCGTGTGGACCAACACGCACGGCGAGCTGCGCCACGACGTGCCGTTCGGCGGCCACCGCCACTCCGGGATCGGCGTCGAGTACGGCCACTGGGGGCTCCTCGAATACACCCAGATCAAAATCCACCACCCCGCGCCCCGCGAAGGACTCGCGCCCCGCGCGGGAGATCAGGAGAGCTCATGAAGGACACCACCTCCCAAGGCGTCGGCGGCGCCGGGCTGGTCGACCTGTCCGGGGTCAACGTTTTCGTCGGCGGGCCCATCCAGCACGCCCTCCACGAAGGCGGCTTCCACACCCCCTTGCGCCACGCCATCCACGACGTCATCGAGTCGGTGTCGGCCGCCAAGGGCACCGTCTTCTCCGCGCACGTCGCCGAGAAGTTCGGCGTGGACACCCCGCTGTTCACACCCGAGCAGGTCAGCGTCCGGGACCTGGGCTGGATGCGCCGCTGCGACGTCTTCGTCCCGGTCCTGCCCGTCGACACCGACGGCGACCTGATGCGCACCGACGGCACCCACGTCGAACTCGGCTGGGCCTCCGGGCTCGGCAAACCCATCGTCGTCGTCACCCCCGTGCCCCTGGCCGCCAATGCCAGCCACCTGCTGCGCGGACTGCCCGCGGTGGCCGACGTCGCCGTTCTCGACCTGGCCGCGACCCGCCGGGACCCGGCCGAACTCCTCCTGCTGTTGCACAAGGTCACCCGGGAGGTCGTGATGTCGGAGTGACCCGCCTCCTGCACAACCCGGCGGCTGCCGAGATCCTCGGCCTGGCGCTGACCTCCCCCGTCGTCGTCGGCTCCGGCCTGCTCACCGACCAGGAACGCAACATCCGCCGGCTGCTCGCCGCCGGGGCGGGTGCCGTGGTCACCAAGACCATCCACCCCAACCCCGCCCCCTCGGGCGACGAACGCCTGCTCCGCCTGCCCACCGGCATGATCAACAGCACCACCTACTCCCGCCGCGGCATCGACCAGTGGTGCGCCATGCTGCGCGGCTTCGCCGCCGACGACCTGCCCGTCATCGCCTCTCTCCATGCCGACTCGCCGGCCGAACTCGCCGAGCTGGCCGCCACGGTGGCCACCACCGGCTGCCGCGCCCTCGAACTCGGCATCTCCTGCATGAACGAGGGCGGCGGCCTCACCGACACCGCCGAGCGCGTCGCCGCGTACACCGGCGCCGTGCGCAGCGTCACCACCCTGCCCTTCAGCGTCAAACTTGCCGCGGGGGAGGGGGTGCGCGAGCGCGTCGACGCCGCGGTGGCCGCCGGGGCCGACGCGATCACCCTCAGCGACACCATCGCCGGGCTCGCCGTCGACCCGAGCACCGGCCGGGTACTGCTCGGCGGGACCTTCGGCTATTCCGGGCCCGGTATCAAACCGCTGGTGCTCGCCGAGATCTACGAGTTGCGCCGGGCCGGGATCCGGGTCCCGCTCATGGGCAGCGGCGGGGTGCAGAGCGCGCCCGACGTGGCCGAGTACCTGAGCGTCGGCGCCGACGCCGTGCAGGTCTACACCGCACTGCACCGCAACATGCACGACTCCCTGGCGGGCATCCGCGAGGGCTTCGACGACTGGCTGCGCGGCCACGGCGGCACGGTGGCCGCCCTGGTGGGGCGCAGCCTCCCGAAGGGGGAAGCATGACGGGCGTACGACACCGCGCCACCCGGGTGAGCTCGTACGGCGATCTGGCCAGCCCCGAGGTGCCGGCCGCGCTGGACGGCGCCACCCTGGTCTGGCCCATCGGCGGATTGGAGCAGCACGGCCCCCACCTGCCGCTGTCGGTGGACTTCGACATCCCCGACGCGCTGGCCCGGCAACTGGCCGCGGACGTCGGCGGGGTGCTCCTGCCGGGGCAGCCGCTCTCCGCCCGCTCACTGCCGCAGAGCGGCGGCGGGTCGCACTTCCCCGGCACCGTGCACATCGACGGCGCCACCTTCATCGACTACCTCACCCAGACCCTGCGGTCCCTCGGCCGGCTGGCACCGGCCCGGCTGGTCGTCGTCAACGGCCACTACGAGAACGAGGCGCTGCTGTTCGAGGCGATCGACGGATGCGACCCGGCCCGAACCTTCCCCGGCACCGAGGTCCTCGCCTTCAGCTGGTGGAGCCTGGTGGAGGAGGACTGGCTGCGCGCGCACGCGCCGGAGTTCCCCGGCTGGCACGCCGAACACGCCGCCCTGACCGAGACCAGCCTGATGATGTACCTGCGCCCCGAACTGGTCCGGGCGGTGCGGGTCGACCACCCCACGCCGCCGGCCGCCGGCGTCTACCGCCACCCCGTCGATGTGGACCGCATGTCCAGCCAGGGGGTGCTCTCCGCCACCACCGGATCCAGCGCCGAGCTGGGGGAGCAGCTCTTCTGGCATGTGATGGACGGCATCCACCGGACCCTTTCTTCCAAGCAGAGGTGAGTGAGGTGAGTCCATTGCACCCGCCGGCAACCGACCGCGACGAGTTCGAGGCCCGACTGCAATCCCTCTTCGGGGACAAGCTCCGGCCCGTGGAGGAGTCCTTCGAGACCATCTCCCAGTTCAAGGACGGATCGTTCGCGATGGGGCATCTCGGGCTGATGCTCTACACGAACGGCTACAACGTCCGCGGCACCAGCACCCACCACCCCAACGGGCTGGTGTTCCACGACGGGGAGAACCTCTTCGGCGTCGGCTACTTCAGCAAGGAGGACCACCCCGCCAAGCACTTGCACATCGTGGCGCCCAAGGGACCCGACCGGGTCGCGGCGGTGGCGTCCTTCGTCGCCGCGGTACGCGAGGCGGGCCTGGCCCGGACCACGGTCTATGTGCGGCACCTCTCGCCGAGCGACCACGCTCTGTTCCTCGCCGCCGGATTCGAGCCCGTGTCCAAGGATCCCTGGCACCCGGTCGCCCCCGAGGAGGACGAGACCCACCCCAACCGGGTCTATCACCTGGAGGAGATCCTGGAGCCGGAGGCCGGCGGGGGGCTACGGGTCAGGAATCTCCCGGGCGAGACCAACCGCAAGTACAAGAGCAAGAACCGCCTCGCCCACCGCCGTTTCGAGAACTTCCTCGCCCGCAACGACCACCTCGACTTCCGTGTCCTGCCCTACGGGCACAGCGCCGCCGAGACCGCCAAGGCCCGCGGCATCGTCGAGGGCTACTTCGCGGCCCGCCGCGAGCAGGGCGAGGTGGTCGGATCCACCCCCGAGGACTATCGGGCGCTGATCACCCAGCGGCCCGGCGGACGCAATGAGCGCGACTACTTCGCGTACCTCGGCAGCCTCGCCGTCACGGGCGGGGAGGAGGTGCCGGTGATGTTCTTCGCCGGCGAGCGCACCGCCGAGCACCGCGCCTCCCTCTACTGCACGATGTCGATGCGCTTCCCGGAGCGGTTGACGGGGATCTTCAAGGACCCCACCGGCTTCACCGCGATACCCCAGTACGTCTGGCTGACCGTGTTCAAGAAGATGTGGAACCAGGGGATCCGCGAGGTCGACGCGGGCGGATCCGAGGTCAAGGGCCTCGACGACCAGAAGCGGCAGCTGGGCGGCAGGCCCGAGAAGACCCACTGGGTCGTGTGCTGAAAGGACATCCCATGTCATCACTCACGTCGCACGAAGAAGAAGCGGCGGACCCCACCGACCGCGCCGACCGCGCGGACTCCTCCGACTTCGACGTGTGCGTCGTCGGACTCGGGTACGTCGGCGTCACGCTCGCCGCCGCGCTGCTGTCCACCGGCAAGCGGGTCCTGGGCCACGAGATCGACCCCGAGGTGGCCGCCGACCTCGCCCAGGGCCGCCTGCGACTGGCCGAGCCCGGAGTCGAGGACCTCCTCAAGGAGAGCGCCGAGAACGGCACGTTCGCGGTCACCACCGACCTCGCCGGCGGCAAGCTCCCGCCCGTCGCCATCATCTGCGTCGGCACCCCCATCGAAGCCGGCGGCACCACCCCCGACCTGCGCCACCTCCGGACGGCCGCCGAGTCGGTCGCCGCCGCCGCGGACGAAGACACCCTGGTCATCGTGCGCAGTACGGTCCCGGTCGGCACCACGCGCAGCCTGGTGCTGCCCCTCCTCCAGCGCCGCACCGCCCGGCCGCTGCTGGCCTTCTGCCCCGAACGCACCATCCAGGGCCGGGCACTGGCCGAACTCCTCTCCCTCCCGCAGATCGTCGGCGGGCTGACCGACGAAGCCACCAAACTGGCCGCCGGACTCTTCGCCACGGTCACCGGACAGGTCGTCCCGGTCTCCTCGCTGGAGGCCGCCGAACTGGTCAAGCTGGTCTGCAACACCCACACCGACCTCATCTACGGGTTCGGCAACGAGGTCGCGCTGATCACCGAGACCCTCGGCCTCGACGCAATGGAGATCATCCGGTCCGCCAACCTCGACTATCCCCGGCCCGACATCAACAAGCCCGGCTTCGTCGGCGGCAGTTGCCTCACCAAAGACCCCTACCTGCTCGCCCACTCGCTCGCTCCGCACGGCCACACCCCCAACCTGATCACGGCCGCCCGCACCCTCAACGAGTCCATGCCGAGCCGGGTCGGCGCCCGTGTCCTGGCCGCACTGCGGGAGCAGGGCCAGGACCCCGGCCAGGCCACGATCCTGGTCTCCGGGTTCGCGTACAAGGGCCGCCCGGAGACCGACGACCTGCGCGGCGCCCCGTACGAGCCGCTGCTGGAGTTCCTGCGCGGCCGGGTGGCGGAGATCGTCGGACACGACTTCGTGGTCCCGCCCGCCCGCATCGAGGCCCTCGGGGTGCGTCCCGCCTCCCTGGCCGACGGCTTCACCGGCGCCCACGCCGCGCTCCTCCTCAACGACCACCCGGGATACGGCGAACTGACCCCCGAAGACCTGGACGACCTGATCGCGCGGATGCGCCCGCCGGCCCTGGTGTACGACACCTGGCGGGTCCTGCCGCCCACGACGAACGTAATGAGGCTCGGCAGTGCGTAAGAAGATCCTGATAACCGGCGGTGCGGGATTCATCGGCCTGCACCTGGCAGCCCGGCTCGCCCCCACCTGCGAGGTCACCCTCCTCGACGACTTCAGCCGGGGCCGGTCCGACCAGCGACTGGCCGACCTGCTCGGCCAGGTCACCCTGGTGGAACACGACCTGACCACCCCCCTGCCCCCCGGGCTGCTGCCCGGCGACTTCGCCGAGGTCTACCACCTGGCCGCCGTCGTGGGCGTCGTCCACTCCAACGAGCAGCCGCAGCGCGTCCTGCGCACCAACCTGCTCTCCACCATCCACCTCCTCGACTGGTTCACCACCCTCCCCGACGCCACGTTCTGCTTCGCCTCCTCCAGCGAGGCGTACGCCGGCAGCGTCGAGGCCGGCGTGGCCCCCGTCCCCACCGGCGAGGACGTCCCGCTCCTGGTCCCCGACCCGGGCGTGGCCCGCTCCTCGTACGGCTTCAGCAAGATCACCGGCGAGCAGCTGTGCCGCCACTACGCCCAGGCTCACGGCTTCGCGCTGCGCATGGTCCGCTTCCACAACATCTACGGCCCCCGCATGGGATACGAGCACGTCATCCCGCAGTTCATCGAGCGCCTGCTCGGCGGGGCCGACCCCTTCGCGGTCTACGGCGCCGACCAGACCCGCGCCTTCTGCCACGTCGACGACGCCGTGGACGCCATCGTCGCGCTGACCGCCCTGCCCACCAAGGAGCCACTCCTGGTCAACGTCGGCAACGACCGGGAGGAGATCCTCATCGCGGACCTCGCCCGGAAGGTCTTCGACACGGCCGGCCTCCGGCCCGCCCTCGACCTCCGGCCCGCACCCCCGCTGTCCCCGGCCCGGCGCCTGCCGGACCTCACCCGGCTGCGCGAACTCACCGGCCACCGGCCGGGAGTGGACCTGGACGAGGGGCTGCGACGCACCTTCGCGTGGTACGCGCAGGACATCGCGGCCCGCGAAACGGGGCGGTGAGCAGCATGCGGGTGCGGTACGTGCACCGCGGCTACTTCCCGGCGCGCGCCGGGGCCGAACTGATGACGCAGTACCTCGCCGCGGCCATGCGCCGGCGCGGACTCGACACGGGCGTCTGGAGCGGGGAGGTGGACGAGGACTCCGCCCGGTTCCTGGCAGCTGCCGGGGTCGGCCTGGAGCCCCTGCCCGCCGCCGGGGCCGAGGGCGCCGCACGGCAGGCGGACCTGGTGCATGCGGTGGACGCTTTCCATCCCGAGGACATCAGGGCCGGGCTGCGCCTCGCCCGGGCCTGGGACGTCCCGTTCGCCGTCACCCCTGCCTCCGCGCCCGAGGTGTGGCCGGACCCGCAGGCCGTACTCGACGGCTGCCGGCAGGCGGACGCCGTCTTCATCCTCACCGGTGCCGAGCGTGCGATGCTGCGCGCCGAAGGCGTCGCCGACAGCGCGCTGCACCTCATCGGACAGGGGCCCCATCTGCCGGGCACCGCCGACCCCGAGGGCTTCCGCCGTGCCCACGGCATCACCGGACCGCTGGTCCTCTTCCTCGGCCGCAAGATGCGCTCCAAGGGCTACACCGTCCTGCTGGAGGCGGCCCGCCAGGTCTGGCAGCGGCATCCCACGACGCACTTCGCCTTCCTCGGCCCCCGCTGGGACGCCGACTGCGCCGAGGTGTTCGCCGCACACGCCGATCCGCGGATCACCGAACTCGACCTCGTGGACGAGGACGTCAAACACAGCGCGCTGGCAGCCTGCGACCTGTTCTGCCTGCCCTCCACCGCCGATGTCTTCCCGCTGGTCTACGTGGAGGCCTGGTGCTGCGGCAAACCGGTCATCGGCTCCTCCTTCGCCGGCAGCGCCGAGGTCATCACCCACGGCGTCGACGGCCTGATCGCGGACCCGGCCGCCCGGCCCGTGGCCGAGGCCGTCGGCCGTCTGCTGGCCGACCCGGGGGAGCGGGCGGCGATGGGAGGCCGCGGACACGACCGGGCGAGGCGCGAACTGACCTGGGAGGCGGTCGCCGACCGGGTGCACGCGGTCTACACGGACCTGGTAGCCGCCCGGCCCCGGCCCGCCGAGCCGCTGCCCGCCGAGCTCCGGCTCGGCGCGCCGCGATCCGCCCGCCCGCAGCGCGAGGAGGCGCGATGAGGGCCGTCGTGCTGGCCGGGGGAGAGGGCCGCCGGCTGCGGCCCGCCACCCTCACCATCCCCAAACCGCTGATGGCGGTCGACGGGACACCGATCCTGCACCTCATCCTGCGACAGCTGAGCGGCGCGGGCTTCACCCACGTCACGCTCTCGCTCGGCTACCGCGCCCACATGATCGAGGCCAGCTTCGGCGGCAACCGCTGGTCGGGCCTCGAACTCGACTTCTCGCTGGAGCGCGAACCGCTGGGCACCGCCGGCCCACTGGCGCTGCTGCCACCGCCGGAGGACTCCACCCTGGTGATGAACGCGGACGTCCTCACCGACCTCGATTTCGCCGGGCTGTGGTCCCGGCACAAGAAGTCGCAGGCGACCGCCACCATCGCGCTCGCGCCACAGCACCTCGACATCGCCCACGGCGTGGTGCACATCGACGAGGAGGAGCGGGTGACCGACTTCCGGGAGAAGCCCCGCATGGAATTCCTGGTCAGCAGCGGCATCTACGTCCTGGAACCCGCCCTGCTGGACTACCTGCCGCCCCGCGGCCGGTACGACATGCCCACCCTCCTGGAGACCGCGCGCCGCCAGGGCGAGCGCATCGAGGGCCATGTCTTCGACGGCGCCTGGCACGACATCGGCACCCCCGAGCAACTGGCCGAGGCCACCGCGGCGTTCCGCGCCGACCGCGCCCGCTACCTCGGCCGCACCCACGGCCCGGGCCGCGAAGGGCTGCCCGGCGCGCGGTACGCCCGTACCGGCAGCGCGGAGGAGGTGGTGGGCGGATGACCGACTGGAAGATCGCCCTGTACCGGCCGGAGCTCACCGAGGCCGAGACCACCGCCGTGACCGAGGTCATGCGCTCGGGATGGCTGTCCGCCGGGCCCGTCACCCGGGACTTCGAGGCGCGCTTCGCCGCCGCCCTCGGCGTGGACGACGCCGTCGCCGTCAGCAACGGGACCGCCGCCCTGCACCTGGCCGTCCTCGCTCTGGGGCTCGGCCCGGGCGACGAGGTGATCCTGCCCTCGCTCAACTTCGTCTCCACGGCCGCCGTGGTCTCCCTGTGCGGTGCCACCCCCGTCTTCGCCGAGGTCCGCGGGGAGCACGACCTGTGTGTGGACCCGGCCGACGTGGCCGCCCGGATCACCCCGCGCACCCGGGCGCTGGTCGTCGTGCACTACGGCGGGTACGCGGCCGAGCTGCCCGCTCTGGCCGCCCTGGCCCGGCGCCACGGGCTCGCCCTCGTCGAGGACAGTGCCCACGCCCCCGTGACCCCCACTCCGCACGGCGTGCTGGGCACGGTCGGCGACATCGGCTGCTACAGCTTCTTCGCCACCAAGAACCTCGCCATGGGCGAGGGCGGCGCCGTCGTGGCCCGTGACCCCGCCGTGCGCGAGCGGATCCGACGACTGCGCTCGCACGCGCTGACCGTCGGCGCCCAGGACCGCCACCGCGGGGGCTCCTCCCTGTACGACGTCGACGCCCTCGGGCTGAACTACCGCCCCACCGAGATCGCCTGCGCCATCGGCCGGGTCCAGCTGGACGCGCTGCCGGCCGCGGCACAGCGGCGCCAGGAGGCGGTACGGGCCTACAGGCGTGCGCTGGCCGGCCTGCCCGGCCTCACCCTGCCGTTCGCCGGCCACCGGGTCGAGGACAGCGCCCACCACCTGCTCCCGGTGGTGCTGCCCGAAGGGATGGACCGCGAGCGGCTCCAGGAACGGCTGCGCGCCGCCGGGATCCAAAGCGGCGTGCACTACCCGCCCACCCACCTGTTCACGGCCTACCGGACCCGCCTGGGACTGGGCCCCGGCAGTCTGCCGATCACGGAGAGCGTCACCCGCCGGCAGCTGTCGCTGCCGCTGCACACCGGGATCGGCCCGGCGGAGGTCGAACAGGTCGCCGAGGCGGTGACCGCCGCATGGCAGCCGACCCGGTGAACGGCGCCGCCCCGGGGCGGGTCCGGCTCGTGGACGGGGTCCCGCACCGCGACGGACGGCCCTTCTTCAGCGTGGGCTGCAACTACCATCCCTCCCACACCGGTTGCGACTACTGGCGGGAATGGGACCCGCGGGCGCTCGACGCCGACTTCCGCGCCATGGCCGCCCTCGGCTTCAACACCGTGCGGTTCTTTGTCTTCTGGGCCGACTTCGAGCCCGAGGAGGGCCGGTACGACCCGGTGATGACCGAGCGGCTGCGCGAACTGGCCCGCCTCGCGCACCGGCACGGCCTGCTCTGCCTGCCCTCGCTGCTGACCATCTGGATGAACGGGCAGCTCTTCGACCCGCCCTGGCGGCGAGGCCGCGACCTGTGGCACGACGCGGACATGGCCGAGCGGCAGCGCGCCTTCGTGCATCACATCGCCACCTCGCTGCGCACGGAGCCCAACATCTTCGCGTACGACCTCGGCGACGAGGTCATCCACGTCGACCCGGCCGCCTCCGCGACCGTGGACGCGGCGGGGGCCCGCGCCTGGTGGGCGCTGCTCGCCGGCGCCGTGCGCGCGGCGGATCCGGGCACGCTGGTGCTCCAGGCCAACGAGGGCTCCGCCGTGTTCGGGAGGCATGCCTTCCGGCCCGAGCACGCCGAGCCGCTCGACCTGGTCGGCCTGCACGGCTTCCCGGTGTGGACCCCCTTCGAGATCGAGTCCGTCTCCGCCCCCAAGGCCACCTCCTACCTGCCCTACCTCGTCCGCCGCGGACGGGCCCACGCCCCGGTGTACGTGGACGAAATGGGCAGCTACGGCTGTGACGAGGCCACCGCCGCCGGCTATCTCCGCGCCGCCGCGCACAGCGCCTTCGCCGCCGGGGCGGTCGGCACCGCCGTCTGGTGCTGGCAGGACTTCACCACCGAGCGCAAGCCGTACGCACTGCGGCCCGGCGAACGCTTCGTCGGACTGCTGGACGCGGCCGGCCGCCAGAAGCCCGCCATGGCCGAGTACCGGGCCTTCGCCCGCCGGGTGACCACCGGCGAACTCGCGGGCTTCCGGCCGCTGCCCGCCGAGGTCGGGATCTTCCTGCCCGAGCGGACGGGCGGCGCCGAGGCCGGCTATCTGGCCGGCCCCGAGGCCGCATCCGGGGCCGGGGAGACCGCCGCGTTCGTGGCCGATCTGCTGCTCCAGCAGGCACATCTGCCCCACGAGTTCCTGGGCCGCACCGGCCCCGAACCGGGACGGCACGCGCTGGTGGTCTGCCCCTCGGTACGGCAGCTGTCGCTCGCCGACCGGCAGCGCCTCGAACGGTACGTCGAGGCCGGCGGTGTCCTGCTGTACACCACCGGCGACCTGCTGGGCGGCGCCGGCGACGAGCACCTGTTCGGCATCCGGGTCAAGGACTTCACCCGGCGCAGCGCCGACCAGGACCGGCTCAGCTGGGCCGGCGTCGACCTCCCGGTCGAATGGCCACCCGGACCCGTCCCGGTGATCGACGCGGCCGGCGCCGAGATCCTGGCCGCGTACCCGGGCGGCGCGCCCGCGCTGACCCGGCACCGGCGGGGCCGGGGGACCGCGTACTACCTGAACGCGCCGCTGGAGGAGCGGCTCGGCGCCCCGTACCGCCTCCAGGAGGCGCCCTGGCACCGGCTGTACGCCGCGATCGCCGAGGCGCACGGCATCCGGCCCGCGCTGAGCGCCGACGACCCCTGGGTGGAGACCACCGTGCTGGGGCGCGGGCGGGAACGCTGCGGGGTGGTGGTCAACCACGCCCCCCTGCCGGTACGGACGGTGCTGCACCGGGCCGGCACGGCCGAGCCGCTGACCCTGGAGGCGAAGGGGGTGCACCTGGTGCGATGGCGGATCGCCGCGCAGGCGCGTACCCCCGCGGCTCCGCACGACCCGGAGGGCATCGCCGCATGATCATCGACTCCCATGTCCACGCCGGGGAGCTGTACCGGCACTACACGGCCGCCTTCGCCGAGCAGATGACGGCCACCACCGGCCGGCCCCCCGAGGCGCTGTCCGCGCCCGAGGCCGCGCTGCTCGCCGAGATGGACGCGGCCGGCGTGGACCACGCCTTCCTGCTCGCCTTCGACGTACGGCGCGTCGAGGGGTTCTCGGTGCCGAACGAGTTCGTGGCCGACCTGTGCGCCCGCCACCCGGGCCGCTTCACCGGCTTCGCCTCCGTGGACGCGGGCACCCCCGGCGCCGCCGCCGCGCTGCGCCGCGCCGTCACCGGACTGGGACTGCGCGGCCTGAAGACCGCCCCCTGCTACCTGCGGATGTCACCCGCCGACCGCCGTTGGTACGAGGTCTACGAGACGGCGGCCGAGCTCGGCATCCCCGTGCTGGTCCACACCGGCTACACCCCGGCGAAGAACGCCGACGGCCGCTACTTCTCCCCGCTGCTGCTGGAGCCGGTGGCCCGGGACTTCCCGGATCTGACGCTGATCCTGGCCCATCTGGGCACGCCGTGGACCGGACCCTGCGTGGAACTGCTGGCCCGCCACCCCCGCCTGTACGCCGACCTGTCGATCTTCGGCTCCTACCGGCCGCCCGAACGGGTCGCCGAGGCTCTGGCCCACGCCCGCGCGCGGGGCGTGCTCGACCGCGTGCTGTGGGGCACCGACCACCCCTTCGCCGCCATGACCGACTCCGTGGCCCGCATGGCCGCCCTGGCACGCGACAGCGCCCTGTGGCCGCCCGGCGCCGATCCGCTGAGCCCCGAGGAGTACCGCGCCGTGATGGGCGGTACCGCCGCACGCCTGATGCACATGAGCCACACAAGCCACACAAGCCAGGAATGAGGACGCAGACACCATGTCATTCGCCCAGGGATACGAGTTCGATGCCATGTCACGCCGCCCTCTCTACGGTGACGTGACACAGCGACTGGTCGACATCTGCGCCGCCCCCGCCGGAGGCGTCGTCGTCGACGTCGGCTGCGGCTCCGGACTCGCCACCCAGCTGCTCCTCGAACGCTTCGACCAGGTCGGCTCCGTCGTGGGCGTCGACCCGTCCCCGCACGAACTGGCCATCGCCCGTACCCGCCTGACCGACCCACGGGTCCGTTTCGTCCAGGGCCGCGCCCAGGACGTCGCCTCCCTCATCGGCCCCGTGGACGTCACCGTACTGAGCAATGTGATGCACCAGATCCCGGCGACCGAGCGGGCCGCGGTCATCACCGGTTGCCACCGGATGCTGGGCCCCGGGGGCCGGTGCGCCGTCAACACCCTCTTCTACGAAGGCGCCGTGCCCTCGGCGACCCGCCGCTTCTACGCCTCCTGGCTGCGCACCACCCGCGCCTGGCTCCAGCAGCGGGACAGCGACCTCGTACTGGAGCGCAGCCGGCCGGTGGCGCTGCAGACACTGACCCCGCAGGACCACGAGCGCCTGTTCACCGAGGCCGGGTTCGCCGAGGTCACCTCCGAGGAGGTGGAGTACGGATGGACCCTCGACGACTGGGAGGCGTTGTGCGGCTACTCGGTCTTCATCGAGGGCGCCACCGGCCTGACCGGCCCCACCGGACTCGCACTCGGCTCCGAGGCGCTGACGGCGGCCCTGCACACCACCTTCCGCGAACTGGAGCTCAGCGAGGTCCCGCGCCGCTGGCTCTTCGTCCACGGGGTCAGCTAGCCGTGGGCGGCGCGGTCACGGGCGGCGGCCCCCTGTCGTACGCCCAGCAGGGCATGTGGTTCCTTGAACGGCGCGCCGGCACCACCCTGTACGCCGACCCGATGACCTTCCGGCTCGTCGGCGACCTGGACCCCGCCGCCCTGCACCACGGCATCGAGGAACTCGTCCGCCGCCACGAAGCGTTGCGCACCCGCTTCCCCGTCGTCGCCGGCACTCCCGTCCGGCAGGTGACCGACGACATCCGCGTCCCGCTCGCGCGGGCCGACCTCACCGGCCTGCCGGCGCGGGAGCGGGACGCCGCCGCCGACCGCTGCCTGGCCGAGGACCTCCGGCGCCCGTTCGACCTGGCCACGGGCCCCGTGGTCCGGGCCGCGCTGATCCGCCTCGGCGCCCGCGAACACCTCCTGAGGATCACCGCGCACCACCTGGTCTCGGACGCCCGGTCCTGGTGGGCCGTACTCTTCCGGGAACTGGAGCAGCTCTACACCGCGTTCCTGCACGGCCGCCCCTCGCCCCTGCCACCCGCCCCCGCCCAGTACGGGGACTTCGTCCGATGGCAGCACGACTGGCTCGACGGCCCCGCCTACACCCGGCAACTGGCCCACTGGAAGCAGGCACTCGCCGACGTGACCCTGCTGCCCGACCTCTCCCTCGCCGCAGCCCCGTCGGCCGACCGGGCCACCGCCCCCCGCCCGGCCACCGCCTGGCTGACCTTCCCCCAGCCCCTGTACGAACGGCTGCGCGCCGTCGCACGCGAGGCCCGGGTCACCCTTTACATGGTGCTGCTCACCGCCTTCGGCCAGGTGCTGCGCCGCCACACCGACGCGGACGACCTCCTGGTGGGCACCCGAGGTGGATTCCGCGGTCGGCCGGAGTTCGAGCGGGCCGTCGGATTCTTCGTCAACGTCCTGCCCCTCCGCCTCCGGGTGGCCCGGGACGCCGACTTCGGCGCCCTGCTGGGCCAGGTCCGGCACACCCTGCTCGGCGTGTACGTGAACCGGGACATCCCGTACGAGCGGCTGATGGCCGAACTCGGCCTGAAGCGCCCCGGCTTCCGGCCGGTGATCAACGTCTGCGTCTCCTTCCAGTCCACCCCCGAGGTGCCGCCCGCGCTCCAGGGCCTCGAAGCAACCCTGGTCAACCACGACCCCTACTCCGGCTACGCGCTCGACCTCGGCTTCTACGAGGAGGACGGGGCGCTGCGGGCGCTGCTGACCCACGACCGCGGCCGGTACGACGACGAGGCCGCCCGCCGCCTGCTCGACGAACTCGTCGACACCCTGCGGGCCGCGGCCGACGCCGTCCTGTCCCCGGACCGCCCCACTCGCCCGAGGAGCGCCGCATGAGGGCACTGCAATGGCACGGACCCCATCACGTGAAGCTCGCCGAGGACATCCCCGACCCCCGCGTCGAGGCACCCGGCGACGCCGTCGTGCGGGTGGTCACCAGCGCCATCTGCGGCACCGACCTGCACCCCTACCGGGGCGAGATCCCCTCCTTCACCCCGGGGACCGTCACCGGGCACGAGTTCACCGGCGTCATCGAGGCGGTCGGCGCCGAGGTCCGCGGCCTGCGGCCCGGCGACCGCGTCCTCGCCTCGGACGTCATCGCCTGCGGACGCTGCTGGTACTGCCACCGGGGATGGCACTACCAGTGCGAACGGGTGGGCCTGTTCGGCTACGACACCGTCGTCGGTACCACGGCCTACCCCGGCGGCCATGCCGAGTACGTCCGCGTGCCCTTCGCCGACGTGGTCCTCTCCCCGATCCCCGACGGGGTCGGCGACGAGCAGGCCCTGCTCATCGGCGACGTCCTGGCCACCGGGTACGCCTGTGCGTCCGGCGGCCGGGTGCGGCCCGGGGACACCGTCGCGGTCGTGGGCTGCGGGCCCGTCGGCCTGCTGGCCCTGCGCTGCGCCTGGCTCCTGGGGGCCGCCCGGGTGCTGGCCGTGGACCCGCTGGAGCGCCGCCGCCGGCTGGCCGCCGGGCAGGGCGCCCACCCGGTGCCCGCCGGAGAGGGCCTGGCGGACCGGATCCGGGAACTGACCGGGGGACGGGGCGCGGACGTGGTCCTGGAGGCCGCCGGCACGGACGCCTCGCTGCTGAGCGCGCTGGAGATCGTACGACCGGCCGGAGTGGTGTGCGCCGTCGGCGCCCACGCCTCCACCGCCATGCCCATGCCCACCGGACTGGCCTTCGGCAAGGAGATCACCCTGCGCTTTGCCGTCGGCGATCCGATCCGGGACCGGGAGGCGCTGATGAACCTGGTGCGCGAGGACCGGATCGACCCCACCTTCGTCATCTCGCACCGGCTCGCGCTCGCCGAGGCCGCCGAGGCGTTCCGGCTGTTCGACGCCGGTGAGGCGAGCAAGGTGGTGCTGATCCCGTGACGACGTCCATGACCGGATCCCAGCCGGCCTCCGAGCCGGCCTCCGAGTCGGCCTCCCCGGCGGCCCCGGAGGCCGCCGCCTCCGCGACCGGCTGCGCCGGGGTGCACCGGCTGGTCGAGGGCCGGGCCCGCCGCACCCCGGACGCGCTCGCCGTGCTCTGCGGCGACCGGCGGATCAGTTACGCCGAGCTCGACCGCCGCGCCGGCCGGCTCGCCCGGCTGCTGCGCCGCCGCGGAGTGGGGCCCGAGGTGCCGGTCGGCCTGTTCCTGGACCGCTCGGCCGACCTGGCGGTGGGCGTCCTCGCCGTGCTCAAGGCGGGGGGCGTGTGCGTGCCGCTCGACCCCTCCTACCCGGCCGAGCGCCTGGCGTTCATCCGGGAGGACGTGGCCGCCGCCCTGGTCCTGACGCGGCGCGACACGGCCGCTGCTCCGGCCCTGCGGGGTGCCGAGGTGCTCTGCCTGGACGCGGATGCCGACGCGGAGGCGGGGACAGACGCGGACGAGCCGGAGGCAGCGAAGGTGCGGCTGCACCCGCAGAACCTCGCCTGGATCGCGTACACCTCCGGCTCCACCGGCCGCCCCAAGGGCGTCGGGCTCGCCCACGGCCCGCTCGCCGACCTCGCCCGCCACATCGGCGGTCGCCTCGACCTCGAGCCGGCCGACCGCGTGCTCCAGTTCGCCTCCCCGGGCTTCTCGGTGGCCGCCGAAGAGATCCTGTCCACCTGGGCCGCCGGCGCCTGCCTTGTCATCGACCCCGACGACTCCCTCGCCGACGCGGCCGGCCTGCTGGCGGTGACCCGCGAGCAGGCCGTCACCGTCCTGCAACTCACCCCCGCCTACTGGTACGAGTGGCTGCGCGAGCTCGACCGGGACGGCACCCCGCACCCGCCCGACTCCCTCCGCCTCCTCGTCGTGGGCAGCGAACAGGTCGCCCCCGACCGGGTCGCCGACTGGCTGCCCAGCGGCGTACGGCTGGTGCAGGAGTACGGCGCCACCGAGGGCACCGTCTCCCAACTCCTGTACGAGCCGCACCGCGAGGACGCGGCGGCACTCCGCCGGTGGCCGCGCGTCCCCATCGGCACGCCGCTGCCCGGAATCCGCGTCCACGTGCTCGACGAACGGCTCCGCCCGGTGCCCGACGGCGAACCCGGCGAGCTCTACCTGGCCGGGCCGTGCCTGGCCCGGGGCTACCTCGGCCGGCCCGCCCTGACCGCCGGGCGCTTCCTGCCCGATCCGTACGCCGAGCGCCCCGGCGACCGGATGTACCGGACCGGGGACCTCGCCCGCCGCCGTCCGGACGGCGCCCTCGAATTCCTCGGCCGCGCCGACCACCAGATCAAGATTCGCGGTGTCCGCATCGAACCGGGCGAGGTCGAGACGGCCATCGGCCGCCACCCCGGCGTGGCCGGCAGCGCGGTCATGGCCCGTACCACCGCTTCCGGGACCGATCAACTGTGCGCCCTGGTGGTCTGGGAGGAGGGACGGGCCGACGAGGCCGGGCTGCGCGACCGGCTGCGCCGCACCCTCGCGCCCGCGCTCGTACCGGCCCGCATCGTCGCCGTCCCCGATCTGCCGCTGAACCCCCATGGCAAGGTGGACCGACGGGCGCTGCGCGACCTGCCGCTCGGCCCCACGCAGGCGGAACCGGGCGCTGCCGCACCCCGCACCCCGCTGGAGGCGGCCCTGGCCGGAGTCTGGGCGTTCGCCCTGGGCCTGCCCCGGGTCGGGGCCGAGGACGACTTCTTTGCCCTCGGCGGGGACTCGCTGACCGCCACCCGCCTGGCCGCCCACCTGCGCGAGGTTCTCGCCGTCGATGCCCGCCAGCGCATGCTGTTCGAGGCCCCCACCGTGCGCGCGCTCGCCGCGCTGCTCCCGTCCCCGCGGCCCGGGACCGGGGCTGCGTCCGCGGGGACAACGGAGGGGGCGTCGCGCGCGCCCCTGACCCCCGCCCAGCGACGCATGTGGCTCCTGCACCGGATGGCGCCGTCGAGCACGGCCTACCACGAACCGGTGGTTCTGCGGCTGCGCGGCCCGCTCGACGAGCGCGCGCTGACCGAGGCGCTGCGCCGGGCCGCACGCCGGCACGCCGCCCTGCGCACCACCCTCGGCGACGAGGACGGGCGACCCGTCCAGATCATCGCCCCGCCCGAGACCGCCGACACGCTCACCCCCGCCCGGTACGACCTGACCGGCCGGCCCGAGGCGGAACTGCACCGCACGCTCGCCGAGTGGGCCGCCACCCCCTTCGACCTCCGGCGCGGCCCGCTGCTGCGCACCGCCCTGCTGCGGGTCGCGCCGGACGAGCAGGTGCTGGCCCTCGTCCTGCACCACATCGTCTTCGACGGATGGTCCTCGGACGTGCTGTTCCGCGATCTGGCGGCGCTGTACGAGGAGTCCCGCACCGGAGCGGGCGCAGCCCTGCCGCCGCTGCCCGTCCCGTACGCGCAGGTCTGCGCCGACGAGGACCGTCAGCAGACCGGATCCACCGGCCATGACCGCCAACTCGCCCACTGGAAGCGGAAACTGGCCGACGCGCCCCCGCTCACCACCCTGCCGGGAGGCCGCCCCGCCCCGGGTGCCACCCGCGTGGTGCGGCACGCCTTCCGGGTACGACCCGAGGCGGCGGCCCGGCTGCGGGAGTTGGCCGCGGCCGAACACGCCACCCCCTTCATGGTGCTGCTCGCCGGCTTCAAGGCCCTCGTCCACCGCGCCGGCGGTGCCCGGGACCTGGTCGTCGGCACACTGCTGGCCGGCCGCGACCGGCCGGAGACCGCGGACATGATCGGCCTGTTCACCCGCACCGTGGCGCTGCGCACCCGCCTCCCCGAGCAGGTCACCTTCCGCGGGCTCGTCCGCGCCGTCCGGGACACCCTCCAGGAGGCGCTCGCCCACCAGGACGTGCCCTTCGAGCGGATCGTCGAGGAGCTGCGCCCGCCCCGTGACCGCCGCCACAACCCCGTGTTCCAGCTGATGTTCTCCTACGGCGGCACGACCGTCCGCGCCCCCGCGTTCCCGGGCCTGACGGTGACACCCGTGCCGGTCGACACGGGCGGGGCGAAGTTCGGCGCCACGGTGATGCTGGAGGCGGACGAGGACGGCGGCTACCGGGGACTGTTCGAATGCGACCCCGCCCATTACGACGAGCTCACCGCGCGCCGGCACACCGAGGACTTCGCCTCGCTGCTCGCACGGCTGGCCCAGACCCCCGACGCGTCGATCTGACGCCGTCGCCCACCCCAGGAAAGGACCACACCATGCCGAACGAACGGACCACCCACCAGACCGCCCCCGCGACCACTCTCGCGACCACTCCCGCGTCCACTCCCGCGTCCGTGTCGGCCACGGCCGAGACGGTCCGCCGGATCTGGGCCGAACTGCTGGAGGTGGACGCCGAGTCGATCGACATCCACCAGAGCGACTTCTTCGAACTCGGCGGCTACTCGCTGCTCGCCCTCCAGGCCATCGGCCGCCTCCTCGCCGAGCAGGGCGTCGACGAGGTCGAGGCCGTGGAGCTCGAAGGCGCCCTCCTCAACCGCCTCTTCGAGGACGCCACCCCCCTGGCCCAGGCCGAGTGCCTCCTGACCACCACGACTCCGACCACGCCCTGACCCAACCGGCCCCGCCCCACCCCGGCCGGGCGTTGTCAGTGGGAGGTGCCAAGATCGAAGCATGACCAACCGGATTTCCCTGCCCTCCCATCCGCGCCTCTCGGCGGTGTACACCGACTGGGTCGACGCCCGCGACCCGGGCGCCGGTCCGGCGGCGGCCGGCCTGCTTGCCGACGCGGCGGAAGCCCTGCTGAGTGCGTACGGGAAGCCGGGCCGGTTCGTCGACACGATGGAGTGGAAGTCGCGGCAGCTGCCGCCGGCTCATCTGCCGTGGTTCTGGGACACGATGGGGCACCGGCTGATCTCTGTGCACCTGCGCTCCGCGGCCCGCGCCTTCGGCCTGGCCCGCAAGGCGGAGCGCACGCACCAGCTGCCGGTGGACACCGACTGGCACCGGGCGAACGTCCTGCTGTACGCCCGGCACGGCGCCCTGCCCGCCACCGAGCTCGGCGGCCACCAGGCCTGGCTGGCCACCGTCCTCGAACCGGGCCCGGCCCACGAGGAGTTCGTCCGGGTCCTCACCGCCTGGGGGGCGTCCCCCGGCGAGCTGCCGGCCGACCTGGCCCGCCGGGTCCGGGGCTCGGCCCGCGCCGCCGGGCTGGGCCCGGCCGAGGACGCCCGTATCCTGGCCCCACTGGTCGCCGGCGCCCGCGGCACGGCGGTGCCGGACCGCCTGCTGGACGCGGTTGCGGACCTGATGACCGGGAACCCGCCCGGGGACGAGGTGTGCGCCGCCCTGCTCGAGCTGTTCCCGGAGTCCCGGAACAACGCGGCCTCCTGGCTGCGGATCCTGCTGAACTCCGGCGCGGTTGAGGCCGCAGCCGCCGGCCGGATCGAACCCGAGGGCGGACTCGGTGACTGGCTGCGGAAGTACGCCCGCGCCTACTCACACCGTCCCTCCGGCGGGGGAGTGGTCCGCCAGCCCATGCCGGCCGAACTCTTCGAGGTGGTCGGCCGGTTCGCCCCGCGGCTGCGCGCCGTCGGCACCCCGGTGAAGCTGCACGAGGACCGGTACCGCTACCAGCACCTGGACGCCGACCTGCTGGACGTCTGCCTCGCCGAGGGCATCCCGGTCGAGGACCCGGGCGACGCGGTCCGGCTGGAGTTCTGGGACGAGCACTCGCAGCGTGACCTCAAGGCCCTCGCCGCCGACCCGGTCTTCGGGCGCAGGCTGGAGGGCACCGTGCACGCCGGGCTGCGCGGCCGGGGCACGGCGATCACCCGACTCCCGCACAACGCCGGCATCGCCGCCGAGGTACACGGCCGCATCGAGAGCCTGCTCGGCGCCCTGCGCGGCGGCGGTCTTGCGGCGGCCGACGAGGCCGTGGACGAACTGCGCGAGCTGCTCGACCGGCCGACCGCGACCGCCCTCGACGGCATCGAGGAGGCCCTCGCCGAGCTGGACCTGACCGGCCCGCTGGCCCGCGCCCTGCGCGCCGGGCTGCCCGAGGAGCTCGGCTGGCCGGCCCTGGAGGAGGCGCTGGCCGGCTTCGGCCCGGAGGAGACCGTGCGGGTCACCACCAGCTGGCCGGTCCTGACGGTGTACGGCGCCGGCCGCGCCGTCGCCGTCGACCACGCCGACCCGCGCGGCGACTGCACCTTCGAGATCCCCGCGCAGGCCACCGCCCATGCCGTGCACTGGGTGGGCGGACAGTTCCTGGTGAGCTGGACCGACCACGAACGCCACACCTGGGGGACGCACGCCTTCTGGGCCGACCGCCCGGAGGACGAGTTCGTCCCGGAGGAGCAGCTGGGCCTGCGCCCTTACGGCGGGTCCATCCAGGGCGGCCTCGGCTACCAGTTCGAAACCCCGGACGGTACCGGCCGGTTCGACGGGGACCGGATCCTGCGGCCCGGCGACCGGGAGGGCATCGGCAACCGCGCCTTCCAGCTGAGCGACGGCCGCGGCTTCTGGAGCGGCAGCGTGCACCACGCCCTCGAAACCTGGGCCCGGCTCGACCCCGCCACCGGCGCCCGGACCGGGGAGCGGACCCTGCCCGAGTTCCACCGCATTTCCGAACCGCCCGCCGGCACCGAGCACTACGAGGACGGCCAGATCCTGGCTTTTCTGCCGCCCGACGCCCCCGCCTCACCCCTGGGCCAGGACGGCCGGCTGGTCGGCTGCCGGATCTTCAACAAGACCCCGTGGAGCGGGTATTCGCCGCGGGAGTTCCGGCTGGAGTCCGTGGACGGCCGCACCGCCCGCTACCGCAGCCGCCGCTGGGGCCGCCGCCCCTTCGGGATCATCGCCCTGCCGCAGGGCGCCGAGGACGCCGTACTGACGGGCGACACCACCATCCGCTGCCATGCCGCCGAGGACAACTCCCTGCTCTGGCAGGTCCACGGCTTCCCCGGCTCCGACATGAAGTCCCGGCGCACCAGCACCCTCGGCGAGCAGGCCGGCCCGGTCCCGCCGCCCGCCTTCTGGCACTTCCTCACCCCGCGCGACGAGACCTCCTCCAAGACCCTGCGCACCGTGGGCGACCAGACCATCCGAAGCCTGCTCGACACGGCCCTGCGCGCGGAGCCGGGCCAGGACCCGGCCGTGCCCGGGGTGACCGAGCCGCGCGTCCGGGAGGGCGTGGCGCGCGCCGCCCGGCTGGCCGCCGACATCCTGCACCGCCGGCGCGAACTGTCCCGCCGGGTGGCCATCATGCGCTCCGGCCCGGTGGTCCACCTGGACAACCCGGTACCGGACACCGTCCTCACCCCCGCCCTCTGCGGCCTGCTCCCCGAACCCCGCTACCCGGACACCCACGTACCGCAGCCCCATCCCGCCCTGCTGACGGCCGTCGCCGCCGACGGCCGCCACCTGCGCGGGGAGATCGACGACGAGACCCGGCGCCTCGCCCTGCCCGCGGTCCCGGCCGAATGGGCCGCCCTGGCCGGCCGGATCGACGCGGTCGCCTGGCGGGTCGCCACCGACCCCACCCCCGCGGAGGAACGCGCCGCCCTCGCGGCCCTGCTGGAGACCTGGAGCACCCAGCCCTTCGCCGAACCGGGCCGTGCCTGGCGCACCGGCCGGGCCCCGGAGCGGCAGCTGGCCGCCTGCCGGACCGCCGGCGGCACCGTGGCTGCCGCCCCCGAACGCGGCGGCCTGGCCCGCTTCCTCCAGCCGGCCGGCGATCCGACACCCGCCGAGGCCGAGGAGTGCGAGACCGTCACCGTCGACCGGGACGACCGCATACGCCTGCCCCGCCTGCTGGAGCTCCTCGTCGAACACGGCCCGCTGCCCCTCCAGCCCGAGGCCCTAGACCTGTTCTGCTGGCGTACCGGCGTACGGCGGTACGTTGCCGCCCTCGTCCTCGGCGGGCTCCCCGACCGCGCGCGCCGCGACGACCTGGAGAAGCTGCTGCGCTCGGCGCCGTACAAGGCGAACAAGGACCTGGCCCGCCAGTACGCCTCCCTCCTCCACCGGCTCGGCCCGGCCGGCCGGCGCGCCGTGCTCGCGGCCGGCATGCCCGAGGACCCGGCCAAGCTGTGGGCCCCGGGAGGGGTCCTCGCCGCCGCGGAACGCATGGCCGCCGTCTGGGGCTCGCTGCTCGGCACCGTGCCGTACGTGGACGAGGGCCTCGCCGCCGCGCTGGACGCCGAGCTGGGCCTCCCCGACACCTGGGCGCGAGCCCTGCCGGACGGCCGGGCACCCGAGGGCGATCCCGGATTCGGCGAGGGCGGCTTCGTCCTCAAGGTCAGCACGGGCGGCACCCTGGCCCTCCACCACGCCGGCCCCGACGGCACCGCGGGCGCCTGGGTATTCGCCTCCTGCCCCGCCCACACCCGGGCCGCCTCGGTAGTGGCCTGGGCCCTGACCGAGCGCCCGGTCGCCGACCCTGCCGCCCGCGGCGCCCTCGCCCTGTACGCCCGGCTGCGGGCGGTGCTGGACGACCCCGGCACGCTGATCCCCCTGGACCGGTTGCGGCAGCTCGCCCGGCATGTGCCCGGTGACCCGGGCTTCGCTCCGTACCAGGGCACGGTCCTGCCGGGCCAGCAACAGGAGGGGGAGGAGACCGCGGAGCCGTCCACGGCCCACGACGACGGCCTGTTCGTGGTCTCCGTACCCGCCGGGGACGTCTTCCTGCGCCCGGCCGCCCTCACCGATCCGGCGTGCCTGGACCGCGCGGCCCGGCTCTGCGACGACCTGGACCTGCCCGCCCTGCTGGAGCACGTACACCGGCACCGGGACCTTTTCGCCGGCCTCGCCCGACTGGCCGAGCGGGCCGCCGCCACCCCCGTCCCGCCCGGCGGGTACGAGGTGAACCCGGCTCTTTCCGTGCCCGGCCTGGTCACCGAGGCCGCCCGGACCCTCGGGGTGAGCGCGGAAGCCGCCGCCCTCCACCTCCAGCTCCTGACCCTGGCCCGCCCCACCGACGCCAACGTCCGCCGCTGGAACGCCTGGACCCCGGCCCGTCACAAGGCGGCCCAGGCGGAACTGGTGGCGGCCGGCGCGGTCCGGACCGGCCGCCGGGCCCGGGCGGGCCGCACGGCCTTCCTGCCCGGCCCCTGGACCGAGCTGAAGCCCCCGCACCTCCCGCTGGAGGCGGGCAAGCCGGCCACCCACCTGGCCACCGTCAGGGACTCCACCCTGACCGCCCCGCTCCTCCGGCTCCTCGCCCCGGCCCCGGTCCACGAACTGTTCGCGCAGGCGTGGAGTGCGGACGTCGGCTAGAGAGGGGTCTGCAGGTCACCCTGGACGAGGGAGTGCAGGTGCTCGTCGTGCCAGCCGTCCGCGTGCAGCAGGGCACTGCGCAGGGTGCCCTCCAGCGTGTACCCGGCCTTGTCCGCCACCCGGCAGGACGCCGGGTTGGCCACCGAGTGGCAGAGCCGCAGCCGGTGCAGCCCGAGTTCCTCCAGGGCCCATCGGCCGGCCCGCTGCACCGCCTCGGCCATCAGGCCGGCACCGCGGGCGGCGGGCAGCACCCAGTAGACGATCTCCGCGCTGCCTCCGGCCAGATCGATGTCCCCCCACCCGATCAGGCCCACCGGCGGCTCGCCGCCCGGCCGGGCGAGAGCCCAGATGGCACTCCGCTCGGCCCGCCAGCGCTCGTGCATGCCCTCGATCCGCCGCCGCGCCTCTTCGGGTGAGTCCACCAGCAGCCGGTTCCACTGCCGAATGGCCGGGTCCCGGCTCGCGGCGACAAGGGCCCCGCAATCCGCTGTGTTCTCGGCCCGCCACGGCCGCAGCTCCGGGCCGCTCGCCAGCGCCAGCACCGGCTGTTCATTCGCAGCCATGCGGCCGGCGGGGACGACCGGGGGTATCGGGGAGCTCGGGGGTATCGGGGTATGGGAGATCATCCAGGCATCCTGCCACGGCCGTCCTGGGCCAACGCCCGCGCGGGCGACCCGGTTTCGGGTCGCCCGTCGGCGATATGGGGGAGGGAGGGCTGTCCGCCCCCCCCGGCGAGGATGCGTCGGTGCCGATCGGGCACCGTCGCGCATCCTCGTGCCGCCCCGGGGCCGGCCGGTCGGGCCGGGCGCCGTGGCATGGAGACTGCGGGGTCCGTGCCGGGATGGCGCACGGACGCTCCTTGCGTACGGGACGTGTTGCGCCCCTCACGCAGCCACCGGCACCGCCACCGGGCCGCCCGACCGCGCCTTGAAGTGCGCCCGGAGGGTGAACCCCTCGGCGGCGGCCTCCCAGCGGCTCAGCGGGATGCCGTCGGCAAGGAGCCGGCGTGCGGACATGTGGTCTGCGGGCTTGTTGACGGACTCGACCGCCACCAGCTCGTCCTCGCGGAACAGCAGGACGGAGAAGGCACCGGACGGATCGCCCAGGATCAGCTCGGAGTCGTGGTCCTGGCCGAGGCCGGCGATCTGCAGGGTGGTCGAGAACTGGGTGCTCCAGAACCAGGGCAGGTCCCCGTACGTCCGGTCGGATCCGGTGAGCCGGTCGGCCACCAGCCGGGCGTGGTCGACGGCGTTCTGCACCGACTCGATGCGCAGCGGCGCGGCGGCCCGCGGGTGGGGGAACACGGCACAGTCGCCGACCGCGGAGATCCGCGGGTCACTGGTCAGCAGCCGGGAGTCGGTGACGATCCCGCCGGCCACCGACAGGCCTGCGGCCTCCGCCAGTTCGGTGCACGGCACCGCCCCGGCGCCGACCAGCACCAGGTCCGCGGGCAGCCGACGGCCGTCGGTCAGTTCCACCGAGGCCACCCGTCCGTCGCCGTCGCCGCCCTCGTGGAAGGCGAGGACACCCTGGTCGAAGACCAGTTCGTTGCCGTGTTCCCGGTGCAGGCGGCTGAAGTGCTCGGCCGTCCGGGCCGAGAGGACCCGGGCCAGGGGCCGCCCGAGCGCCTCGACGACCGTCACCCGGTGCCCCAGCTCCCGGGCCGAGGCGGCGAATTCGAGGCCGATGAACCCGGCGCCCACGATGACCACGTCCGCGGCCGGCGCGAGGTCCTTCCGGAGCGCATCCGCGTCCGCCAGCGTACGCAGGGTCCGTACGCCCCGCAGGTCCGAGCCGGGAATCGGCAGGGTCCTGGCCCTGGCCCCGGTCGCCAGCACGAGGTGGTCATAGCTGAGCTCGGCGCCGTCGCCGAGCCGGACGGTCCGCGCGGCCCGGTCGAGGGCGACGACCGTGCCGGTGACCCGCTGGACCTCGTTCCGCTCGTAGAACGACTCTGGTCGCAGCCACAGTTGAATTTCGTCCACATCTCCCTTGAGGTAGGCCTTGGACAGCGGCGGGCGCTCGTACGGCAGCACGCCCTCATCGCCGATCAGGGTGATCCGCCCCTGATGGCCGCTCTCGCGCAGCGACGCGACGGTCTGGCAGCCGGCCTGTCCGGCGCCGATGACGACGACGTGGCCGGCCCCGGCGTACGGGCTCACCGGTACTGCCGCTCGGGCAGGCGGACGATCAGTCCGTCGAGGGCGTCGGTGACGGTGAGCTGGCAGCTCAGGCGGCTGTTCGGCTCCCGCGTGCAGGCCGTGAAGTCGAGCATCTCGTCCTCCTCCGACTCCGGGGCCTCCAGCTTGTCGAGGGCGGTGGGCTCCACGTAGACGTGGCAGCTGCCGCACTGGGCGTAACCGCCGCACTGGCCGACGATGCCGGCGACGTCGTTGGAGACGGCGCCGCGCATGATGCTGGTGCCCTGAGGGAGGTCGAGAGTCGTCTCCGTGGAACGGTCGGCGGCGACATACGTGATCTTGGGCATGGAATGCTCCTGGGACGGTCGGTGGGCGGTGCTGTTCGCTCCTTCTGACCACGACGTTAGGAACGCGCCATATCGGCCGGTTACCTCCCGGCTATCGCCCCGCCACCGACCCGGAGCTCAGCGTTCCGACAGCTCCGATGGCGCCTCCTGGACCACCCAGCCGTTGCCGTCCGGGTCCTCGAAGGTGAGGAAGGAGTTCCAGGTGCCGCCCTTGCCGTCCGCCCAGCCCGTCTCCCCGACATGGCGGATCGGTGAGACCTCCACCCCGCGGCCCAGCAGCTCCCCGCGCGCCGCCTCGATGTCCGTGACACAGAGCTGGAGCCCCTGCAGCGTCCCCGGGGCCATCACCTTCGTACCGGGCGCCGCCGGCATCCCCTGGAGCATCGCGATGGAACACCGCGAGCCGGGCGGGGTCAGCTGGATGATCCGCAGACCGGGGGCGACCTCGTCGTCGAGATCGACCTTGAAGCCGACCCTGTCGGCGTAGAACTCCTTCGACCGGTCCATGTCCGTGACCGGGACCGGGACGACTTCGAGCGTCCAGTTCATGGCAAACCTCCTCGGACAGAGACGTCCACCCTCGCCCATCGGGCAGCCCCCGCGCACGCCGCAACGCCACGGCGGGATGGCTGAAAAAAAACCGGCCCAACCACCCCAAGTGCGCTCAACCTTGAGGGCCGTTCCAAGGTCATCACCGGTGACCGGGCGCACCAGGCGCCCGGCGATACGGGTGGGAGAAGCACATGGCAGGTCGTCGTACGACGCGCCGGATCACGCACGCGGCGCTGGCGGTGGTCGCCGCCGCCGCGGTGGCGGTCACCGGACTCACCGGCAGCGCGTACGCCGCCGGGCCCGCGGACGGCGGACAGAGCGGTCAGAGCGGACTGGCCGGGCAGGACGGAGCCCACCGGGCCACCCGGCAGGCGCTCGAAGCCGCCGTCGCGGCGGGCGCGCCCGGCGCCCTCGCGGTGGCGGAGCGCGGCCGGCACACCTGGGCGGGCGCGGCCGGCAAGGGCGACCTGCGCACCGGCGAGAAGCGGCAGGCACAGGACCGGTTCCGGGCGGGATCCATCACCAAGACCTTCGTCGCAACGGTGCTGCTCCAGCTGGAGGCCGAGGGCAAGCTCAGCCTCGACGACAGCGTGGAGAAATGGCTCCCGGGGCTCGTCCAGGGCAACGGCCACTCCGGCCGGAAGATCACCCTGCGCCAACTCCTCAACCACACCAGCGGAGTGTTCTCCTACACCGAGGACGAGGCATTCGGTCAGAAGGTCTTCGGTACCGGCTTCTTCCGTCACCGTTACGACACCTGGAAGCCGGAGCAGCTCGTCCGGCTGGCCATGACCCACAAGCCGTACTCCGCCCCCGGCACCGGATGGCGCTACTCGAACACCAACTACGTCCTGGTCGGCCTGGTCATCGAGAAGGCCACCGGCAACCCGTATGCGAAGGAGGTCGAGCGGCGGATCCTGCGCCCCCTGCGCCTGGACGCGACCGTACTGCCCGGGACCCGTGCGGGCATGCCGGAGCCCGCCGGGCGCGCCTACTCCAAGCTGTCCCCCGACACGACCGGCCCCACCCACGACGTCACCGCGCTCAACCCCTCCATCGCGGGCGCGGCCGGCGAGATCGTCACCGATGCCCGTGACCTGAACGACTTCTACCGCGCCCTGCTCTCGGGCCGCCTGCTCGGCCCCCGCCAGATGCGGGCCATGACCACCACCGTGCCGGTCCCCGACGCGCCCGGGGTGGGCTACGGGCTGGGGCTCATGAGCGCCAAGCTGTCCTGTGGTACGGAGGTGTGGGGCCACGGCGGCGGAATCCACGGGTCCAGCTCCAATGCGGTGGTCACCCGCGACGCACGGCACGCCCTGGCCGTGAACCTCAACGGGGACTGGGCCGGCGACTCACAGAGCGTGATCGAGGCCGAGTTCTGCGGCAGCAAGCAGCCCGCCGGCAAGTAGCCCGCCGTCCGGCCGGGCCCGGGCACCCCGCCCGGACCCGGCCGGGACCCGGCCCGGCCGCCCTGCCGGGCCGGGCCCGGTGGCCCGTCCGGAGCCCGTGCGGATGCGGCAGCCGCAGCGAGGGGCGCATCCTGGCTGTGTGATCGGGAGAGAGGTGTGATCGGGAGGCCGGACGACGGCGGACGGGTTCCGGACGAGTTGGCCCTGGCGCTCGCCCAGGCCACGGTGGGCGCGATCGAAACCGTCGGCGGGTACGCCGGTGGGGTATACCTGCGCTCCCGGGCCGCGGGCCTGCTCCGGCTGGCCGTCGTCGCAGGGCTGCCCGGATCGCTGTTCCGGCCCTGGTGGCGTATGCACGTCAACCGCCCGTACCCGGTGGCCGAGGCGCACCGCTCCGGGCAGGCCGTCCACCTCGCCAACGCCGAGGAGGCCATGCGGCGCTACCCGCAGCTGATGGCCGGGCTGCCCTTCCCCTTCGGCTCCATGTACGTGCCCCTGGTCGCGGGGCTCGAACGGTTCGGCGTCCTGATGGTGCTGCGCGCCGCGACCCCGGGGGCGGTCGTCAGCGACTCCGACCGCCAGCTGCTCCGCGAGGCGGCACAGCAGCTTGCCGCCCGCCTGGCCGCGCTCGCCGCCGACGGCACGGCCGTGGTCTGGGAGGACGAACCGGTGAGCCTCACCCTGCCGGCGCCCCTGGAGACCCCCCTGCGCGCCGGCCGCTTCGACTGGGACCTCGAGACCGGGCTGGTCACCGTCGACGCGGAGCTGTGCGCGCTCGCCGGACTGGACCCCGCGGACTTCCCGGGCGACGTGGCCGTCCTCACCGCCGACTGGTGGCCGGAGGACCGCCAGGGGCTGTGGGCGATCGCGCGCGAGCTCGCGGACCAGCACGAGCCGGAGACCCGGCGGCTGGTGCTGAGCCGCCCCGACGGGCGGCGGCTCGTCCTCGACCTCACCGCCCGGCCGGGCCCGGCCGGGCCGCCGCGCCTGCTGTCCGGGCTCGTGCTGGACCTCGGCACCGCCCCCCTCACCGAACAGGCCGCCGACCGCCTCCCGCAGGCGGTGCTCTCCCTCGACCGGACCGGCCGGGTCACCTACGCCAACGACGGCGTCCCGGACCTGCTCGGGCACAGCCGGGCCGAGCTGGCCGGCCGGGTGCTGTGGGAGGCCCTGCCCTGGCTCGGCCACACCGCCTACGAGGACTACTTCCGCGCCGTCATGATGGGCAGCGACCCCGTCCAGTTCATGGCCCGCCGCTCCCCGAACGAGTGGATTTCGGTCTTCCTGCACCCCGGCCCCGGCGGCGTGACCGTCACCCTCAACACCGAGGAACACCCCGCCTACACCCCGAACTCCCTGGTCCGACCGGGCGGCGGGCTGGGCTCCCCGGCCGACCGGGCCGCGGCGCTGTACCGCCCGGTCGCCCTCGCCATCGCCCTCACCGAGGCCGTCACCGCCCGCCAGGTGTCGGCCGTGGTGACCGAGGAGCTGCTGCCCGCCTTCGGCGGCCGTCAGCTCGCCATCTACCTGCTGAACGACCGGCACCTCTACCTCGCCTGGGAGACCGGCTTCCCGAAGGGGTTCCTCGACCGCTTCGACGGGGTCTCCCTGGAGGTCAGGCTCCCGGGCGTGGAGACGCTCACCTCCGGCCGCCCCATCTTCTTCGAGTCCATGCAGCACCTCGCCGCCGCCTACCCCGGCATCGCACTCGACGCCGACATCGGCGCCCGCGCCTTCCTGCCGCTCATCGCCTCCGGCCGGCCGGTGGGCTCCTGCATCCTCGGCTTCGACCGGCCCCGCGGCTTCAGCCCGGAGGAGCGTACGGTGCTCACGGCCCTCGCCGGCCTCATCGCCCAGGCCCTCCAACGCGCCCAGCGCTACGAATCCGAAGCCACCCTCGCCCGCGGACTGCAGGACGCCCTGCTCCCGCACCGGCTCCCGGTGGTCGACCACGTCGACACCCTCGGCCGCTACCTCCCCGGCACCGAGGGCATGGACATCGGCGGCGACTGGTACGACGTCATCGAAACCGGTTCCCTGCCGGGCCGCAGCATCGCCCTGGTCATCGGAGACGTTCAGGGGCACGGCGTGGCAGCCGCCTCCACCATGGGCCAACTCCGCAGTGCCGTCAGGGCGTTCGCCCTCAGCGGCCAATCCCCGCAGGACGTGGTGAGCGGCACCAACCGGCTGCTGATCGACCTCGACCCCGGCCAGTTCGCCAGCTGCTGCTACGTCCTGCTCCATCCGGAGACGGGCGCCGCGCGGGCCGTACGGGCCGGGCACCCGCAGCCGCTGCTGCGCCACCCCGACGGCCGGACCGACGTACTGGACCTCCCGGGCGGGGTGGTGCTCGGCGTCGACAGCGAAGCCCAGTACCCGGTCACCGAGTTCCGGCTCGAACCCGGCGCCATCCTCGCCCTCTACACCGACGGACTCGTGGAACAGCCGGGCGCTGATATCGACGTGGGCATCGAGCGGCTCCGCGCCACCCTCGCCGAGGCCGGGTCGGGCGGCCTGGCCGACACCGCCGACCGGCTCGTCCGCGAGGCAGGCGAAGCCGCCGACCGGCCCGACGACGTCGCCCTGCTGCTGGCCGCACGCTGGACGACGCAGTGGAGGCAGGCGTCATGAGCGCGATCCCTCCCGGCTTCGGCGAACTGCACGGCCCGCTGGACGTGTCCCGGGCGGCCATGGCCGTCCTCGACGGCGAGGGCCGGGTGCTGGGCTGGAGCCCGGCGGCCGTGGAACTGCTCGGGTACGCACCGTCCGAGGTGCTCGGCCGGCCGTTCACCAGCCTGGTGACCGACTCCTCGGCGCCAGAACTCCTGCCGGGCCTGCGGCGCGTCCTGTGGGTGCGCCGCCGGGCCGGGCACACCGCACGGCTGGCGGTCGCCGTCCTCCCCCTGACACCCGGCGAGGTCGAAGCCCACGGCGAGGCCGACGGCCACGCCGGCCTGCGGGACGACCACGACCGGGGGACCCGCCCGGCCCGCCTGCTCGCCATGGCCGACGCCGCCGAAACCGAGCAGTGGGACGCCCTGCAGTCGATGCTCCGCGGCCTGGCCACCGAGTCCCCGGTGGGCCTCGCCATCTACGACACCCGGCTGCGCGTGGTCTGGACGAACGCCGCCCTCTACGCGGAGATGGGCCCCGCCGACTACGCCGGAGTCGGCCCGGACGACATGGTCACCCACGGCGTGGTCCTCTCTCCCGGCATGCCCGGCACGCTGGAGGAGGTCATGAGCGCGGTGCTCACGACCGGAGAGCCGGTGCTCGATCTGCACTACCGAGGCCGCCCGCCCTCCGCCCCCGACCGCGACTACGTCTGGTCCTGCTCGTACTACCGGCTGGAGGACACCGCCGGCGCCCCGCTCGGCGTCTGCGAGGAGACCATCGACATCACCGAGCGCTACATCGCCCAGCAGCGCCTGGACCTGCTGGTCCGGGCCGGCACCAGCGTGGGCACCACCCTCGACATCATCCGCACGGCCCGGGAGTTCGCCGCCGTCACCACCCCGCAGTTCGCCGACTCGGTCACCGTGGACCTGCTGGAGACCGTGCTCGACGGCGACCGCCCCGCACCCCCCGCCACCACCGACGCCCCCGACAGCCCACCCATGGTCCGCGTCTGGCCCCCCGGGGACGTCCGGCCCCCGGCCGCCCTGCGGCCCGTCCGCGAACCGAACCTGCTGGCCGTACCGCTCCGCGCCGAGGGCGCCGACCTGGGCATCGCGGCCTTCTGCTGGGAACACCGCCGCAACCCCTTCGACCCCGGCGAACTGGCCGTGGCCGACGAACTCGCCGCCCGGCTCGCGGTCTGCATCGCCAACGCCCGCCGCTACGCCCGCGAGCACGCCGCCGCCCTGATGCTCCAGCGCAGCCTGCTGCCCCGGCTGCTGCCGCAGCTGTCCGCGGTCGAGCTCGCGTACCGCTACCTGCCCGCCGACAGCCGGGCCGGGGTCGGCGGGGACTGGTTCGACGTCATCGCCCTGTCCGGAACCCGGGTGGGCCTGGTCGTCGGAGACGTGGTCGGGCACGGTCTGGGCGCAGCCGCCACCATGGGCCGGCTCCGCGCCAGCGTGCGCGCGCTGGCCCGGATGGACCTCGCGCCCGACGAACTCCTCGCCCGCCTGGACGACCTCGTCACCCAGGGCATCGACGAACGTGCCGCGGTCCGCATCGAGGGCGAGGACCTGCCCGAGGACGAGGCCCTCGGCGTCACCTGCCTCTACGCCGTCTACGACCCGGTCACCGGGACCTGCACCATGGCCCGCGCCGGACACCCGCTGCCCGCGGTCGTCGACCCGTCCGACGGTACGGTGACCTTCCCCGAACTGCCGCCGGGACCCCCGCTGGGCCTGGGCGGCCTCCCCTTCGAGTCCGCCGAACTGACCCTCCCGCAGGGCAGCCTGCTCGCCCTGTTCACCGACGGCCTGGTCCGGGGCCGCGACCTCGATCTCGACGAGCAACTTGACACCCTGCGCACGGTCCTGACCCGTTCCGAGCGGCCCCTAGACGACCTCTGTGACGCGGCGGTGGCGGCCCTGCTGCCCGCCCCGGCGGACGACGACGCGGCCCTGCTCCTGGTCCGCACCCGGGTTCTCGGCCGCAATCAGGTGGCCGTCTGGGAGCTGACCACCGACCCCCAGGCCGTCGGCCGGGCGCGCGCGGCGGCAGCCGCCCAGTGCCGCGACTGGGGACTCGGCGAGGACCTGCTCTTCACCACCGAACTCGTGGTCAGCGAACTGGTCACCAACGCCATCCGGCACGCCGCGGCCGGCCCCGTCCAACTGCGACTGATCCGCGACCAGACCCTCATCTGCGAGGTCTCCGACAGCGGCCACACCTCACCCCACCTGCGCCATGCCGCCAGCGACGACGAGGGCGGCCGGGGCCTGTTCCTCGTCGCCCAGACCACCCAGCAGTGGGGCACCCGCTACACCCCCACCGGCAAGACGATCTGGGCCGAACAGGCCCTCCCCGCGCCCCCGCAGGACGAGAACCCGACCGGTACCGGAGAATGACAGCTGACCGACCGTCTGCGACACCGAGGGGGCTGGCTTGCTGTTCCGAATCCTGGGGCTGCGCCGTGCGTTGAAGATCGTGGGCATCGTGGTGGTCGGGGTGATGCTCTACACGGCGTCCAAGAACTGACCGCGCCACCCCCTAGGGCCGTCCCGCGCGCCTCTGCGCCGCGTTGTCCTGCCATTCGTGCCCGATCGACCGGATCAGCGCCGGGTACACCCCCAGGTACCGGAAGGGCTTGATGGCGGCCAGGTAGAGGGTGCCCAGCCGTCCGTTCGGCTTCACCAGGACGGCCATCTGGCCGTGGTGGCCGCCGGCCCCGTCCGCCACCCAGCCGATGTGCATCACGGCCTGCACGGTCCGGTTCGCCGACTCGGCGACCCACTCGTCGTGGGTCTGGAAGACGGAGGTGAACGGCACCGTGCGCAGGTCGGGCCCGCGGAGGCCCTCGCGGAGGTCCAGCGGTAGCCGGTCCCGCAGGGTCGGCACCCGGGCGCCGATGCCGTCGTCGGGCTTGTCCCAGCCCATGAGCTTTCCGATCCTCCAGCGGATCGCAAACAGCAGACGCGGTACGGGGGAGGACAGGTGCCCCTCGTTGGAGTCCGCGAACTGCTCCACCAGGTACCCGAGGTCGTCCGGGCCCCCTGGGGTGGGGAGCGCCCACACCGAATCGAGGTGGAAGTCGGCGGCGATCTCGTGGATCCGCCAAGGGCGGGACGTGTACGCGCTCTTCGGGAGTCTCATCGGCAAGCCCCTTCTATACGATGCCGTATGGAGACAGGCTAGCCCTGTCCATACGGTGCCGTATGGACAGGGTGGATATGTGAGGGGAGACACATCATGGGCGTGACCCGAACGCCTCGCGGCACCTGGATCGAGGAAGGGCTGCGGGCCCTGGCGGCCGGCGGGCCCGAAGCCGTCCGCATCGAGTCACTGGCCCAGGCCATCGGCGTCAGCAAGGGCGGCTTCTACTGGTACTTCCGCAACCGGGACGCCCTGCTCACCGAGATGCTCGACACCTGGGAACGCGGGGTCACCGAGGCCGTGATCGACCAGGTCGAGAGCGGTGGCGGGGACGCGCGGGCCAAGCTGGAGAGGCTGTTCGCCATCGTCGACTCGGCCGGCGACGATCCGGTGACGGGCACCGCCACCGACCTCGCCGTCCGCGACTGGGCCCGCCGCGACGAGGCCGCCGCGCAACGGCTCCGCCACGCCGACACCCGGCGCATGCAGTACCTGCGCTCGCTGTTCCGCGCCTTCTGCCCCGACGAGGACGACGTCGAGGTCCGCTGCATGCTCACCTTCTCCGTGCGCATCGGCAACCACTTCATCGCCGCCGACCACCCCGCCCACACCCGCGAAGAGGTCATGCACCTGACCGGCACCTGGCTCCTGCGGTAGCCGGGTGCCGGCTGCGGTCCCGCATCACCGGGCGCAGGATGGGCAGGTGCGTCGGCATGTGGCAAGAGACCAGCCCGTTCGAACGTGCCGCCCGCCTCCGGCGCGACCCCGTCGCCGTCCAGGCGCTGCGCTCCACCGCAGCCGCCGTCATCAGCTACGTCATCGCCCTCCGCCTCAGCAGCGAACCGGCACCCCTGACCGCACCCCTCACCGCCCTGCTCGTCGTCCAGGTCACCCTCTACTCGACCCTCACGACGGGCATCCGGCGCGTGAACTCGGTTGTCGCCGGAGTCCTCATCGCCATCGGATTCAGCGCCCTCGTCGGCCTGACCTGGTGGAGCCTGGGGCTGATCATCCTGGCCTCGCTGATCGTGGGCCACCTGGTGCGCGTGGACGAGTTCGTCCCCGAGGTGGCCATCAGCGCCATGCTTGTCCTCGGCGTCACCCGGGTCGCGGACACCGCCTGGGACCGGGTGCTGGAGACACTGATCGGCGCCGCGGTCGGGCTGCTGATCAACCTGCTCTTCGCGCCTCCCGTCTGGGTCGGACCCGCCGGCGCGGCCATCACCGACCTGGCGGGCAGGATGCGCACCCTGCTGCGCCACATGAGCGAGCAGCTGGACGGCCACACCCGGGTGGAGGACGCGGTGGCGCGCCTCCACGAAGCCCGTCGGCTGGACAACGACATCGCCCACGTCGACACCGCCCTCCGCCAGGCCGAGGACAGCCTGCGGCTCAACCCGCGGGTCAAGGAAGGCCTGCTGTTCCGCCTGGTCCTGCGCACCGGGCTGGACACGCTGGAGATCTGCGCCGTGGTCCTCCGGGTGGCCTGCCGCACCCTCACCGACCTGGCCGTGATCCGTACCGACGACGCTGCCGACGCCACCGACGCCCGCGACTCCCTGTTCCCGCCGCCCGTCACCCGCGCCCTGCGCGAGGTGCTCGACCACCTGGCCGTCGCCGTCGACAGCTTCGCCCGGCTGATCACCGCGCAGGTCAGCGCCAACGCGGAGGAGGCGGAGGCCCGGCTGGCCCGCGAGCTGGCCACCGCCCGGTCGAGCCGTGACCACCTCGCCGCGCTCCTGCTCGAGCAGGTACGCGACCACCCGGCGCAGTGGCAGCTGCTCGGCGCCCTGCTCGCCGATATCGACCGGGTGCTGGACGAGCTCGGCGTGGACAAGCGCTCCCAGCGCCTGATGGAGGAACTCGACCGGCACTCCCGCGCCCGGCAGGAACGCCACCCCCGGCTGGCCCGCCTCGTCAGTGGCCTGCGGCAGCCTTGACCAGGGCGACGGCCACACCGATGACCGCGTCGACGACACCGCCCAGCACCGCCACGACGGTGCTGCTGCCCATCCGGATGCCGCCGTACCAGCCCCAGCTGAACAGACCGGCGACATTCACCCCGGCGGACACCAGCAGAGCGGTGTCCAGGGCCATCACGCCCAGGGCCGCCGCCGCGATCAGCACCAGCGGGCCCGCGGCGGACAGCAGCAGCGGACTGCTGACGGCCAGCATGCCGCGCAGTTCACGGCCGGCCGCCGACCGGCCGTGGACGACCCGGTGCGCCTGCAGGTCCGCGACCAGGGCGGCCAGCCACAGACCGACCGCCGCGGTCAGCACCGTGGCGGCGGCTCCGGCGGGATCGACGTGCTCGGCGCTTGCGAGGCCCATCACCACGGAGATCATGGTGATCGAGGCGTACAGGCGTTCCTTGAGGCGCGCGGCCGAGTACCGCGGGTCGTCCTCGGCGACCCAATCGGTATAGGGGGAGCCGGCGGGGCCCGCGGGGCCGCCGCCGGGCGTCTCGTCGTGCGCCACGCGGCCCCCTCACCCCGTCGTGAAGACCAGCACGGTGTTCTGGCCGCCGAAGCCGAAGGAGTTCGACAGCGCGGCTGACATGGCCGCGGGCCGCGGCCGGCCGGTCACCACATCGAGTTCACGCCCTGGGTCCTGGCGCCCCAGGTTGGCCGTCGGCGGAATCTGCCGGCGCTCGAGACTGAGGACGGTCAACGCGGCCTCCACGGCACCCGCCGCGCCGAGGGAATGACCGAGTACGCCCTTGGGCGCGGTGACCGGCGGCGGGGTCCGGCCGAAGAGCCGGAGCAGGGCGAGGGCTTCGGCGGCGTCACCGGCCGGTGTCGACGTGCCGTGGGCATTGACCTGGTCGATGTCACCCGGGCCGAGACCGGCGTGGGCCAGGGCGGCCCGCATGGCAGCCTCGGCCCCCGCCCCCTCCGGGTGCGGGGCGACCGGGTGGTGCGCATCGCCGGTGGTGGCATGGCCGCGCAGCACGGCGCGCGTGTGTGCGCCCCGGGCCAGGGCGTGGGCGGGCCGTTCGAGGACGAGGACGGCGGCGCCCTCGGAGAGGACGAAGCCGTCGCGGTCCGCGTCGAACGGGCGGGAGGCGGCGGCCGGGGCCCCCGTACGGCGGGAGAGCGCGTGCATCTGCTGGAAGCAGGTGGCGGTGCCGGGGGTACAGCCTGACTCGGAGCCGCCCGCCAGCACGATGTCGCAGCGGCCCGCTGCGATCAGGTCGGCGGCGACCCCGAGGGCGGTGCCGCCGGAAGCGCAGGCACTGGAGACGGTGAAGCCCGGACCGCGGGCGCCGAGGTCCAGGGCGACCTCGGCGGCGGCCATGTTGGGCACGCTGCGCGGCAGCGCGAGGGGCGAGACCCTCCGGGCGCGCCCCTCGCCGATCAGGGTGAACTCGCGGACGTACCGGTCCAGGCTGTTGCTCCCCACCCCGAGGATCACGCCGACGCGGCCGGCGTCCCAGGTCGCGGGGTCGAGCTTGGCGTCGGTCACGGCCTGCCGTGCCGCGTGCAGGGCGTACTGGATAAAGGGGTCCACCCGGCGGGCCAGCCGACGGCCGAGTACGGCGTCCGGGTCGAATCCCGTGATGCGGCAGGAGATGTCCACGGGCAGCCCAGCCAGGGCCGGGTCGGTCCCGGCCAGACCGCGGCCGTCACACACACCCGCCCAGGTCTCCTCCGGATCGTGGCCGGCCGGAGTGATCATCCCGATGCCGGTGACGGCGACTTCGCAGGACATGGCGTACTCCTCGGGGAAGGCGGATCGGAGACATCCGGGAGCGAGCTCTAGCCGATCCCCGGCGTGCACCGACACCAACGCGGCGGTGGTGTCACCCGCGCGGCCCTCGCGGTTCACCCGCGGACCCCAACCACCGGGCCGGGGCGGCAACGGCGGCCGGGGCGTGTTTGCCGGCACCGCCGCCACCGCCGCCCGGAGCACGGGCGGGTCGGCCGTAGCGCCGGTGTCGGCCGGGTGGGGTGTTTCGGCGGGGTGTCCGCGGTGGCACGCCGGGGTCCGGCCGCCGCCGTGCTCTGCTGGACCGTCGTCACGCCCCGGGTACCGCAGCGCCCGGCCGGAAAGGAGAGCCCGTTGCCCCGCACCGCCCGTACCGCTGGCACCGCTCGCACCGCCGCGTCCACTGCCCGCCGTCGCCTCGGCGGCGCCTGCGCCCTGGCAGCCGCCCTGACGGCCCTGGTCTGCGCCCCCGCGCCGGCCGCCCCCGCGCCCGCCGTCGGCGCGCCCGTCGCCGGCGCGACGGCCACCGCGGAACCGCCGGGCCGCCCGAAGGCCCGTATCGTCGCCCACTTCGACTTCGCCGCAGGCCAGACCCCCGAGAACATCGCCCTGGAACCCGACGGCTCCGCCAACCTCACCTTCGCCTTCGCCCGGCAGGTCGTACGCGTCACCGAGCGCGGCGACATCCGGGTCCTCGCCACCCTCCCCGCGGTCGCGAACCCGGACACCCCGCTCGTCCGCGCCGCCGTGGTCTCCGGCATCGCCCGCGCCCACGACGGCACCCTCTACGTCAACTACCTGACCGGGACCGCCGACCGGACCGGTGTCTGGCGGATCACCCCGGACGGTGCCGCCACCCGGATCGCCGCGCTGCCGCCCACCTCCTTCGCCAACGGCCTCGCCCTCGACGAGCACCGCGGCGTGCTCTACGCCGCCGACTCGGTCCTGGCCACCGTCTGGCGGATCTCCCTCGACGACGGCAGCGTCACGGCCTGGGCCGAAGGAGACGCCCTGCGCCCCACCACCTTCATCGGCGCCAACGGAATCAAGGTCCACCGCGGTGCCGTCTGGGTCTCCAACGCCGACCGCGGCACCCTCCTGCGGATTCCGGTCCGCGCCGACGGCACCGCCGGCCCCATCGGACTCCGCGCCGAAGGCCTCCCCGGGATCGAGGACTTCGCCTTCCCCGGCCGCGGCGACACCCTGCTCGCCGCGCTCAGCAACCGCAACGAACTCGTCCTGCTCCGCCCGGACGGCACCCGCCGGACGGTCCTCACCGCCAAGGACGGCCTCTCCGGCCCCACCTCCGTCGCCGTACGCCGATCCCACGGCACCGTGTATGTCCCGAGCGCCGCCTTCGACACGGGCATCGACCCCAACCTCCTGATCGCCGGGCTGCCGGCCCGCCGCCCGCCGCGCCCGGCTCACTCGTAGCGGTGCAGCAGGGATTCGCGCTCGCTCTCCCGGATCTGGTCGAGGGTCAGGCCGGGCAGGTTCAGGTGGGAGAGGGTGACCTCGGCGGAACTCGGGACGGCGTCCGCGGCGAGCCAGTGCTCGGGCTTCCAGGCGTTGCTGCGCAGGAAGGCCTTCGGGCAGTGCTGGTACAACTCCTCGACCTCCACCACGATCGCGCTGCGCGGCGGCTTGCCGACGGCCGTGAGCTGCTCCAACAGCCGCGGGTCGGCGGAGATGCAGGCCCGGCCGTTCACCCGGAGGGTGGTGGCCCGGCCGGGAATGATGAAGATCAGTCCGGCCCGGCCCGTCTCCACGATGTTGTGCGCACTGTCCAGCCGCTTGTTGCCGGTGGCATCGGGGACGGCGAGGGTGAACTCGTCCAGCACGGCGACGAACCCGGCCGGGCCGCCGCGCGGAGTGACGTCACAGCTGCCGTCGGCGCCGACGCTGGCCACGAACACCAGCGAGGACTGCCCGATGACCGTGCGGGCGACGTCGTGGATCCGGTCCACGGCCTTGCGGCGGGCCAGTTCGCTGGGCGCTTCGTAGAGCGCGCGCAGCCCGTCGGTGTCCTGGACGGCGGTGGACTGCAAGGCCTCGAAGATGCGGCCGTTCGACGGCGAATCAGGCGAATCAACTGTCATGCGCATTCAATTTATACGACCGTGAAGCCGGCCGGGTTTTGTACGCTGGAGACATGACCGAGCGCAAACCCCCCGGCGTCAGCTTCGAGTCATTCGTGGACAAGCAGATCCGCGAGGCGACCGAGCGAGGCGACTTCGCGAACCTGCCCGGCTTCGGCAAGCCGCTGGCCGACGACACCGCGCCCTACGACGAGCTGTGGTGGGTCAAGGGCAAGCTGCACCGGGAGGGGGTCTCCGTCCTCCCGCCCGCCCTCGTGCTGCGCAAGGAGGCCGAGGACGCGGCCGAGGCGGTGGCGCAGGCGCGTACGGAAGCCAGGGTCCGGGACATCCTCGCCGAGATCAACGAGAAGATCGCCGCAGCCCTCCGCCGGCCGCCCCCGGGTCCGCCGCTGAACCTGAAGCCGTTCGACGTGGACGCGATGGTCGCGGAGTGGCGCGCTTCACGGGCGTGATCTTGCCTGGGCCTCGGGCCCGGCCTCGGGCTCGGTCGGCGGCACGGGTCCGAGGGGCAGCAACTCGGTGGTGACGAAGGCGGTCACGGCCGCCAGGATCACCACCGGCATCATGGCGGTGCTGCCCAGCAACAGCACGACCAGAAGGGCGCTGCTGACCGGCAGCCGCATGGTGCTGGCCGTGGCCGCCGCCATGCCCGCCGCCATGGCGGGTACGACGCCCAGGCCCGGCAGCGGAGCGAGCAGCACGCCGGCTGCGGCACCGAGGAAGAGGGCGGGGAAGACCTGGCCGCCGCGCAGGCTGCCCAGGCAGAGGGCGTACGCGGCCCCCTTGGCCAGCAGGACGGCGATCAGCGCGCCCACCCCCCAGGCATGGGGGTCGGCGGCGAGCTCGCCGAGGGCGGCCCGGCCCGACAGGGCGGCCTCCGTCGGCGAGCGGCCGGTGACCAGGGCATAGAGGGCGATGCAGGCCGCGGCACCGAGTGCGCACAGCACGGTACGGGGCAGCACCCGGCCGGAGATGTACCCGGCGGCCCGCCCGCCCGTGGCCATCAGCGGGTGCAGGAAGAGGGCGAGGACGAGGGCGATGGGCACCGTCCACAGCACATCCCCCACGTCCAGATGCGGGAGGGGCCCGGGCAGCTTCAGGGCGAGGCTGCCCGTCTCCAGCCCCGTCCAGCGCCCGAAGCCGGTGAAGACCAGGGCCCCGATGCCGCTCGAGAGCAGCGCGGGCAGCATGACCGAGAACAGCCGGGGCCCGCCCACCCCCGCCACCTCGATCAGGAGCACCGCGGCGATCAGCGGGTTCCCGAAGATCGCCGCGATGGCCGCTGCCGCCCCGGCCGCGGTCAGCAGCACGGTGGTCTGCGCGGTGGCGGGCATCTGGGTCAGGTCCCTGAACAGCAGGGCGAGGCCTGCGCCCAGGGCGATCAGCGGAGCTTCCGGTCCCAGGACCGCGCCGAACGGCAGACTGGCCGTCGCGGCGATCACCACCCCCGGCAGCACGGCCGACGAGGACCCTCCGGAGTGCAGGCCGTACGCGGGGATGTGGCCGCCCGCCCCGGGCAGGTGTGCGGCGACCAGGCCGACGGCGATTCCGGCGATCAGCAGCAGGGGCAGCGGCCACCACCATGGGGGAGCCTCCCAGCCCAGACCCTGCGGCAGGCTGTCCCACAGCAGGTGCTCCAGCTTGTGGAGCGCGACGAGGAACCAGAAGGCGATCAGTGACACCGGGATGCCGATGAGGCTTGCGAGGGCGAGGACCTTGAGGTAGCCGGGAGCGCGCAGGATGTCCCGCAGCCGGTCCGCTTCCTCGGGCTGCCCGCCGGTGGTGGCGTGCACGGGTCGAGGGCTCGGCTCCGTCATGGTTCTCCTCCTTGCCTTGCTCAGCCGGTGCTCAGCCGGTCAGCCGGTCAGCTCGGCCAGGCTCCGGGCGGTCATCCACAGGCCGAGAACGAGGCAGGTGACGATGATCGCCGGGTCCTTGTGGGCTTTCAGCCACGCGCGCAGGTCGGCCAGGGCACGCTGCGCCCTGTCCGGTGCGAAGACCGTGTACAGCTCCATGGCCAGCAGGCTGGCCGTGGCCAGCAGACAGAAGCCCAGGAGGGCCAGGAACGTGCCGCCGTGCGAGAGGTCGGCCTGCACCACGGTGGCGGCGGCGAGGCCGACCATGCCCCAGGGCTGGAGGAGCACGGCGACCGTGGCCGCGGACCACGCCGAGGCCTGGTCCAGCCGCGAGGTCGGCGAACTCCCCGAAGCCGCCTCGGAATCCGCGGGCGCAGCGCCATCGGCATTGGCAGCGCCGGTGGTGGCGGCGGTGGCAGCAGCGGTGGCTCTGGCCGAACGGAACCGGCGCCGCCGGTGCTCGCTGTACACGATCAGGCCCACGCCGAGGGCCAGTTTGACCGCGATGGCCGCAGTGGACGGCGGAGAGCGGGGCGGTGGCGGCTGTCCGCCCGTGAGGAGGAGCACGATGGCGATCACGGCCACCAGGTTGGCGAGCCAGGCCAGGATGAACGCCAGCCCCTTCCACACCCCGCGGGGAGCGGACAGCACCAGCACGAAGGCCAGGATCGGCAACGGGTAGACCGTGATGGCCAGACCGATGACGAGCAGGTCAAGTACCACTAGCTCGCGAGGATCTTCGCCTTGGCCTGCTCGAACTCGGCTGCCGTGATGTCGCCGCGGTTCTTGAGCTCGGCGAGCCGGGACAATTCCTCCGCCTGACTCGTGGGTCCGGCGCTCTCACGTACGTAGGAGCGGAAGGCCTCCTCGTTCGCGCGGACCCGCTGCATCTCGCGTTCGCCCATCCCGCGACCGCGGGCGATCAGATAGATGAACACACCCAGGAAGGGCAGGATGATGACGAAGATGGTCCATCCCGCCTTGCCCCAGCCGCCCAGCTCGTCGTCGCGGAAGATGTCGCCGATGATGCGGAACAGCAGCATGAACCAGAGCACCCAGATGAAGATCAGCAGCATGGTCCAGAACATGTTCAGCAGCGGGTAGTCCACCGCCAGGTTCTGCATCGTCTGCATCGAGTCCTTCATGGCCGTTCTCCTGTCGGTCGTGCGGGCCACGAGGCCGGGGGCCTCGGCCGTCGAGACGTCAAACCGGTTCCGGGACGAAGGGGAACAACTCGTCCGCCCCGGGCTGGACGACGCCGTAGCTGCTCTCCGGCACCTCGTTCCAGGCTTCGGGCAGATCGCCGAGGGGTTCGGACACGATGAGGCGGGTGTCGTCGGACACCTCCTGCAGGAACGGCATGTCGGGGTGCAGTTTGCGCAGGGTGTCCACCCGGCTGCTGTAGAACAGCGACCGGGACTGGTTCTGGGTGGAGTAGCGGAAGGCCCAGACGCGTTCGCCGTCGGTCACGGCCACGGTCATCTGCATCGGGAACTCCACACCGTGCTCACGGCCGCAGCGCTCGATCGCGCCCACCATCCGGGCCACCGCGCCGGGCGGGTCCTGGTCCAGGCCGAAGGTGATCGCGAGGTAGAACATCACCTCGGAGTCGGTCGTTCCTTCGATGTCCGTGAACAGGGCGGGGTCCACGAGCATGCAGAGGTCCCGCCGCATCAGGTGGAAGCCGCCGACGGAGCCGTTGTGCATCCACATCCAGCGGCCGTGCCGGAAGGGGTGGCAGTTCGACTGCTGCACCGCGGTACCGGTCGACGCCCGGATGTGGGCGAAGAACAAGGGGGAGCGGACATGGTCCGCGATCTCCCGCAGGTTGCGGTTGTTCCAGGCGGGGCCGATGTCCCTCAGGACCGCCGGAGTACTGCTGTCCTGTGTGTACCAGCCGACGCCGAACCCGTCGCCGTTCGTCGTCTCCACACCCAATGTGGAGTGCAGACTCTGGTCGATCAGCGAGTGGGCCGGTTTGTACAGGACGGTGTCCAGCAGAAGGGGCGTTCCCGAATATGCGAGCCATCGACACATGAGCGATCACCTAGTTCCCCGTCTGTCCAGCGAGGTGCGACCTGGCGCTCTGGCAGTCTCATTTTCGGCCCTCCCCGCGGTGATCGCCACGCGGGGAGGACCGAAGCCGACCGGGCCCTACTTCGGGGTGACCCAGACCTGCCGCTTGTTGCTGTTCGCCGTGTACAGCTGGACCACGGTGCCGTTGGCGGTCGCACCGCCGGCCACGTCGAGGACCTTGCCCGAGGCCACGTGCACGATCTGGCCCTTGGCATTGACGGACCAGCGCTGCGCCGCCGAGCCGTTGCAGTCGTAGAGGCTGATCCGGTTGCCGTTCGTGCTTGCGTTGCGCGCGTTGTCCAGGCACTTGCCGAACGCGCGGAACGTACCGTCCTTGCCCAGGATCCACGACTGCGCCACGGACCCGTTGCAGGTGTACAGCTGGATCTGCGTGCCGTTGGCCGCCTTGCCGCCCTTGACGTCCAGGCACTTGCCGCCGAGCCCGCCGACCCTGCCCTGCGGGGAGAGCACGGCCCCGGCGCCCGCGGCGAGGTGGCGCAGGCCCTGGACGTCGAACTGCTGGACGTAACTGCCCGCCCGCTTGTCCTGGTACGCGTACGTGGGCGAGCACATCACCGGGAACTGGCCGGAGTCGGTTCCCTTGACGCAGTCGCCCTTGGTCAGGCTGCGGTTGGCGTGCGTCAGCCCGAGGGTGTGCCCGAGCTCATGGCTGATGTGGTTGCGCATGTACGTCGCGCCCATGGCGGCCGTGGGCTTGCCGGCCGAGGTGAAGAACGAGCTGTCGATGTAGGCGTGGCCGCTGGTCACGGTGGCGGGCTCGGAGGAACTGGTGAACCCGCAGCTGAGGTTCGCGGTCCCCGACCCGTCGTGCACCACCTTCCAGCCGGTGTTGCCCATGGTGCCGCCTTCCGCGGGCGGTACGCACGGCCGCGGCAGCACCCCGACGAGCACCTCGCCCTTGGGCCTGACGTAGTTCCAGCCGACCGGCTTCGGGTCCACGGTCACGCGCAGGTTCGTGATGCGCTGCAGGTCCGCGGCCGAGGCCCGCACGTACGGGCCCAGCCAGTCCGCGGACTTCTGGTCGTAGAACTTGATCGTGTAGCCGGTCTTCAGCCACTTGGTCGCACCGCTCAGCTTCCACCCCACGCCCTGGGGCGGCGCGGGGGTGCCGGCCGCAGCCGCTCGCGCCATCGGCCGGGCCGCCGCCGCCTCCGTCCCGAGCGACATGACGCCGTTCTTGAAGACCGTGCCGTCGCTGCCGAATGTGGCGGAGTGCTCCGCATGGGAGTCGGGCGCCTCTCCGGTGGGCGGCGCCGGCTCCGCACTCACGATCTCGCTCACGGCTTTCGGTTCGGTGTCCTCGGTGCCGAACGCGCTGGGGGAGAGCTGCAGACCCCCCACGATCACCGCCACGGCTGCCGCCGCGCCGATGGATATCCGATGCTTCCGATGTTTGCCTGTTACACGCACGTGCCGTTGCCTCTCATCAAGAATCGAACAGATGATAGGGCAAGGCTCCAAAGCCCCCGGAACCCAACCGAGTTAGGGGGTGTCCAGGCCGTCGTTTCCCGTGGCGAGCCGGTCGCCGAGCGGGCTGCGCCGGTACAAGACCTGCCGGCCGTGGCGGGCCCGGGCGACCAGCCCGGCCTCGTACAGCACCCGCAGATGCTGGGACACCGCGCTGGGAGTGACCCGCAGGCGCCGGGCGAGCTCCACCGTGGCCAGCGGCTCCGCCAGCAGGCCGAGCAACCGGGCCCGGGGCGCGCCGAGAAGCCGTACGAGAGCCGGCCCGGCAGCGGAACCGGTCGCCGATCCGTCCGTCGCTCCGGCCGCCCAGAGCGTCGCCACGCCCCGGCTGGGATAGAGCAGCGACGGCGGCTCCTGCGGGCCGACCGGGGGCGCCGGCTTGTGGGCGAACACGGACGGCACCAGCAGCAGCCCCCGGCCGCAGGCCTGCGTGTGATAGCCGCTGCCGATGGTGCGGTGGACGCGCAGGATGCCCCGCGACCCGTCGTCCTCCCAGCTCAGCCGGGGATGCATATCGGCGAACAGCAGCCGGGCACCACCCCGGGCCAACTGCCGGGCCCGATACGTCATATCCGCCTCCACGACCAGCCGGACCTGCGGCCAGACCGGCCGGACGGCGATCTCCCAGTACCGGTGCAGGAGCTCGCAGATCTCGTCGCGGAGTCCGGTGACGGGTGCGTCCCCGGCGGCGGTCGCCGCCCGCAGCGGCGCAGGGAGCCGGTCCGGTGCGTGCGCGGCCGACAGATCGCGGCGCACCACCTCGGGCGGGGTCCGCCGTACGACGGCCAGCTCGTCCTCGAAGGCCGGCTCGAACCCCGCCGGCCTGGGGGTCAGGAAGTCCGGGAGGGTGAGCCGGTCCGCCACCAGCGACATCAGCAGGCCGATGTCCAGGCCGGTGTCCAGGCCGCCGAGCCGGCCGAGGACCGACCTGCGCCACGGCAGGTGCAGCGCCGATACACCCGGATCGCGCAGCACCCGCAGGCTCAGCACGGTCTCACCCAGTGGCGAGACGGCGAACCGCGTGTTGGCGAGGTCCTCGACACCGAGCTCGAAGCTGATCATTAAGCCGCAGGCTACATCCATTGGCAGGAACGCCGCGGCACCGTGGACTCACCCCATGACACCCCCGACCCACGCCACCCGCACGACCCCGTGCCGGGCGGCCCGATGAGCCGCCGACTGGTCCTGATCCTGGCCGTGACCTGTGGCGTGGCCGTGGGCAACCTCTACTTCCCGCAGGCCCTCGTCCCGCTCCTCGCCGACGGGCTGCACGTCCCGCCCGACAGCGCCGCCCTCGTGGTGACCGCCACCCAGATCGGCTACACCGCCGGGATGGTCCTGCTGGTTCCGCTCGGCGACCGGATCCGGCACCGCTCGCTCCTGGTGGTCCTGCTCGCCCTCACCGGCCTGGCCCTGCTGGGCGCCGGCTGCGCCCCGGCCATGCCGCCGCTGGTCGCGGCGAGCGCCCTGGTCGGCCTGACCACCGTGGCCGCACAGATCATCGGCCCGCTGGCGGCCGGCCTGGCAGCGCCCGAGCGCCGCGGGGCGGTCCTGGGCACCCTGCTGAGCGGATCGACCGCGGGGATGCTGCTGGCCCGTACGTTCGGCGGGCTGCTCGGCGAACGGCTGGGCTGGCGCGCCCCGTACCTGGTGGCCGCGGCCGTGGCCCTGGCCCTCGCGGCCGTCACGGCGTACACCGTGCCCGTCACCACCCCGCCGCCGGCCGCCGCCCGCCGCCCGTACGGCGCGTTCCTGGCCGAACCCCTGCGCCTGCTGCGCGCCGAGCCGGAGCTGCGCCGCTCCTGCCTGTACCAGGCCGCCGTCTTCGGCGGGTTCTCGGCCGCCTGGGCGGGCCTGGCCCTGCTGCTGACCGGGCCGGCTTACGGGCTGGGGGCCGAGGCCGTCGGTCTGCTCGCCCTGGTCGGCGGTGCCACCCTGCTGTGCACCCCGTACGCCGGGCGCCTGGTGGACCGTCACGGGCCCGGCCCGGTCAACCTGGTCTCCCTGCTCGGAGTCCTCGCAGCCGCCGCGGTCCTGGCAGCGGGCGGCCGGGGCGGCCCGGCGGGCCTGGTCGCGCTGGCCGCGGGCACCCTGCTCCTGGACGTGGCCATGCAGTCCGGCATGGTCGCCAACCAGTCGCGGATCTACGCCCTGCGCCCGGACGCCCGCAGCCGGCTCAACACCGCCTACATGACCTGCGCCTACCTCGGCGGTACGGCGGGCTCCTGGCTCGGTGTCCGCATCCACACCGCCTTCGGCTGGGCGGCGGTCTGCGCCCTGATCGGCCTCCTCGCGGCCTCCGCCCTGGCCCACCACCTTCGACCCTTCACCCGGAAGACACCGACGCCGTCTGGCGAACGCGCGTAGAGCTGCGGCACCATCTCCTTCGCACCGCCTGCACCGTCGTCCCGCCCGTCACGGTCATCAGCAGGAGGCAATCCCCATGAAGCTCCGCTCGGTCCTCACCGCTCTCGCCCTCGTCCTGGGGGCGCTCTTCGCACCGGGCGTCGGCGTCCTCTCCGGCGCCACCGACGCCCACGCCGCCACCAAGATCAGCCACGCCACCGCGACCTCGAAGTTCCGCGCTTCCGGCATCACCTGGTCCTCGTCCGGCGGCTGCTCGGACCGCAACAACCCGACCTGTACGTCCTTCGAGCAGCTCAACCTCGCCACCGCGCAGGGCGCCCAGACCCTCAGGAGCGCCAGCGGCTGCGCGCTGAACATCACCGGGGGCACCGAGACCGGCCACGCCGGCGGCACCTACTCGCACTGGAACGGCTACAAGCTCGACTTCGGCAAGTACACCTGCCTCGGCAACTACATCAAGAACACCTTCACCTACATCGGAGTGCGCGGCGACGGCGCCCCGCAGTGGAGGTCCGGGGCCGGCAACATCTACGCCGACGAGGGCAACCACTGGGACGTGACCTTCTACAACTGCGGCGGCTGCTGACCCCGGCACTGTGCAGCCGGGTCGTCATGGACGATGGCGCAGATCATCTGCTCGCCGCGCCGGTGGTCCGGATAGGCCTCGAGGAGCTCGGCCTTGAAGTCGTTCCACTGGCGGGTGATCTCCGCCGTGGCCCCGTCCACGGCCCGCCGGAAGTTGTCGCCGGTCTTCGAGCGTGGCGATGCGGTCGTGTCCTTGTTCAGGTCCTGGTTGTGAGTGATGCGGCCGGAGCAGTCCTCGGTCTTGACTCCCGTGGAGTCGAAGTCGGAGTAGCAGCCGGTGGTGAGGTCGGCGGGGATGCGGGCACGTGCATCCCCGGTCCACTCGGCGTCCGTCATGCCGCTGTAGCGGCGGATGTCGAGGAACGGGGCGACATCGGTACGCGCCAGCCCGGGCGGGTTGGCGACGCCGACCGGACCGGGTGCGGCTCGGTCGGACCAGTTGGAGTGCGCGTAGAAGTCCTCGATCTGGTGCCAGCCCCGGCCCAGCTGTTCGAGGACGTTGCACTTGGCGCGGCCGGGAGTCTCCTTCCACGTGCAGGGGGAGGACAGGTCGCTCTGGTCGGCGACGACCTTGCCCTGGGCGTCGACCAGACCGTCGGCGGCCCGGACCGCGTTCCGGAAGCGGGTGACCGAGGTGCGGATGCAGGCGAGGAGCTCGGTGGTGGCCTCGTCCCGGGAACGGGGGTAGTGCGGGGCGTAACGCGGAGCGAGGTAGTCGGCGTTGTCGCAGTGCAGGGGGCCCTGCTGGAAGTACCCGCCGTGGTCATTGGCGTTGACCGCCCCGTCGCGGGCATCGGACATCGCGGCCAGCGTGGTGGGCTGCCAGGGCAGCGCGGCCCGCGTGATCTCCTCGTGGTTGCCGCCGGTGAACGCCTGCGCGGGGCCGGGCGGCATCAGGGCGGCCAAGGCGACGGCGGTGGCGAAGCCGACCGCGACGGTCAGGCGGTGTGGCACGCGATGCTCCCGTCGTACGGGTGACACGTGGAACCGGGGATTTCCGGCCCCGCAGCCACAGCTGTACTGGCCAGCGTAACGGTTCGGCCCTGGCCGAAACGACTGGAGGGGCGAGCGGGGCAGCCCGCAGCATCTGTGGGGAAGACAGCGGCGGCAAGGCAGCCCATGGCTCCACTGCCGCCCGCACACCCACCACCTAGAGGAGAAGCCATGCGTACACGTACCCGGCTCATCGGCACGTTACTGGGCGCCGCCCTGCTCGCAGGCGGCACCGTCACCAGCGCTGCGGCTGCCGCGCCGCAGCCTGCGGCCCCCTCGGCCACCGAATCCGTCTCCGACGCCACGTCCACGCTCCCCGGCTGGCGCCCCACCGGGAGGAAATTCCCCAGCGAGATTTCCTGCGACTGGGCCGGCCAGGCCGCCTGGGAGAACGACCCCCGGGTCACCGAATGGGACTGCCGCCCGATCGAGTCGGGAAGGCGCTACGAACTCTGGCTCAACGTGGTCTGACGGGACGGCGGCCGGCCCAGGACGCCCTGCGCGCACCCGTCCACGGGGGGTGGGTGCGCGCAGCCCGGTCCTAGTGCAGCTTCCAGGTGAACTTCCCGCCGCCCACCCAGCGGACGGCGTCCGGGTCGTCCAGGTCGTGGATCGTGATGCCGGCAGCGGCGGCGAGTAGGATCACGTCCGTCATGGACTTCGCCGTGCCGAACAACTCGCCGTCGATCTCCACGAGGCGGAACGGCGGGTCACCGGGCTGTACTTTGAGCACGGTGACCCGCGCCGAGGAGATGTGGGGACTTGCGCTTTCGGTCATGGTGAGATCGGTTCCACGGCACGGTCGGCGGCTAACGTGCCGGCAGTACGGACCCCAGGGGCCCGGGGTCCGTGCGTCGGCACGACGGATGCGCATCGTCGGCCCCGCCTGCTGCAGCCGCAGCAAGCCCGGCGTTGCGACGGTCCGGCATTCGGGGCACCGCGCCGACGGCCGAGGCGCTCGACGCGCTCATCGGCCGCACGCGCGCCCGCATCCTCGTCGCCCTCGCCGACATGCACCTAACCGATCTAGGTCACGGCCCGACCTATATGCCTGTCACCCTCTGGCTACGGCCTCTCCCGGCATCAGCCAGTGCTCCGGGGCAAGAGCGCGTCACCCCACGACCACCCGCTGACCTCCTCCGGAGCCCCGCCATGCTGCCCCCCTCCCGCCGCCGCGTCACCGCGGCCGAGCGCCGTGCCCGGCTCGCGCGCCGGCATCTGCTGACCGTTCCGGCCCGGGCCGCCACCCCGGAGGCAGTGGCCGACGCACTCGTCGGCCTGCACGCCACCGACCCCGCCACCGTGTTCCTGGCCGCCGCCGCCCGCCTCGCCGCCCCGGACGTCGCTGCCGTGGAGCGGGCGCTGTACGAGGACCGGACCCTGGCCCGCATCCGGTGCATGCGCCGGACCATGTTCGCCGTCCCCGCCCGCCTCGCACCGGCCGTCCGGGCCGCGACCGGCAAGGACCCCCACAACGACCGCACCACCGCGATCGAGCGGCTCCGGCAGGCGGCCGGCTGGGACGAGCTCCGCTACACCACGGCCGAGAACGAAGCCCTCGCCCACCTCACCGCCCGCGGCGCGGCCACCGCGGCCGAACTCGCCGAAGCCGTCCCCGCACTGCGCGAGCAGATCACCACGTACCCCGGCAAGCCGTACGAGTCCCGCGAGCGCGTGTCCGCCACCGTCCTCGGCGTCCTGGCCGCCGAGGGCCGCATACGCCGGGCCCGGCCCGCCGGAACCTGGACCTCCGCCCAGTTCCGCTGGGCACCCGCCGACCCCCTTCCCGACGTCCCCGCCGCGACGGCCAAGGCCACCCTGGCCCGGCACTACCTCGCCGCCTTCGGACCCGTCACCGAAGCGGACCTCAAGTGGTGGACGGGCTGGACCCTCACCGACACCCGCCGGGCCATCGCCGCGACCACCGCCGAACCGGTCGAGCTCGACGAAGGCACCGGCTACGTCCTGCCCGAGGACCTCGAACCCGTCCCCGACCCCGAACCGTGGGTCGCCCTGCTGCCGGGACTCGACCCCACCCCCATGGGCTGGCGCCACCGCGACTGGTACCTCGACCCCGACCACACCGGCGCCCTGTTCGACCGCAACGGCAACATCGGCCCCACCGTCTGGGCGAACGGCCGTATCGTCGGCGCCTGGGCGCAGCGGCCCGACGGCCGTATCACCCACCACCTGCTCACCGACCCCGGCCGGGAAGCCCGGACCGCCATCGAGACCGAAACCGCCCGCCTGGCCGGCTTCCTGGGCGCCACCCGCGTCACCCCCTCCTGCCGCACGCCCCTCGAACGCCAACTCGTCGGCACGGTCCATCCCTGAGCACCGCGAGGCGAGGCGCTCGCGGCTGGCCCCTCCGGCGGTGTCAGGCCGGCCGCGGTGCCTGCAGTGCCTGCGGTGACTGCGCCGCCGGCAGCCGGCCGGCGCGGACCGCGTCGACCAGGGCCTGGTGATCGCGCTCGTTCTGGTCGGCGTACGCCTCCGCGAACGAGGTGACCGCCCGGTCGAAGCTCTCGCTGCGGCCCAGGTACGCGGCGATCGCGATCCGGTCGCCCGAGCGCGCGTGCGCACGGGCGAGGGTGATGCCGGACACGTCGCCGAATGCCTTCAACTGCCTGGGCGGCATCGTCTCCGGCATGGCGATGCCCTTCCAGTCGCGCAGCTGGCGGATGTAGAAGTCGCGGCGCCTGCCGTCGATCCCCTCCACTCGCTCCCAGCCGAGGAAGATGTCGCTCGCCGCCTGCATCATCCGCTGTCCGGCCACCACACGCTCGCCCTGGTTCCGGTACATGCTCGCGCCGAGGTGCGCGGCGAGTACGGAGCTGTCGGCCTCCTTGGCCTGGAGGAAGAGCGGGTCCCGGCCGTCGCGGCCGAGGAGCAGGAAGATCCAGCAGCGGGTGCCGACGCTGCCGACGCCGACCACCTTGCGGGCCACGTCCGCCAGCCGGTAGTCGGCCAGCAGCGTCCGCCGGTCGCTCGGCATCGTACGGCCGTACCGCTCGAGCAGGCCGCGGAACTGGCGCTCGAGCGCGCTGCGCTCGACGTCCGGCAGCAGGTCGGCGATCGGCGTCAGCAGCGGCGGATCCGCCGCGAACCTGGGCTTGCCGTCCACCAGCTCCGTGAGTTTGCCGAAGACCTGCAGACTGTCGCGGGTGCGGGCCCTCGCCATGGCATCGGCCAGTTTCTTCTGACCGGCCTTCTGGAGCTGGGCCGCGGCGAGGGCTTCGAGGACGTCCGAGTCGATCTTCGAGTACCAGACCTCGAGGTTGCCCATGCCGGCGAAGCCGATCATCGCCTCGCGGTACGAGCGCACGGCGGAGTTCACGATGACGGCGCGCTCGGCTTCGTCGAAGCCGTTCGCCCGGCCGGCGATGACAAGACTCGCGGACAGCCGCTTGACGTCCCATTCCCAGGGACCGGGAAGGGTCTCGTCGAAGTCGTTGATGTCGAACATCAGCCGGCGTTCCGGGGAGGCCAGCAGGCGGAAGTTCAGCAGGTGCGCATCCCCGCACAGCTGCACCGTGATCCCCGAGTCCGGGCTGTCGGCCAGGTCGGAGGCCATGATGGCGGCGGCGCCCCGGTAGAAGCGGAACGGGGACTCGGTCATCCGGCTGTAGCGGATCGGCACCAACTCGGGCACCCGGGAGGCGGACTGAGCCGCCAGGATGGCCAGCGGGTCCGGCCGGTCCGTGGACGGCCGGAACACGGCGTGCCCCGAACGGGGCGAGCGGCGCCGGGCCTCCTTGCCGAGCGCCGCGCGCTCCTTGGGCGTGGCGTGGGACACCGCGCGCATCGCGGTGGTCGCGCTCTGGGCCATCGGCGTGTCAGCCCTTGGCGTCGATCTCGGCCTGCGCTTCGGCCTCGGCGACCGCGATGGCGACGCCGAGTGCCGTGGTGATGTTGCCCGCTGCGGTCATGACGCGGGCGGTCCCCACGATGGGGGCGATGGCCACCAGCACGTCCTGCAGCTGGTCGGCCGTCATCCCGGCCTTGAGGGCGGGGTCGATATGGGCGATGTACGAGATCGGCGGCGCGTCCGAGGCGGCGAGGGCCGCGATCCGGGTGAGCATGAGCATGTCCGGGGACAGTCCGCAGCGTTCGAGAGAGTCGACCGTCATGGCGGCGAGGGTGTCCAGGACCGGGGTGTCGGATGCAGTGGACATGGCGCATGTCCTCCTGAGGTGGTGTCCTGCCGTAGGGGCGTCTTACCTACGACTCTAGAACCCCTCGGGGTGCTGCGCGCGGGGGCGTCGGGAGGAGCCCCTCAGGCGCCCTCGGCGCCCTCGTCGTAGGTACCCGCCTCGACTTCGAGGGCCAGTTCCTGGAGGACCTCGATCGAGGAGACATCCGTCCGGCCGGCATCGTGCGCCATGGCGAGGCTGGTGAACGCCAGACTGAACCCGGAGACCATCGTGTGCAGGGCCGGGCCGAGCGCCTCGGCAACCAGGCTCGCCACCTGCTGCGGAGTCGCGTCGGCGGGCACGCTGATCGACGGGAGCATCTCGTTCAGGAGCTGCGTGGCGACCTTGGCCTCGGCCGCGGACGGCATGTCGTCCGTTCCGGCTTCGGCCGCTCGGCGGATGTCCTGAGCCTCGGTGAGGATGCCGATCACCCGCTTGAGAACCTCAGCGCGCTCCATCCCCGGAGCGTAGCCCCGGGGATGCGGTCACCACCAGTACACGGGGTAGCGGGTGGCGCCTGCGCGGGCGCGCGAGAGGGCGCAGCCCGCGAGGACGAGCAGGACGGCCGATCCGGCGAGCAGGGGCACGAACGTCGCGGGGTCGGGCGTCCGCAGGACGATGACGACGGCGGTCGCGCAGGCCGGTGAGTGCGGAGTGCGGGCCATGGTCATCGCCGCCAGGGCGACCCCGGCCGCCACCGCCGCGACCCAGGGAGCGCTGCCGAAGGCGGCGAGGGCCCCGTACCCGACGGCGGCACAGATCAGATGGCCGGCGATCACACTGCGGGGCTGGGCGAGCGGCAGCCCGGGCATGCTGTGGACGATCGCGGCGGACGCGGCCAGCGGCGGTATGAGGACGGGCTCGTGGATGACGGCACCGATGGCCACCAGCACCAGCATGACGGCGGTGGCACCGCTGACGCTGTGCAGCGCGGCGGCGGTGGACGGCGGGGCGGGCGCGCGCCCCGCGGCGAGGCGGGCGAGCGTCCGGGCCTGCGGCCGGTCGGGCGCGGGGTGCGGCGGCTCCTGGACTGCGGTGGACGTATCGGTGCTCAAAAGGGCGGCATTCCAGGGGCGGGCCGCCGGACATACGTCCGGCGGTCGGGGGGCAGGAGACGCCCCTAAGCATACGAAGCCCGACAAAGCACCTCGCAGCCAGGTCCCCCTGGTCACACGCGGGGGGACGGCGGTGCGTGCAAGGTTGCGTCCCGCGCGCGCCGCCGTCGGACCCGGTCAGGCGCCGACGTACGCCGAGAGGTGTTCGCCGGTGAGGGTGGAGCGGGCGGAGACGAGGGCCGCGGGGGTGCCCTCGAAGACGATCTTGCCGCCGTCGTGGCCGGCGCCCGGGCCGAGGTCGATGATCCAGTCGGCGTGCGCCATGACCGCCTGGTGGTGCTCGATGACGATGACCGACTTGCCCGAGTCGACGAGCCGGTCGAGCAGGCCGAGCAGTTGCTCGACATCGGCGAGGTGGAGGCCGGTGGTCGGCTCGTCGAGGACGTAGACCCCGCCCTTGTCGGCCATGTGGTTGGCCAGCTTGAGCCGCTGCCGCTCGCCCCCGGACAGGGTGGTGAGCGGCTGGCCGAGGGTGAGGTAGCCGAGCCCGACGTCGGCGAGCCGCTCGAGGATCTTGTGCGCGGCAGGCGTGCGCGCCTCGCCGTCGCCGAAGAACTCCTCGGCCTCGGTCACCGACATCGCGAGCACCTCGCTGATGTCGCGGCCACCGAGGTGGTACTCGAGCACCTCTGCCTGGAACCGCTTCCCCTCGCAGTCCTCGCAGGGGGTGGCGACGCCCGCCATCATCGCCAGGTCGGTGTAGATGACCCCGGCGCCGTTGCACGTCGGGCACGCGCCCTCGGAGTTGGCGCTGAACAGCGCCGGCTTGACGCCGTTCTCCTTGGCGAACGCCTTGCGGATCGGTTCGAGCAGACCGGTGTACGTCGCCGGGTTGCTCCGTCGCGAGCCGCGGATCGGAGTCTGGTCGACCGATACCACCTGCTGGTCCTTGGGAATCGACCCGTGTACGAGGGAGCTCTTGCCGGAGCCCGCGACACCGGTGATGACCACCAGCGCCCCGAGCGGGATGTCGACATCGACCTCGCGCAGGTTGTTCGCCGTCGCACCGCGGATCTCCAATGTGCCGGAGGGCGTGCGCACCTTCTCCTTGAGGGCGGCCCGGTCGTCGAGGTGGCGGCCGGTGATCGTGTCCCCGGCCCGCAGCCCCTCCAGTGTGCCCTCGAAGCAGACGGTGCCGCCCGACGTACCGGCGCCGGGGCCGAGGTCGACGACGTGGTCGGCGATCGCGATCGCCTCGGGCTTGTGCTCCACGACGAGCACCGTGTTGCCCTTGTCGCGCAGCCGCAGCAGCAGGTTGTTCATCCGCTGGATGTCGTGCGGGTGCAGGCCGATGGTGGGCTCGTCGAAGACGTAGGTGACATCGGTGAGCGAGGAGCCGAGGTGGCGGATCATTTTGACGCGCTGGGCCTCGCCGCCCGACAGGGTGCCCGCGGGCCGGTCCAGCGAGAGGTAGCCGAGGCCGATCTCGACGAACGAGTCCAGGGTCCGCTGGAGCGCGGCGAGCAGCGGCGCCACCGAGGGCTCATCGAGGCCGCGGACCCATTCCGCGAGGTCCCTGACCTCCATCGCGCAGGCGTCGGCGATGCTGATCCGCTTGATCTTCGACGACCGGGCCCCCTCGCTGAGCCGGGTCCCGTCGCACTCGGGGCAGGTGGTGAAGGTGACCGCCCGCTCCACGAACGCCCGGATGTGCGGCTGCATCGCCTCCTTGTCCTTGGACAGGAAGGACTTCTGGATCTTGGGGATCAGCCCCTCGTAGGTGAGGTTGATGCCATTGACCTTGATCTTGGTCGGCTCCCCGTAGAGGAAGGCCTGCAGTTCCTTCTTGGTGTACTTGCGGATCGGCTTGTCCGGGTCGACGAAGCCCGACTGGGCGTAGAGCTGCACGGTCCACTGGCTGTCCGACTTCCAGCCGGGGATGGTGAACGCGCCCTCGGACAGCGACTTGGAGTCGTCGTAGAGCTGGGTGAGGTCGATGTCGGAGACCTTGCCCCGGCCTTCGCAGTGGGTGCACATGCCGCCGGTGCGGTGGTAGGCCGCCTTCACGGTCTTGGTCTTGGCGTCGCCGCGTTCGACGGTGATCCCGCCGCTGGCCCGGACGGTGGCGGTATTGAAGGAGTACGCACTGGGCGGCCCGATGTGCGGCTTTCCGAGCCGGCTGAAGAGGATGCGCAGCATCGCGTTGGCGTCGGTGGCGGTGCCGACGGTGGAGCGGGGGTCGGCGCCCATCCGCTGCTGGTCGACGGTGATCACGGTGGTCAGCCCGTCGAGGACGTCGACCTCGGGGCGGGCCAGCGTCGGCATGAAGCCCTGCACGAAGGCGCTGTAGGTCTCGTTGATCAGCCGCTGCGACTCCGCGGCGATCGTGTCGAACACCAGCGAGCTCTTGCCCGAGCCGGAGACTCCGGTGAACACCGTCAGCCGGCGCTTCGGGATCTCGATGCTGATGTCCTTGAGGTTGTTCTCGCGCGCGCCGTGCACCCGGATCACGTCGTGGCTGTCGGCAACGTGCGGCGCAGGCGGCTGTGGGTCCGTTCCCTTGGCCTTGCTCATCGTGTCTCCATCCGAACGGCTTCGAGCAGTACCTGTCCGGTTCTACTTCGTCTTCACGATCACGGCAACGGTCCGCCGGTCGGTGATCGACGTGTCGGCCGTCCGGGCTAAGGTGTGCCACCGGACGACCCGTACGGTTCGGATCGTCAACGACTGCGAGGACCGGGGGCGTTGGTGGAGTCTCTGCAGCCTGGTGATCTGCCGGAAATCGGGGGATACCGCCTGTTGGCGCGGCTCGGCGCGGGAGGGATGGGCGAGGTGTTCCTGGCCCGGACGGCCTCCGGCCGGCCGCTGGCCCTGAAGACCGTCCACCGGGACCTGAGCCTGGAGCCGGGGTTCGCCGAACGGTTCGCCCGGGAGATACGCACCAACGACCGGGTGCGCTCCCCGTGGACCGTCTCGGTGGTGGACTTCAGCCCGCCGGACACCTCGCCCCAGTGGCTGGCGACCGAGTACGTCGCCGCGCCCTCGCTGGGCGACTGGGTACGCCGGCACGGGCCGCTGCCGGAGTCCGCCGTACGGTGCCTGGCCCGGGAGCTGTCGGCCGCGCTCGTCTCCGTACGCGCGGCCGGGGTGGTCCACCGCGACATCAAGCCGGGCAACGTGCTGCTGGGCGCGGAGCGGCCCTACCTGATCGACTTCGGCATCGCCCGCGCCGTCCGCGACCCGCGCCGCACCCGGACGGGCACGGTCATCGGTACGCCCGGCTACCTCGCTCCCGAGCAGGCGACCGGCGCCGTGGCGGCGGCGCCGGCAGATGTGTTCTCCCTGGCCGCGGTCCTCGTGTACGCGGCCACCGGCCGCAGCCCCTTCCTGGCCCGCGGCGAGGAGCTGGGCCTGCCGGCCCTCCTGTACCGGATCGTCCACGACGAGCCCGTTCTCGACGGGGTGCCGGAGTCGCTTGTTCTGCTGGTGACGGAATGCCTGGCCAAGGACCCGGACCGGCGTCCGGCCGCCGAGGAGGTGCTGGCGCGGCTCAGGGCCGCCGAGGAAGTGGAGTGGAGCAGGGTGGTCCCGCCGGCCCTGGTGGCGGATGCCGGCAGCCGGGAGGCGGAACTCCGGGGTCTCCTCGCCGCATCGCAGCCGCCGGTCCACGCCCCTTCGGTGCCGGGCACCCTGCCGGCACCCCCGGCCACGGCCCCGGCCACGGCCCTGGGCACCCCGCTCCCCTTCACCCCCGCCCTCGTTCCCGTTCCCGCCGGGCGCTCCCGTCGGGCCTGGGTGATCGGCGCGGCGGCCGGCGCCGCCGCCCTTGCCGCGCTGGTCACGCTCCTGATCCGGCTTACCGGGGGTGGCGAGGGGGACGGCAAGGGGGCCGCGCCCGCACCGTCGTCGCCGTCCGCACACTCCTCCACCAAGCCGTCGCTGTCGGCCGCGTGGGAAGGTACGTGGTCCGGCGTCGGGCCCGGCACCCCGGACGCGGACGGCGTCACCCGGGCGCGGACCCAGGAGTTCGCCGTCACCGTCACCGTGCATCCCGGGGCGGTGGGCGATGTCATAGGACGGCAGGTCAGCGACCTCAAGGAGGTCGCCACCGGGCGGAACCTGGGCTGCACGGAGGCCCTGGAGCTGCGGCAGATCCGCGGGAACACCGCCATCCTGGCGGCCGTGACCAGCCACCCCACCGACCCCACGGCCGTCATCGACTGCCCCCGGGGCAACATCTACCTGGTGACCATGACGGAGCCGGACCGGTTGACGCTCGAGCTGGAAGGAGCACAGTCCGCCGGCGCCCCCGCATCCCTGACCCGTACGCGCTAGCTAGGGGGTGGCGGGGTAGACCTGCTTCACCTTGCCGTCCAGGCTTGCGGTGAGGTAGCCCGTCCCGCCGTATGCGTTGGTGAGGTAGATCTTCAGGCGCGGCTCGGCCTTGTCGAACATATCGGGTTCGATCACGATGTAGCGCATCGTCGCCTTCTCCACCCGGAGCTTGCGCTCGGCCTCCTGGAGGAGCCCGGGCAGGACGTTCCAGTCGACCTTGCTCAGGTCGATCGGCTTGGAACCGTCCCGCACCGTGCCGCCGGGACCGAAGCGCGAAACCCCGCCCCGGTACTGGTAGCTGTCGTAGGCGCCGGCCGGGGAGGCGACCGGCACATACGCCAGCGCGTACGTGTCGTACAGGGCCAGGCGTACGACCTCCCGGCGCCCGGTCTCCTCCTGCAGTGCCGCCGCCACGGCCCGGGCCCCGGCCGGGGTGTGCAGGTCGTCCGGTGCGTCGGGCGTGCTCGGAGCCCCGCTCTGGCGTGCGGCCGGGCTGCCCGTCGCGCCGCCGGCCGGCGCCCCGCCGGTCACTGCGTCCGGAGTGCGGCTCGGGCTGCCCCCGCCGGTGGGCCCGGCGGAGGCCGCCTTGTCGTCCTTCTTGCCGTCGCCATCGCCGTCCGGCAGCAGCCAGTTCACGGTCCCGGCAGCCCCGGCCAGCAGCACCCCGATCGCCACCAAAGACACCAGCACGGGGCGCCGGCGCCGGGCCGGCGGTACGGACGGGACCGGCGCCGTGACCGCACCGCCGGCCGGCGGACCGAAGCCGTTCGCCGGCGTCGGTGGCGTCGTCGTCGGCGGGTACACCGCGGCCGGACCGTACCCCTCGGGCACGGTCGGCGGCCCGGCCGGCCGCTCCCCGGCGGCCGTCGGCACCGCCCGCAGCAGCCGGTCCAGCCGCGCGGCATCCGGCCGGGCGGCCGTGTCGCGTACCAGGAGCTCGGTAAGTACGGGGGCGAGCGCGCCGGAACGCGAAGGGTAGGGGAGGGGCTCGTCGAGCACCGCGACGACAGTCGCCATTGCGGTGGCCCGGCGCAAGGGGTGGACCCCCTCCGAGGCGACGTACAGCATCATGCCGAGGGACCACAGGTCGGAGGCGGGGTTGCCCTCCTCGCCGCGCACCCGCTCGGGGGCGATGTACTCGGGGGAGCCGACCAGGTCGCCGGTGGCCGTGAGACCGGCCGACTCGGGCAGGGCCGCGATGCCGAAGTCGGTGAGGACGGCGCTGCCGTCGGGGCGCAGCAGGACGTTGGCCGGCTTGACGTCCCGGTGGTGCACGCCGGCTGCATGCGCGGCCCGCAGTGCGGACAGTACGTCCAGGCCGATCCGCACCACCTCGGACACGGGCAGCGGGCCCTGGGCGAGCCGGTCGTGGAGCGAACCGCCCTGGACCAGCTCCATCACGATCCAGGGGTGCGAGCCGTCCGGCGGTTCGACGATGTGATGGATGGACACGACGTTGGGATGGGCGAGCCGGGCCAGCGCCTGCGCCTCGCGGACGGCCCGCTGCCGCAGTTGCAGCGCGAGGTCCGGGCGGGCCTCGATCAGCGCCGGGTCCGCGGGCCGGACCTCCTTCAGCGCGACCTCCCGCTGCAGGGCGGTGTCCCGGGCCCGCCACACCGTACCCATGCCCCCGCTGCCCAGCCGGGCGATCAACTCGAAGCGGCCGTCGACGAGGCGTCTGCCGCCCTCACTTGTGTCCATGGCTGGACATGGTAGGGACTCAGGCCGGCTCGGCCACCTTCGGGGCTGCGGGCTCGGAGGCCGCCGCGACCACGGCGGTCCGGGGGCCGTGCCCGCCGCGCAGACCCAGCCACCCGATGAGTGCGACCAGGGCGAAGGCCACGGCCCCGATTCCGAAGGTGAGGGTGAACCCGGACTCCGCAGGCAGGTCGGGGGCGCCGGCGGGCAGGTGCTCGATGGTCTTCGACGCCAGGATCGTGGTGACGATGGCGCTGCCGATCGCGCTGCCGGTGGAGCGTGAGATCGAGTTGATGCCGTTGGCGATGCCGCTCTGGTGGTGCGGGACGCTCGCCATGATGACGGCGGGCATGGCCGCGTAGCCGAAGCTGACGGCCGCGCCGACGACCACGCCGGCGCCGATCACCGAGGCGGTGTGGCTGTGGTCGAGGGCGAGCCAGCCGAAGCCGAGGGTGCCCAGCGCGGCGGCCAGGCCGAGCGCCGCGCGCGGGCCGCGGTGGCGGACCAGCTGGCCGCCGATGGGCGAGGCGAGCAGTGAGACGATCGCGCCGGGCAGCAGGAACTGGACGGACGCGCGCAGGATCGAGGCGTCGAAGCCGTAGCCGGTGAGCTCCTTCGGCATCTGGACGAGATAGGAGACGCCGAGGAAGTTCGCGAACATGCCGAAGCCGACGAGGATGCCGGCCAGGTTGGCCATGAGCACCGGACGGTGGACGAACATCCGCATGTCGACGAGCGGCTCGCGCACCGTGCGCTCGACCCACACCCAGACGGCGGTCATGACGGCCGCGCCGGCGAAGCTGCCCAGCGTACGGCCGGAGGCCCAGCCCCACTCGTGGCCCTGCGAGATCGGCAGCAGGAGCAGCAGCAGCGCGATGCCGAGGGTCAGCGCGCCGAGGTAGTCGGTGCGCCCGCCCGTCTTGTGGCGGGTCGCGGGGACGAGGAACACGACCGCGAGCAGCGCGAGGGCCGCGAAGCCGGTCGCCATCCAGAAGGCGTTGCGGTAGTCGGCGTCGGTGCCGGAGGTGAGCAGGCCGGTGGCGACGAGTGCGAGCCCGCTGCCGAACGCGAGCGTGCCGCTGACCAGCGCCATCGCGCCGGGCAGCTTCTCCGGGCGGACCTCCTCGCGCAGCACCGACAGGGCGAGCGGGAAGATCGCGGTGGCGGCGCCCTGGAGTACGCGGCCCAGGATCAGCAGGGGCAGCGAGGTGGCCAGGGCGGCGATGACGGAGCCCACGACCATGACGCCGAGGACGGCCACCAGCGTCCGCTTCTTTCCGTGCTGGTCGCCGAAGCGGCCGAGCAGGGGGGTGAAGACGGCGGCGGAGAGGAGGGTGGCGGTGGTCACCCAGCTCACGCCGGCGGTCGAGGTGCCGAGGTCGGTGCGGATGAGGCCCAGGATCGGGACCGGCAGGGTCTGCATCATCGACACGACCATGGCGGCAAGGCTCAGGGCGAAGACGATGACCGTCTCGTTCCTGGCCTTGTTCTCGGCGGGGCTGGGGGCGGTGGTGCTCATGTCCGGGGAGACCTTCTCGCTGCTTCAGATCGTGGATGGTTGAGGTCATGAAGTAACTCGATCGAAGGTAGACCTCGATAGTTAAGGTGGTCAAGTAAATAATTGATAATGTCAAGGGTCCTCAAGTACGCTCCAGGCATGAGCACCACCACGACCCCCGGGCACCCCACCAAGCTCCAGCTGCTGGAGCTGCTCGCCGCCATCGGCACCGCACAGTGGCGGGATTTCGCCACCGCCGCAGCCCGCTACGGCCTCACCTCCACGCAGGCGAAGGTCCTCGCCCAGCTCGACGGCCCGCTCCCGATGCGCGGCCTCGCCACCCTGCTGGTGTGCGACGCCTCGAACGTCACCGGGATCGTCGACCGGCTGGAGGCCCGTGAGCTGGTGCGCCGCGAGCCCGACCCCGCCGACCGCCGCGTCAAGAACGTGGTGGCCACGGATCTCGGCCGCGAGACCATCCGGCGGGTCCGCGAGGAGATGCAGGCCACGCACGGCGCGCTCGACCTGCTCGGCGCCGAGGAGAGCGCGACTCTGTACGCCCTGCTGGAGCGCCTCCGTCCGGGTATGGAGAAGAACGCCTGAACGAACCGCTCGGCTACTGGGCGGTGAGTGCGGCGAGGGCGCGGCGGAGGGCGGAATCGTTCGGCGGGCGGTCGCGCCAGCGGGCGCCGATATGGCCGTCCGGCCGGATGAGCAGTGCCCCGTGGGGGCGGAGGCCGCAGCGGTCGGCGTGCTCGTCGGGAAGAGCCTCGATGCGGAGCGGCCACGGTGCGGCGCTCTGCTGCTCCCAGTGGGTGGGGCGCGGAGTGAGCAGGGTGAACCATTCGCCGCAGGCGTCGACCGTGGAGCGGTCGCGCGCGAGCCAGAGGTGCGGCATACGACGGCCCGGCTCCGCGGTGGGTACGTACCCCGTGCCCCCGTCCGAGTCCATGTCCGTGTCCGGGTCCTCGGCGAGGACCGCGCCGGACCGGTAGGTGACGCCGAGCACGAGGCCGAGCTGGGCGAAGTACCGCTCCGACCAGGGTGGTCCGGTGCGGGCCGATGCCGCCTCGCCGCTGTGGAGCTGCTCGCGGCGGCGGCTCTGTACCTCGAGCATGAGGTGGGTGTCGGCCACCGTCTGGCGGAGGGTCCGGTGGGCGACGGGCCGCCGTTCCGTCTCGTAGCTGTCCAGCAGGCCCGGCTCGGCCCACCCGTGGAGGACACCCGCCAGCTTCCAGCACAGGTTGTGGACATCGGCGACGCCGGTGTTCATGCCCAGGCCGCCGGTGATGGGGATGGCGTGCGCGGCATCGCCGGCCAGCAGGATCCGGCCGTGGCGGAAGCGTTCGGCGACGAACGCGTTCATCACCCAGTGCTGGACCCGCAGTGCGTTGACCCGTACGTCGGCGCCCGGGCCGAGGGCGCGCGAGACCAGCTCGGACCAGTCGGTGCGCGCCGCGTCTTCGGGTGTGGGGGCGAACCAGGCCCAGCCTCCCTCGGGGTAGAGCGGGGCGAACGATCCGTGCGCGGTGAAGTAGACCCCGGCGGGCTGACGCGCGGACCAGCGGTCGAGGTCGGCCTCGAACACGACGGTGGTGAAACCCCCCATCACTCCGGGCCCGTCGGTGTCGATCCCCAGCAGCTGCCGGGCGGTGGAGTTGGCGCCGTCGGCGGCGAGCACATGGCGGGCGCGCACGCGCGTCTCCTCGCCGCTCCGGCGGTCGACGAGCAGGGCCGTGACACCCTCGGCTTCCTCGGTCAGCCCGATGAGCTCGACCCCGAACCGCACCTGTGCGTCCGCTGCGGCGAGCAGCGTGGGCTCCAGCCGGTCCTGCGAGGTGACCACGCCGATCGCCGGGCTTTCGGGTACCGGTGCATTGACCCCGAGCATCGGCGCCGTGGCGAAGTCGGGGCCGTGCAGCGTGTCGCGGAAGCGGACGCGCCCGTACTCCGGCCCGAAGGCGTTGGCCGTGATCGTGTCGGCGAGCCCGAGCCGGCGGTAGATCTCCATCGAGCGCACGTTGACCAGCCGGGACCGGGGGAAAGGGGACAGCCGGCGGTGCTTCTCCACCAGCAGGGTCGGCACGCCCCAGCGCTCCAGGAGCACCCGGGCGGTGAGCCCCACCGGCCCGCCACCGACGATCAGGACGGCCACCTCGTCGTTTGCCATCTCTGGATCCTGGCCCGTTTCCCCGGCACCGTGCCGGTGCCGCGGAGTTGCATCAGAGTGATTCCGGCCCGGCAGCGGTGCGCCGCGGCGGCCCGGCGCGGGTTCACCCCGCAGCCTGCTCGGGGGACCCGGCCCCGGTGGTGAATGATTATGTAGATTGGTGCATACTCTTCCTATGTCCAAGGTTCTCACCTCACTGCCCGCCGGCGAGCGCGTCGGCATCGCCTTCTCCGGCGGCCTCGACACGTCCGTCGCCGTCGCCTGGATGCGCGACAAGGGCGCCGTCCCGTGCACCTACACCGCCGACATCGGCCAGTACGACGAACCCGACATCGGTTCGGTCCCCGGCCGCGCGAAGACGTACGGCGCGGAGATCGCCCGCCTGGTCGACTGCCGGGCCGCCCTGGTCGAGGAGGGCCTCGCTGCCCTCGCCTGCGGCGCCTTCCACATCCGCTCGGGCGGGCGCGCCTACTTCAACACCACCCCGCTCGGCCGCGCCGTCACGGGCACCATGCTGGTCCGGGCGATGCTCGAGGACGACGTACAGATCTGGGGCGACGGCTCGACGTTCAAGGGCAACGACATCGAGCGGTTCTACCGCTACGGCCTGCTCGCCAACCCCCATCTGCGCATCTACAAGCCCTGGCTGGACGCGGACTTCGTCACCGAGCTCGGCGGACGCAAGGAAATGTCGGAGTGGCTGCTCGCCCACGGGCTGCCCTACCGCGACAGCACCGAGAAGGCGTACTCGACCGACGCCAACATCTGGGGCGCCACCCACGAGGCCAAGACCCTGGAGCACCTCGACACGGGTGTCGAGACGGTGGACCCGATCATGGGCGTGCGGTTCTGGGACCCCCAGGTGGAGATCGCCGCCGAGGACGTGACCATCGGCTTTGAACAGGGCCGCCCGGTGACGGTCAACGGCAAGACCTTCCACTCCCCGGTCGACCTGGTGATGGAGGCGAACGCGATCGGCGGGCGCCACGGCATGGGCATGTCGGACCAGATCGAGAACCGGATCATCGAGGCGAAGAGCCGCGGCATCTACGAGGCGCCCGGCATGGCACTGCTGCACGCGGCGTACGAACGCCTGGTCAACGCGATCCACAACGAGGACACCCTCGCCCAGTACCACAACGAGGGACGGCGCCTCGGCCGGCTGATGTACGAGGGCCGCTGGCTCGACCCGCAGGCGCTGATGGTGCGCGAGTCGCTGCAGCGCTGGGTCGGCTCGGCGGTCACCGGCGAGGTGACGCTGCGGCTGCGGCGCGGGGAGGACTACTCGATCCTCGACACCACCGGTCCCGCCTTCAGCTACCACCCGGACAAGCTGTCGATGGAGCGCACCGAGGACTCGGCGTTCGGCCCGGTGGACCGGATCGGCCAGCTCACCATGCGCAACCTCGACATCGCCGACTCGCGGGCCAGGCTTGAGCAGTACGCGGGCCTCGGCATGGTCGGCACCGGCCAGGCCGCGCTCGTCGGTGCCGCGCAGGCCGCCTCGACGGGCCTGATCGGCGCGATGCCGGAGGGCGGCGCCGAGGCCATCGCCTCGCGCGGCGAGGTTGACGACGAGGAGATGCTCGACCGCGCCGCGATGGAGTTCGGCACCGACTGAGCACACCGCCCGTACGGGGCGCTGCCGCTGCCCGGGCAGTGCCCCGTACGCCGTGCCATCGTGGTGCCATGACCATCGATGTGCGCCCGGCCACGGACTTCGAGGACGTCCGTGCCGTGCTCGGCCCCAAGTCACCGACAGCCAACGTCTGCTGGTGCCTGAGCCACCGGATCCCGTCGAAGCCCAACAACGAGCTCCGCGGACCGGCCCGGGGCGAGTACGTCGCCCGCCTGTGTGCCGCGGACCCTCCGCCGGGAGTGCTCGCGTACGAGGGCGACGTGGCGGTCGGCTGGGCCGCCGTGGCACCGCGCTCGGCCACCGCCTACGCGCACAGCCGGACGATCCCGCAGGTCGACGACCTGCCGGTCTGGTCCCTGTGGTGCATCCGGGTCCGCCCCGGCCACCGCAAGAGCGGGATCTCGCACGCCCTCATCGCCGGCGCGGTCGAGTTCGCCCGCGCCCATGGCGCACCGGCCATCGAGGCGTACCCTCTGGACAACGACGATGCCAAGGTCGACCTGACCATGGCCTACGCCGGGCTCCGGAAGAACTTCGAACGTGCCGGGTTTTCCCATGTCGCCGACACCACCTCCGTGCTCGCAGGCCATCCCCGGATCCTGATGCGGCTCGACCTGAGCTGACCCTGCGGGCTTCCTTAGGGGAACCTGAAGAACACCTCCAGGGCGCTCTTTTGGCTGGTCACGGCCTTAGGCTCAGTCGTGATCCGCCCCCTTTCCCTGTGAGGTGTCACCGGCATGAGCCGCAGCCGAACCCCCGAACCGCAGTCCTCCCGAGCCGAAGCGCGACGGAAGAAGGCGGTGCGCACCCGCATCGTGCTCTCCCTCACCGCGGCAGCCGCGGCGGTGGCGGTCGGTGTCGCAGTGGCGGACACCGACGGCGACGGCGATGCACGCGTGGACCAGCGGGCCGACGGTGCCACCGGTACGGAGTCCCGGACGGCAGCCTCCGGCGACGCTGCGGGCACCGGCGCCCCGGCCGCGACCCTCCCCACGGGCACCGCCGACGCGGCGTCCCCGACCGGCCCGACGCCGTCCGGGACACCCGGCGACGGTGCCAAGGGCTCCGCCACGCCCACCAAATCCGCGGCAACGCAGAGCAGTCCGGCCCGTACGACGGCGACGGCGACGCCGACCCGCAAGCCCACGCGTACCACGGCCCCGACCACCGGCGGTGGATCCGGCGGCACGGGCGGCAGCTCGGGCGGCTCCTCCGGCGGTTCCTCGGGCGGCTCCGCCTCCGAGTCCGCGGTCCTCGCCATCGTCAACAAGGAGCGGGCCGCGGCCGGATGCGGCCCCCTGGCCTCGAACGCCAAGCTGAGCGCCGCCGCACGGGCGTACAGCGACACCATGGCCCGCAGTGGCGTCATGTCCCATACCGGACCCGACGGGTCCACCATGACCAGCCGGGTGGAGGCCGCCGGCTACAAGTGGTCCAACCTGGGCGAGAACATAGCCCGCGGCCAGGCCGACGCCGACGCGGTCATGAAGGCGTGGATGAACAGCTCCGGCCACCGGGCCAACATCCTCAACTGCGCCTTCAAGGAGATCGGCATAGGCGTCCACAAGGGTGACGGCGGCCCCTGGTGGACCCAGAACTTCGGCGCGCCGAGGTAGGGCCGGTAGGGGCCCCCGCCACCCCCCGGCCCCGCCTCCCCCCTCGGCCGTCGAATGCCACGTCCTCCGACCCGTACGCGGGCCAGGAGGACGTCGGCGTTCGGCGGTCGTCCGTCCGTCGGCCACTATGGGGCCGTGCCTCGAATTCCGCGGGTTCCGCGTTACCTGCTCATATGGCTGTCGTGTACGGCCACCAGCGTGACCGCCGTGCTCGCCACGGTGCAGTTTGTGGTCGGCTCCACCAGGCCGACGCCTCCCGTTGCCCGGTCCGCCCCCACGGTCCTCGACTCACCGCCGGCCTGGCAGGCGGAGCAGACCCCGTCACCCGGCCCGCAGTCCCCGACCGCGCCGGCGCCCGCGACCGTGATCGGTTCGCCCACCGCGGGGCAGCGGCCGTCCCCCTCGCCTTCGGCCGCCGTCCCGTCGAAGACGCCCTCGGGAACCCCCCGGACCACCGCGCCCAAACCCCCCGTCGACTGCCGGGAAGGCGGACCGGGCCTTTACACCATCCCCTCGCAGGGCGGCAAGGCCACCGTGCGGTACGGGAGTCGCGGCGTCTGCCTGATCTCGGCCGTTCCCGCCCGCGGGTTCAAGGCCGGTACCTCGCAGACCGCCGACCACACCCTGACGGTCACCTTCAGCAGCGCGGACCATCGGTCGGACATCACGGCGACGGTCACCCCCCAGGCGAAGGCCAGCGTGCGCGAGACCTCGTTCTGACCGGTTTGCGGGAGTTCCGGTGAAGCGGAAGGTGAGCTCTTCCTTAGGGGAACCTCAAGATCACGTCCAGCCGGTTCCGACAGGCCACAGCGGTCCTATGCTCGCGTCAACCGAGCCGTCCGAACCGCGCCCTGGGGTGTTTCCACCATGAGTCCTCGCCTCCTCCGACCTGCCCTTGCCGCCGCGGCCGTGCTCGCGGCGGGGCTGACCGCCGCGTGCGGGCCGTCCTCCCCGTCCGCCGGGTCCACAGCGCCGTCCGCAGCCGGACAGGCTTCGAACGCCCTCCCCGCCGGGACGGATTCCGCATCCGGGGCCCCGGAGGACTCCGGGGCCCCGGATGCGTCGGCCTCGCCCTCGGCCTCCGCCAAGGCCCTGCCCGGCTCCTCGCCGACCCCCTCGCGCACCGGGTCCGCCGCCCCCACCCGGACCCCCGCCGCCCGGACGACCCCCGCCAAGCCGCCCCGTACGTCCGCCGCCCCCGCGCCGGCCCGGATACCCGGTCCCGGCTACGACAGTTCGGCCGACGCACAGAAGCAGATCGACGCGGCGCTGCGCGCGGCCAAGGCCGACGGGCGGATGGTGCTGCTCGACTTCGGCGCCAACTGGTGCGGCAACTGCAAGGCCGCCGACAAGGTGTTCGCCCAGCCGAAGACGGCCGCGCTCCTCGGCGCCTCCTACCACCTGGTCAAGGTCGACATCGGCGGCAACAGCTCCGCCAACTTCTCGCTCCTGAGCAAATACAGCTCCGGGGGCGGAAGTTACAAAATGCCGGTGCTCATTGTCGTCACCCCCTCCGGCACGGTGCGGACCGATACCCACGTCACCGGCAACCCGTCCCTGACCTCGGACGGCATCAACTCCTTCCTGCGCAAGTGGGCATCATGAGACGACCGCACCCGACCCTGCGGCGGACGGCCCGGATCACGGCCGCCCTCCTCTCCCTGGCGGCGCTCACGGCATGCGGCGGCGAGCAGCCCGCCGGGCGCGACGACATCGCAGCGCCGCCCACCACACGCTTCACCGAGAACGGGGTCACCGTCACCCTCTCGGTGTCCGACTGGCGCGCCCCGAAGGGCACCCTGACCGCGGTCTTCACCCCCGAGGCCAAGGGATTCCACCTCTACAGCACCGATCTGCCGGCCACCGGAATCGAGGGCGTGGGCCGCCCGACCGCGGTGGGCGTCACCGGAGTCCTCGCAGCGGACGGGAAACTGACCGCCGCCGCGGAGGTACGGTCGATCAGCCTGCCGGGTGTCGACGCCCCCGTCCCCGTCTACCCCGACGGCCCCGTCACCACCACGCTGCCCATCCGCGCCAACGCCAACGGGGACGCGACCGTACTGATCGGCTACGCCAGCTGCAGCTCCCGGGAGGGCTGCACCATCCCCGTCTCCGACCGCCCCGTGCAGCTCCGCATCACCGACGACGGCCCGGCGTTCGGCACCCCTTAGCTGCGCCTAAGGTGTCCCCATGCCCAGCGTCCTGGTCGTGGAAGACGACCCCAGCATCCGCCAGTCCCTGATCGAGGTCCTGGCGGAGCACGGGTATGCCGTACGCAGCGCCCCCGACGGCTTCGGCGGCCTGCGCGAGGTCACCCAGACGCCCCTCGACGCGGTGGTCCTCGACCTGGGACTGCCCGACTTGGACGGCGCGGACGCCCTGCGCATGATCCGCGGCATCTCCTCGGTCCCCGTCCTGGTGGCCACCGCCCGCGACGACGAGGCGGAAATCATCAAGCTCCTCAACGCGGGCGCCGACGACTACCTGGTCAAGCCCTTCTCCGGGGGCCAACTCATCGCCCGCCTCTCCGCCGTCCTGCGGCGCACCAGCCACGTTTCCCCCGCCTCCGCCCCCGCCACGGGCGGTGCGCGGCCGGCACCCTCGGCCGAACCGCTGCGCCCCACCACCGTGGGGGAGCTGGCCGTCGACCCGGGCGCGCGCACCGCGTACCTGGCGGGCCGGGAGCTCCGCCTCACCCGCCGGGAGTTCGACCTCCTGGCCTTCCTCGCCCACCACACCGGCCAGGTCGTCTCCAAACGCCGGCTGCTGACCGAGGTCTGGCGCGAACCGTACGTGGACGACCAGACCGTCGACGTGCACCTGTCCTCCCTGCGCCGCAAGCTCGGCGAACGCGCCGCAGCCCCCCGCTACCTGCTCACCGTCCGCGGCGTCGGCATCAAACTGGTGGCGCCGCGTTGAGACGTTCCCTGGCCGGAGTGGCGCTCGCCGTGACCTCCATGGTCGCCCTCTCCTTCCTCATACCGCTGGCCGCCCTGGTGATGTCGCTGGTCAAGGAGCAGAGCGTCACCGCGGCCGAGCAGCGTGCCGCCGCCCTGGCGCCCGTCCTCACGCTGACCACGGATCCGTCCGCCCTGCGGGAGTCCGTCGCCGGCCTGGACGCGGCCGAGCGCCTGGTCGTCCATCTGCCGGATGCCCCGGCCCTGGGCACCTCCCAGGCGCCCGCGGCCCTGCTGGAACGGGCCCAGCGCGGACGGGAGTCCATCTCCCAGCAGATTCCGGCCGGCTGGATCTGCCTCCAGCCGGTCGTGCTCCCCGGCGACCGGGTCGCCGTCATCGAGAACTTCGTCCCCGAGGAGGAGCTGACCCGCGGGGTCAAGGAGTCCTGGGCGGTCATGCTCTTCCTCGCCGTGGGACTGATCGGCGGCTCCGTGCTGGTCGCCGACCGGCTCGGCGCGAAGGTGGTCCGGTCCTCCAAGAGGCTTGCGCAGGCTTCGCGGGCGCTGGGGGAGGGCGACCTGGACACCCGCGTGGACCCGATGGGCCCCAGGGAACTGCGCGACGCAGGCGTCGCCTTCAACGCGATGGCTCACCGGATGACCGAGCTGCTCGCCGTCGAACGCGAGCTCGTCGCCGATCTGTCCCACCGACTGCGCACCCCGTTGACCGCCCTTCACCTGGCCTCGGAGCGGATGGCCGGAACACCGGAGTCGGCCCGGCTCGAGGCGGCGGTGGGCGAGTTGGAGGCGGAACTCCACGCCATCATCACCGCGGCGCGCACCCCGCTCGCCGTGGGCCCCATGGGCCAGGGCATGCTCGGTACGGAACCGGGCCCGGTCGACCGGCCCACCCGGCGTCCCGTCGCGGGCTCCGTGGCGGGCCCCACCGGACCCCGTTGCGAGGCTGCCGAGGTCGTCCGCCGCCGGACCGCCTTCTGGGCGGTCCTGGCGGAGCAGCAGGACCGGCCCTGCTCCCTCGCCATCACCCAGGAGCCCACGGCCGTCAGCCTCTCCGACGACGACATCGCCGCGGTCGTGGACGCGCTCATCGGCAACATCTTCCGCCACACCGCGCCCGGGACCCCGTTCGGCGTCCATGTCGTACGCACGGCCCACGCGGTGGAACTGGTCGTGGAGGACGCCGGAGCGGGCATCCCCGAACCGGACCGGGCGCTCTCCCGCGGAAGCAGCACCGGCTCCACGGGCCTCGGTCTCGACATCGCCCAACGGGCCGCAGCCGCCACCAGAGGCTCGATGCACATCGCCCGCAGCCCCCTGGGCGGCGCGCAGATCACCGTGACCTTTGCGCTGGCCTCACCCTCCCTGTCCGGGCGCAGGTCGCGCATCTCCCGACGGCGGGCGGGATGGCCGCGCAGACGGTGAGAGGGCCGTGGTGGATTCGGCGAGAGACCGTCACCAAGCTGTGAAGCTCCCGCGGGACGCTGGTACTCAGCCCGGCGCACTCCGCGCTTCTCACCCAAGGGGAGCACCACCATGAGCACTGCCACGAGCACCGTACGCAGAGCCGCTGTCGTCCTCGCCGCCGTGTCCGCACTGGCCCTGACTGCCTGTGGGCCCACCGAGGACGACGCGTCGGGCGGGGCCGCGAGCCCGACCGCCGCGAGCCCCACGAAGTCCTCGCCGCCGGCGACCCCGGCGCCTTCGGCGAAGCCGACCAAGCCGACGACTCCGGCGAAGCCGACGGCATCCCCGGGCAAGGGCTCGCCCGCCGACCCGGACCACGACGTCTTCCCGTGCAGCACGTTCGACGTGAAGTTCACCGCGTCCCTGGCGGAACCCACGACCGGCAGCTACCTGCTGAAAATCACCAACAAGGGGTCCAAGGCGTGCCGGGCGCTGGGCCATCCGGTCGTGACCTTCGGCGCGCTGGACGGACAGGCCACGGAGCGGGGCTCGGCCCCCGGCATCGAAGATGCGCTCAGGCTCGCCCCGGGCGCGTCGGCCTACGCCGGACTCATGGGGGGCGGCAACGACGGCAAGGGGAAGACCGTCGACTCGATCGCCATGACCATGAGCACCGAGTCCGACTTGGCACAGAAGCCGCTCAAGGCGTCGACTCCCGGCCTGTACGTCTCGCCCGACCGGAACTCCGTGACCGCGTGGGTCGGCACCGCGGAGGACGCACTCAGCCTGTAGCCGCCCGCGGTCCCCAGGTCAGCGAACGCCGCGGTGGTCGTAGACGGTGAGGGACAGGGCCTTCATCGCGGCGTGGGCGCGCTCGGCGTCCACGCCCTGGTCGACGGCCTCCAGCGCGGCGGCGGCCGACACCCGCACGGCGAGCGGCAGGCCGTCGTAGGCAGCGACCCGGTAGGCGACGGTGCGGCGGGCCTCGCGTTCCTCGTCGGACACGCCGGCCGGGGTGAGAGGGAAGACCGCTGCCTGGTAGGTGGCGATGCTCACGAGGACTGCGTCGGCGATCCCCTCCGCGTACCCGTCGGCCCGGGCGGCGAGATCGTGCGGCCCGGGCCGGAAGAAGGCCACCACATGCCGCCGGGAGAGCAACGCCCCGACCCCCGCCCCCAGTCCGGCCGCACCCCCGGCGGCCAGAGCCGTCATCCGGCCCCCCAGCAGCAGCCCGAAACACGCCCCGCCGACCGACCCGCACATCACCAGCACAAAGGTGATCATCAGATGCATCCGGGTGGCGATCGAGGACGTCATGCCCAGCAGTATGCCCGGCTTCAGCCGAAGGGCCAGGCCTCGATGTCGCGGTAGTGGATCGGGCCCGGGCCGCGCCCGATGTTGCTGCCGACCAGGTGCAGGCGCTCGGCCTGCCACCGGCGCCCGGTGAACGCGGCGAGTCCGGCGGCGGCCTCCACCGCGCAGGACGGCTGGTTGCGGCGGGCGCGGGCCAGCGTCAGATGAGGGCGCAGCGGCCGGTCCGGAAAGGCCACCCCGCACTCCTTGACCACGGCGCGCACGTCGGTGGCGAGCAGGTGCAGCCCTTCGAGGTCCCCCTCGATCCCGGTCCACAGCACCCGCTCGTCGAAGTGGCCGCCGCCGCTGAGGGCCAGCTCCAGGGGCCGGCTCCGCGCCGCGAGGTCCGCGAGCGGCGGACGCAGCCGGGGCACGGCCGTGACCGGGAGCTCACCGAGGAACGCCAGGGTGATGTGCCAGTCCTCGATACGGTTCCACCGCATGCGCGGGTACGCCTCGTAGGCGGGGCGCAGCTCCCGCTCCAGCTCCTCCTTCGCGTCGTCGGGCGGGGCGAGGGCGATGAATATCCGGACGGTCGCGGCCTGGGTCTGTGCGTTCACAGAGGACTTCGTACCTTGCCCGGGCGGGTGAAGTCATCTTCGGTGCCGACGCGCGGTGCCGCCCGGCACGCGCAACGGGCAGGACACTGCCGTTCATGGACGCGGAATCGGTGGCACAGGAGTTGTACGGGCTGCGCCCGGCGGAGTTCACCGCGGCCCGGGACGAGTACGTCGCCCGGGCCCGGCAGGCCGGTGACAAGGAGCTGGCGGCTGCGATCGCCCGCTTGCGGAAGCCGACGGTCGCGGCATGGACGGCCGATCTGCTGGCGCGCAGTCGGCCGGAGGAGGCCCGGCAGCTGGTGCATCTGGGAGAGGCGCTCCGGGCTGCGCACCGGGCCCTGGACGGGGAGCAGCTGCGGCAGCTCTCGCGCGATCAGCACGTGGTGATCGCGGAGCTCGCGCGCACCGGGCGCGAGCTGGCCGCCGAGGCTGGCCAGGCGGTGAGCGAGAGTGCCCTGCACGAGGTGGAGCAGATCCTGCGCGCGGCCCTCGCGGACGAGGCGGTGGCCCGGGAATGGACCGAAGGGCGGCTGGTGAAGTCCCCCGAGGCGGCAGTGGGGTTCGCGGGCCTGGAACCGGCACCGGGCACCGCCCGGCCGCCCGCCCGCAGTCCGGCACGTCCGGCAGGCCCGGCGGCGGAGCGGGCAGCGCCGGAACGCCGGGAGCGCCGGGAGCGGTGGGAGCGGTGGGAGGCGGCCCGCAAGGAGCTGGCCGAGGCGACCGAGGAGGCGGACCGGCTGGAGGGCGAGCAGGCGGCGGCCGGCCGGGCGGCGGAGCAGGCCCACGCGGCGGTGGAGAGCGCCGAGGACGAGGTCAAGGCGGCCAACGAACGCCTCGGTGCCGCCCGCGCCGAGGACAGGCAGGCCCTCGCCCGGCGGCAGGAGGCCGGCCGGGCGGCGTCCAAGGCGCGGGCCCGGGCCGAGTCGGCCGGACGGCGAGCCGAGAAACTCCCCCCGCCGCCCGACGCATGAGGACGATGGGGTCAGGCTGCGGCCGACGGGCGGAACTCGGCCGCATGCTCCGCGGCCCACTGCCCGAAGGTCCGGGCCGCCCGCCCCGTGACCTGCTCGACCGTGTCCCGGACCCGCAGCAGCGCCTCGTTGACGTCGCCACCGGTCACATCGAGCACCGCGTCGGCGGTCTCGTCCCCCATGAGGGCGGCCAGACCGCGGTGCGCCTCCGCCCGGTCGATCCCGGCGAGCGGCACCGTACGGCCCAGCACCGCGGAGAGGGCCGCCACCTGCCGGCGGGGCGACATCCGCTCCGGTCCGGTCAGTGCGTACGTCCGCCCCCGGTGGCCGGGCTCGGTCAGGGCGGCCCGGGCCACCGAGGCGATGTCCGCCGGGTGGATCGTCGGCAGCCCGGTGTCGGGGTAGGGCACCCGGACCGGCCGTCCCTCGCGGATCTCGCCGGCCCACCAGCGGGCGTTGGAGGCGAACTGGGTCGGCCGCAGGATCGTCCAGGCCAAACCGCTGTCCTTGACCAGCCGCTCGACGGCCAGGTTCTCCCGCGCGGGCCCGAGGTGCGGATGGGTCTCGGCCGTCATCGAGGACACCAGGACCACCTGCTCGACACCCGCCTGCCGGGCGGCGCCGAGAACCTCCCGGTCGGGGCCCAGCTGCGGGATCAGGAACAGCGCACGCACTCCCCGCAGGGCGTCCTGCAGCGAAGCCGGGTCGGCGAGGTCCGCCGCGACGGCCTGCACCCCGTCGGGAAACGCGGCCCGCCCCGGATCCCGGGCCAGCGCCCGCACCCCCTCGGCACCACCGTGCCCGGCCAGCTCCGCCACCAACGCACTGCCGATGTTCCCGGTGGCTCCCGTTACGAGAATCACGAGGCCTCCCTCCCGTCGTCCGGTGATCAACAAGAGGTGACGGTAGAAACTCAACCGCGCTTGAGGTCAAGCGGCGGGAGCCCTCAGTGGACGGAGAACCCGCCGTCCACGAAGATCGCCTGCCCGGTGACATAGCCGGAGGCACGGCCGGCCAGGAACACCGCCGCTCCGGCGAAGTCCTCGGCCAGGCCGTTGCGCCCGACCATGGTGCGCGCGGCCAGTGCCGCCACCTTCTCCGGGTCGGACGACAGCCGCGCATTGAGGGGGGTCATGACGAAGCCCGGCACCAGCGTGTTGCAGGTGACGCCGTACGGGGACCACGCCTCGGCCTGGGAGCGGGCCAGCGACTCCAGCGCCCCCTTGGAGACCCCGTACGCGCCGCTCTGCACGAACGCCCGGTGCGCCTGCTGGGAGGTGATGTGGATGATCCGGCCGAAGCCCCGCTCGGCCATGCCGGGCCCGAACCGCCGGCCCAGCAGGTACGGCGCGTCCAGGTTCACCGCCATCGTGGTGTCCCACACGTCCTCGTCCAGCTCGCCCATCGGCGGCCGGAGGTTGATCCCGGCGCTGTTGACGAGGATGTCGGGCTCGCCGAACACCCCGGCCGCCTGCTCGGCAGCCGCGCGCACCCCGTCCCGGGTGCTCAGGTCGGCGCTCACCCAAGCCGCCCGGCAGCCGTCCGCCGTCAACTCTTCGACGGTGGCGGCGAGTTCCGACTCCTTGCGCGCCACGATCACCACGCTCGCCCCCGCTCGCGCGAGAGCCCCGGCGATGGCCCGGCCGATGCCGGAACTGCCGCCCGTCACCAGGGCGACCCGGCCGTCCAGCGAGAACAGTTCGGAGAGGTAGCTGTTCGAGATCATGACCGCACCCTAAAGGCCGTCGTCAGGCCGTCATGACCCAGTTCGCGGCTCAGCTCGTGTTGAGCGCGACCGTGGGGTGGAGGCGGGAGGCGCGGATCGCCGGGTAGAGCCCCGCCACCACGCCGATCACGAGCGTCGCGCCCAGGCCGCCGGTGAGCGACCACACGGGCACCACCGCGGTCCAGCCCTGCGCCCGGGCGAAGGCGACCGTGGCCGCCGCCCCGAGGACGGCCCCTGCCACCCCGCCGAGCGCGGACAGCAACAGGGACTCCGTCAGGAACTGGAGCCGGATCGCGCCCCTGGTGGCTCCGATGGCGCGGCGCAGGCCGATCTCCTGCCGGCGCTCGAGCACCGAGATCACCATGGTGTTGGCCACGCCGACTCCGCCGACCAGCAGCGCGACCGCGCCGAGACCGAGCATCAGAGCGGTGAGCCCCTTGTCGGTGGCAGCCTTCGCGGCCAGGGCGTCGGAGGGCCGGGAGACCTTGACCGCACCCGGGTTCCCGGGGTTGACGGTCCGCGCGAGCACCGCCCGTACGTCCTCGACCGAGGCGTCCGAGGACCGCTCAAAGACCGTCGTGGGATGGCCGTCGAACCCCAGGTACTGCTCGGCCGCCGGGAAGCCGACCAGCGCGACCCGGTCGAGGTTGGGGACCAGCTCCACCGGCTTCAGGATCCCGACGACGACCACGTACGCGTCATTCATCATGATCTTCTCGCCCGGTTCGGTGATGCCCAGCCGCTCGGCGGCGACGCTCCCCAGGACCGTGACGGGCAGCCGCTCCCGGCCCAGGTCGAGCCAGATACCCCGGTCGACCTCCGCGCCCAGCGCGGCCAGCAGATCCGGCCGGGCCGCCTGCACCGTGACCCCGGCAGTCCGCTCCTCCGGCACCACATCGCTGCGCCGGATCCGGGCATCCACCTGGGCTGTCGCCGTGGCGTGCCGGACCGGGCCGATCCGCTCCACCATGGCGACCGCGCTCTTCGGCAGCTTCACCTCCTGACCTGTCGCGTCCTTGCCCGCCTCCGCGGTCAGCAGGTTGGTGCCGAGCCGGTCGAGCCGGGCCATCAGATCGGCACGGCTGGACGTGGACAGGCCGACCACGGCGACCATGGTGGCGATGCCGATCGCAATCCCGAGGGCGGAGAGCACCACCCGGGCGCGCCGGGCCCGCAGCCCGACGGCGCCGACGCGCAGGACGTCGGTCGCGGCGAGGCGGCCGGGCCGCAGTTCGGTGCGGGTCACTGCGCCATCTCCTTCGGTCCGGCCGTCCGGGAGTCGGACACCACGGCGCCGTCCCTGAACCGGATGCGGCGGGGCAGCGAGCCGGCGATCTCGTTGTCGTGGGTGATCACGCAGATCGTGGTGCCCGCCGCATGGAGTTCCCGGATGAGCGTCATGACGACGTCGCCGGACGCCGTGTCCAGAGCGCCGGTCGGCTCGTCGGCGAGGAGTACGTCGGGCTCCCCGACCAGGGCGCGGGCGATGGCGACACGCTGCTTCTCGCCGCCGGACAGTTCGTTTGGGCGGTGGCCGAGCCGGTGGCCGAGGCCGACCCGTTCCAGCGCGGCACGGGCCCTCGTACGTCGCGCCCGTGCCGGCACGCCCGAGTAGAGGAGCCCGTCGGCCACGTTGTCCACCGCGTTGCGGCCCGCGGCCAGGTGGAAGTGCTGGAAGACGAAGCCGATGTGGCGGGCCCGCAGCGCCGAGAGCCGGCGGTCCGAGAGCACGCCGACGTCGTGGCCGGCCACCCGGACCGTGCCCGTCGTCGGCTTGTCGAGCGTGCCGATCAGATGGAGCAGGGTGGATTTGCCGGACCCGGAAGGGCCGACGATCGCCGCGAGTTCGCCCCGGTCGATCCGGAGGTCCACCCCGCGCAGGGCGTGGACACCGCCGGGGTAGGACTTGGAGACTCCCGAGAGTTCGATCACCGGCGGGGCCGCGCCCACCGCCACTTCGCCGCCCACCTCCATTGCGCCGCCTACCGTCATGGCCGCGCCGTTTCGACCGTCATGCCGTCCGCGAGGCCGCTTCCGCTGACCTCGATACGGCCGTCCGCCGTCATGCCGGTCTCTACCCGGACCATCCGCGACCCGCCGTTCTCGAGGATCTTCAGCCCGTAGCCGCCGTTCTCGCCCCGCAGCGCGACCACCGCTTCGACCGGCACCACCAGCACATCCGTACGGCTCTCGCTGACGAAGGTGACGCTCACCGTCGCCTTGGGGTCCTCCGCGGAGACGGCGGAGCCGCCGCCGTCCAGGGCGACCTCGACGGTGATGCCGTCCCGGCCCGGATTGCCGGCCTCGCCGGAGGCCGGGGTGTTCACCGTCCCCGACACCTTTCCCCGGACGGTCTTGCCGCTGCCCAGAGCGACCTCGACCTGCGTCCCGCTGCGGGTCAGTGCCGTGTCGGTCCGGTCCAGATCGGCCCTGACGACCGGCTTGGTCGAGGCGACCGTGAGCACGGCCTGGGCGGGGCCGATCCGGTCGGCGAGCGCGGCGTCCGCCGACACCACCCGGACCGGGCCCGGCTGGAAGACCACATCGCCCTGGCCGACGCTGCCGGAGGGGTTCTCGATCCCGAGCGACTTCTGCCACTTCTTGACGGCGGCCTCGGTGTTCTTGTCGTACCGGGTGTCGATGTACAGGCCGGCGCCGAATCCGAGGTCGCGGAGGTTGCGCTCCAGCTGCAGCACGTCGGGGCCGCGGTCGCCGACCTTCATGTCGCGGAAGGCCGGAGTGGGCCCGTACATGAGGGTGATCGGCCGGGCGTCGCGCTCGTACAGCCGCTGCCCCATCCGCACCTCCCGGTCCACCTCGCCGGCCTTGGTGACGGTTCCCTCCACCGGGGACTTCACGGTCCGGCGCTGCGCGTAGTCGAGCCGCCCGTCGACGGTCTTGCTCTGGACGAGGTCGGTGCGGTTGATCGTGGTGGTGGCCGGGGGAGTGGCGCTCTTTCCGGCCTTGGCGTCCGCACCCTGGCCGTCGCGTCCGATCATCAGCACACCGGCCGTGACGGCGGTCGCCGCCACCGCAGCGGTGGCGGCCAGTCCCGTACGTCGCCTCACTGCATGCCGTCCAGACCGTCGAGCAGCTTGTCCTTGCACGCCTCACGGGCCTGCTTGTAGGCGGGCGATTCCCGGTCGATCTGCGGCGAGGCCGGGGACGGGTCGCCGCCGGGGATCACGTTGCCGCTGGACAGGGTGGGATTGGTGAACTTCGACACGCCCTTCTCCCGCATGCAGGAGGCGTGCGCCAGCATCGACTCGTAGTCCTTCTGCGTGTCACGCGGCGGCTCCAGCTGCATGGCCGCCTGCAGCTCCGGCCCGCAGGCGGCGCCCTTGCCGCCCTTCACAGCCTCGCTCGCCGCCCCGGGCGGAAGGTTCCGGGCGACCTCGTCGATCTTGGCCCAGTCCAGGTAGCCGCTCAGTTTCGGGTCAGGGAAGTCCTTGACGCCGCCCTTGCTGCGCATGCACTGGACGTACTTCATCTGCGCGTCGAAGAAGGCGCCCTTGCCGCCGGCGGGCTGCTCCTTCCCCGGCGCGGATGTCTGTGACGAGTCCGCGGCGGATTCGCCGGGGACCGTGGCAACGCCCTCGTCCCGGGTCCCGCCCGCTTCGCCGCCGCAGCCGACGGAGAAGGCGAGGACGGGGAGGGTGACGAGTGCCGCCAGACGCAGGCGGGCGGCGCCGCGGGCCCCGCGGACTGTGTTGCGCGTGTTCGTGCTCAGGCTCATGCCGCCCATCTCAGGGCGGCCACATGATGGGGTTTCCATGGCGAGATGATGAGAACGTAACAAAGCCCGCCGGGCCCCGATCCGGCCGCCGGAGGGCGTTGAGCAGGCGGGACGCTCACGCATAATCGAACCCATGCCCAGTGTCCTGCTCATCGAGGACGACCCCTCCGTACGTGACGGAATGGAGCTCGTCCTGCGCCGCCACCGCTACGAGGTGGAGGTCGCCACCACCGGTGAGGAGGCGCTCGACCTGCTCGACGGCCCCCGTGGGAAGGGCATCGAGCTGGTCGTGCTCGACCTGATGCTGCCGGGCATCAACGGCTTCGAGGTCTGCCGCCGCATCCGGACCCGCAGCACCATCCCGCTGATCATGCTGACGGCATGCGGCGACGACCACGACATCGTGGCCGGCCTCGAAGCCGGAGCCGACGATTACGTGGTCAAGCCGGTCACGGCCCCGGTCCTCGAAGCCCGGATCCGTGCGGCGCTCCGCCGGGCCGAGCCGGCCACCGGCTCCGCGCCGGGGGAGAAGCACGCCGGGCTCGCCATCGACCGCGCCGGGCTGACCGTCGCCAAGGACGGCACCTCGATCGCCCTGCCCCCCGTCGAGCTGCGGCTCCTGCTGGAGCTCTCCGCCTCCCCCGGGCGGGTCTTCAGCCGCGAGCAGCTCCTGGAGACCGTGTGGGACCACGGCTTCCTGGGGGACTCGCGGCTGGTGGACGCGGCCGTGGGGCGCCTGCGCGCCAAGATCGAGGACGTACCCGCACGGCCCCGCTTCATCCAGACCGTACGCGGCTTCGGCTACCGCTTCGGCCCGCTGTGAAACGGCGCCTCCGCTACGGCGGGCTGCGCAGCCGCCTGCTCGCCGCGTTCGTCCTGGTGGCCCTCGTCAGCGCCGCGACCGCGACCGGGCTCGCCTACCGCGAGTCCCGCACCGCCGTGCTCAAGCGCGCCCAGCAGGCCGTCATGGCCGACTTCCTCGAACAGGTCGGCGAGGCCGCGGCCGACGTGGACATGCCGCCGGACCGGCGCAGCCTCATCCGCTTCGCGGAAAACGTCTCGAACGGCCTGGACCGTGGCACCCTGGTCGTCGCCCACTACCGGGACCTGCGGGTCACCTCCGACACGATGGCGGACCAGACGCGCATCACGCCCGAACTGCGCGCCGCGGTCCGGGCCGGCGGCCGGACGAACTTCCAGCGCGTCGAGCGGGACGGCGAGCCCTACCTGGTCGTCGGCACGGCCGTCACCTTCGACGACGGCAGCACGTCCGGACTGGAGGTCTTCACCCTCGTCTCGCTCCGCGAAGAGCAGGAGGACCTCGCGGGACTGCTGGACGCGGTCCGGGAGGGGATCCTCGTGGTGGTCCTGATGTCCGCGGGGATGGCCCTGCTCGCCGCCCTCACCGTGCTCCGCCCGGTCCGGGACCTGGGCCGGGCCACCCGCAACCTCGCCTCCGGAGACCTCTCCACCCGCGTCGGCGTCAAGGGCACGGACGAGCTGGCCGATCTCGCGGCGACCTTCAACCGGACGGCCGACGCCCTCGAGACCACCGTCGCCGAACTGCACGAGCAGCGGGAGCAGGCGCGGCGCTTCGTCGCGGACGTCTCGCACGAACTCCGCACCCCGCTCGCCGCCATGACCATGGTGTCGAGCGTGCTGGACGAGGACGCTCCCGGACTGCCCCCGGACACGGCCCAGGCCGCCCGGACCATCAGCGAGGAGACGGCCCGACTGTCCCGGCTGGTCGGGGACCTCATCGAGATCTCCCGCTTCGACGCCAAGGTCATCCGGCTCAACTCCGCCGAAACCGACCTCGGCGAGATCGTCCGCTCCACGCTGGCACTGCGCGGCTGGACCACCGAGGTGCGGGCGGAGCTGCCCGAGGGGGTGCACGCGGTGGTCGACAAGCGCAGGATCGACCTCGTCGTGGCCAACCTGGTGGGCAACGCACTGCGGCACGGCGCACCGCCCGTCGCCGTGGTGCTGCAGTCCTCGGACGAGGAGATCACCATCGAGGTCACGGACTCCGGCCCCGGGCTGCCGCCCGAGGTGATGCCCCACGTCTTCGACCGCTTCTACAAGGCCGACTCTGCCCGCACCCGCTCCGACGGCAGCGGACTCGGCATGGCCATCGCCCTGGAGAACGCCCGCCTGCACGACGGGACCATCGAGGCGGCGAACCGGCCGGAAGGAGGCGGGGCGGTTTTCACGCTGCGACTGCCGCGCCAACGCCCCGAGGGCGACCGACACCCGGGGAGCGACCGATGAACCGGCTCCGCAGATCCATCCGTGCGGCCGGAGCTGCCGTTCTCCTCCCCGCAGCCGTCGCCGGCTGCGGGGTCAAGCCCACCGGCGTGATCGACGCCGGCGAGCCCGCGAGCGGCCTCACCAAGGGCATGCGGCTCTACTTCGCCTCCGACACGGGCCTGCGCGGCGTCCCGCGGCCCGACCTGAAGGTGAAGGACCTCAACGACACGTTCAAGCTGCTCCTCGCGGGCCCCGACGAGGCGGAGCGGCAGAGCGGCCTCACCAGCCTCGTCCGTTCCATCAAAAGCTACCGCGCCACCGGGGAGGCGGGCCGGATCGTGGTCGAGGCACCGGAGGCGTACCTCCGCCCCGAGGACCGGCTGCTCCTCGGGCAACTGGTGTGCAGCCTGGCCCGCACGTACTCCGTGCTGCACCCGGAGGTCCGGCCCGACGACGTACGGGTCACCTTGAGGCCCCAGGGCGAGCCGCTCGGCCCGTACCACTGCTCGCCGTTCCTGGCCGGCTGACGGCCCCGGTCAGAAGTCGGGCAGGGCGTCGGTGACGCGGTTCCACAGGGAGCGGGAACGGGTGGCGCCGAAACCGCTCTCGTGCGTCCAGACGTGGGTGCACGCGGGGCACTGGAGGTGGAGGAGGCTGCCGGTGTTGGTGAGCAGGTAGCGCCAGTGGACGGAACAGCTGCGCCGCTGCTCACAGGGTTCGCAGCCGCGCGCGTCCTGGCACTGCGGGCAGGCCACCCAGGCACGGCGCCCGGGGTCGGCCTGCGGGTCAAGCGGCAGCACGGCCGTCTCCCCGCGCGGGCAGCACACCGGCCGCGACCAGCTCGTCGTAGAGGCGCTGCTGCTCCGCGTCGAGTCCGGAGTAGAGCAGGTCGTACGCCGCCTCCTCGCCGAGCAGCACCTCGAGCGGATCCCAGTCCGGGCCGAGCGCCGCCGTCACCTGGGCGCGCCGGAGCACCTCCTGCGAGGTGAGGTCGACGGCGAAGTCGACCAGCGCGGGCGCGCCGGAAGCGTCGGACGCGCCGGACGCGTCGTCGGAGGGGAGGTGGTCGTGGGGGGCCATGAGGTCGAACTTAGGTAACCCTTCTTTCCCGGGTCAAGGGAGGGTGGGCGGAGTCACAGGCCCCGGGGCCGCGGGCGCCGTGGCCGCGGGCGGGCCGGTGATATGCCACAACTTTCGGCCACGAGTTCTGGCGGATGTACCCCTTCCCGGCGTGGACATGCTCATTGAGGATCATCTGGCGCCCGGAAGCGCTCCATCCGCTTCGTCGCCCCCCACTCCGATGAGGACCCATGCTCGCTCCCAACCGGCGGAACCCATCCCGAACGGCGGACGGAGGAGCGCTGGTCCGTTGAGATTCAGGCTCAGTCGCCCAGCGAGCAGTACCCCCGCACCTCCGGCGGACGAGAACCTTCCCCCCACCCCCCTCGTGCGCACCCGTGAGCCGGAGACCGCCGAAGCACCGTTGTCGGACGAGGAGATTGCCCTGATCAGGGCCTCCGTGTCCGTGGTCGAGCCGCTGGCGGCGGATATGACGGTCTACTTCTACGCCATCCTGTTCGCCCGCTACCCCGAAGTCCGCCCGATGTTCCCCCCGGGAATGGACGCTCAGCGCGGTCGCCTGCTGCGCGCGCTGCTGCGCATCGTCGACCTGGTCGACGAGCCGGAGCACCTGGTGCGCTTCTGCGGACACCTCGGCCGCGACCACCGGAAGTTCGGCACCCTGGCCGCTCACTTCCCGGCCGTGGGCGAGTGCCTCCTCGCCTCCCTGGCCCGGTACGCCGGATCCGCCTGGACCGCGGACATCGCCGCCGCCTGGACCAAGGCGTACGGCGTGGTGGCCCAGGTCATGATCAGCACGGCCGAGGAGGACGAGGCGGTACGTCCCGCGGTGTGGCCCGCCACGGTCGTCCACCGGGTCTCGCGCGGACACGGCATCGCCGAGATCACCGTCCGCCCCCACATTCCGTACGAGTACTCCGCCGGCCAGTACGTGAGCCTCGAGACCCCGTGGTTCCCGAAGCAGTGGCGCTACTACTCCGCCGCCAACGCGCCCCGCGCGGACGGCACCCTCACCTTCCACGTCCGCGCGGTGGCCGACGGCACGGTCAGCGGGGCACTGGTGCACCGGGCGGTGGTGGGCGACGTACTCCGGCTGGGGTCCCCGATGGGTGACATGACCCTGGACGCGGCCGTCCACAACGACCTGCTCTGTGTGGCCGGCGGCACCGGCCTCGCCCCGATCCGCGCCCTCATCGAGGACGTCGCCCGTCGAGGCGGACAGCACCAGGTGGACCTTTTCCTCGGCGCTCGCACGGGTGCCGAGCTGTACGGGGTCAACGACATGCTCCGCATGGCCCAACGACACCACTGGCTGACCATCAGGGGCGCGGTCTCGCACGAGCACATTCCCGGAATCCGCGGTTCCCTGCCGGACGTCCTGGCCGAGTACGGGCCGTGGCACCAGCACGATGTCTTCCTCAGCGGCCCGGCCGCCATGGTCGTCTCCGCCGGCGAGAAGCTCACCCTGGGCGGCACTCTGCCCGAACATATCCACCACGACCCGTTCGACACACCCGTCCTCGCCACGCCGTGACCTGCTCCCTGACCCGCCCGGCCACGACCCGTCCCGCCCGAAGGACCCGGACTACTTCACCGGGCCCGTCAGCTGACCCGGGCGGCGATGGTCCGCGCGCAGGCCAGGGACTCGGTGTGCGTCGTGTCCACCTCCAGGTCGTAGAACACCCCCGCGTGCACCACATCCGCCTGCAATGCGGCCATCCCCTGGACCCGGTCTCCCCGCGCGACCTCGCGGCCCGCGGCGACCGTGCTCTCACACCGGACGCCGACCCACAGCACGGGCAGGTCGCCCAGCGCCTTCTGCCACCGCTGCTGGGACCCGGCTCCGCCGAGGAAGACATCGTCGATGATGATCCGCGCACCCGCCCGGGCCATCGCGACGACGCCTTCCGTCCACGCCGCCTCCAGCGCCCGGAAGTCCGCCCCGACACTCACCCCGCCGTCCGCGGCGAACGTGATCCCCTCGTCCGATGCCTGCATCCTGGCGGGCATGGCGTCGACGAAGGAGTCGCACCCGAACGCCAGCCACGGATCCGGCAGTACGGCCTGCAGGCACCGTACGATCCCGGACTTCCCCGAGCTGGAACCACCGTTGAGAATGATCATCTGAGTCGTCACCGCGCCACACTAGGGCGCTGCCCACACGGCACGAAGTGAATATCGGCACGAAGTGAATATCGGACAGGCGGTCACCCGGCCGGGGGTCGCTGCCGCCATTCCTCGGCCGCCCGGATCATGGTCCGGCCGACGTGTTCGAAGAAGTCGCCGATGTCCTGCATCCGGGTCCCGGCGGGGGTGGCCGGGCCGAGGGTCCGGGCGCTGTGACGGGCGAAGTCGGCCAGCATGGTGTTCTGGCGGGCGCTGGCCATCCAGCCGCGGAACCAGGCGTCGGCGTCGATGACATACCGGTCGCGCCGTCGGCCGGGGTCGCGTTCGCGCCGGATGAGCTCCTGCTGTTCGAGTTCGCCGACGGCCTTGGAGACGGAGGCCGGGCTGACCTGGAGCCGCTGGGCGAGCTCGGTGGCGGTCAGGCTGCCCGAGTCGGTGACGTACAGACAGGTCAGCACGCGGGCCGTCATCCGCGGCAGACCGGTGCCGACCATCATCGCGGTGAACTGTTCCGCCAGTTCGTGGACCGCCTCCGGGTCGCGCCCGTGTACGTCATCCACGGTCCGGGAGGCTGCCGGGGCGGCCGGGGCCGGGGTCTGCTTGCGGCGGCTGGCGCGTGCCGTGGTCGCCCGATGTGCCGCCTCGGCCCGGTAGCCGCCGGGGCCGCCGTTGCGGGCCACCTCCCGGGTGACGGTGGAGACGGGCCTGTCCAGGCGGCCGGCGATCTCGGTGTAGGTGAGTCCCGCCGTCAGTCCCTCGGCGATCTCCCGTCGCTCCTGGTGGGTCAGTCTGCCCCCGGGCATCGGCCGTACCTCCGTATCGCGTCGTCGAGATGGCCAGTATTGCGTTCGCAGACAGTCCATTGCAAGACAGCTGAGCTCGAATGTGCATTCACCTTCAGGGTCATTGCAAGAATTAATGGCCGTTGACCTGCGCATTCGCGGTTCCATGCCGCTTTCTTGATTGACGAAAGGGTGAAAGCAATTTAGCTTTTAGTCATCCGCGAACGAGACCTCCTGAAAGGAAAACGGACATGACCACGTCCTCCTCCGACCGCTCCGCGCTGCAGCACGCTCTCGACCACGCCGTCACCCGGAGCGGTGCCCCCGGCATGGTCGTCGAAGTCCACGACGACCGTGGCACGTGGTTCGGCTCGGCGGGCGTCTCCGACACCGGGACCGGGCAGCAGCGCCGGCCGTCCGAGCAGTTCCGGATCGGGAGCACCACCAAGGCGTTCACCGCCACCGTGGTCCTGCAACTGGCGGCCGAAGGCCGGCTGAGCCTCGACGACACCGTGGAGCACTGGCTGCCCGGCCTGGTGACGGGCAACGGCTACGACGGCCGCGCGATCACCGTCCGGCAGCTGCTCAACCACACCAGTGGCATCTTCAACTACGGCAACGACCCGAAGTTCTTCGAGCAGGGCATCGGCGAGGCGTGGTACCAGCACCGCCACGACACCCACGCCCCCGAGCGGCTGGTCGAGATCGGGCTGGCCACCCCGCCCCCCTTCGCCCCGGGCGAGGCCTTCCTCTACTCCAACACCAACTACTTCCTGGCCGCCCTGATCGTGGAGAAGGCTACGGACCGTACGTTCGGCGAGGAGCTCAGCCGGCGGATCTGCCACCCGCTGCAGCTGAGCGGGACCTACCTGCCCGGCACCGAGGCGAAGATCCGGGGGCCGCACCCCCGGCACTACTCCACCCTGTTCTCCTCCGATGCCGAGCCCGAGATCCACGACGCGACCGAGATGAACCAGTCCTTCGCCTGGGCGGCCGGCGGCATCGTCTCCACCACCGGGGACCTGCAGCGCTTCTTCAGCGCGCTGCTCGGTGGCGACCTGCTGCCCGCCGACCAGCAGCAGGAGATGTTCACCACCGTCGAGACCACCGGCCCCGTCCCGTGGATCCCCGGCACCCGCTACGGCTTGGGCGTGTTCTCCCAGACCCTGCCGAGCGGCGTCACCGTCTGGGGCAACGCGGGCGCAACGTACGGCTCATGGACGTACGCCGTGGGATCCCGGGACGGCAAGCACCTGCTCACCAGCCAGGTCAACGGCGACTGGAGCGGCCTGGCCGTCTTCGACGGCATCCTCGGCGCCGAGTTCCGGCCGGCCGAATCCCGGTAGAACACCTCACCAGTACATGAAGGCGGCGTTCCCCGTGCCCCAAGCGGAGTAGAGCCGGGCACGGGCCACATAGCGGCGCCCCTGGAAGAGTTTCACCGTCAGCTGGCCGTTGTTGTTGACGCCGCTGTCGTCGACGCCGGTGAGGAACCGAGGTTCGCCGTCGACGTTCTCGAAGAGCACCAGCAGGATGTCGGAGTCACCGAACGTTCTCAGCTCGTAGTTCCGGGTCTCGGCCGGGACGATCTCGAAGTCCACCTGGCCGCCGGAGGAGAGGTCCAACTCGGCGGACTGGAAGGGCTTCAGCCCGCGCGGTGCGGCACCGAGGGGCGGGTACCACTTCTGGACGAACTCCTTGTCGGTGGCGGACAGGGTGAGCGGGAAGTCGATTCCGGCCCGGTACTTCTCCGGCTGCAGGATGAGGCCGGCCGGGAAGCCGTACTGCATGATCGAGTCGGGGTCCCAGGTCGATCCCTCGACCTCCTCGGTGGACAGCTTGCGCAGCACGTTGTGGAACGTGGTCTGCCGGGGCCAGTTGTTGGGAGGGCCGCCGAGCTCTTCAAAGACCGCTTCCTCGTCCCACACGATGCCGGCGAACGGGTTCTGGTGCTCGTGGCCGTTCCCGATCAGGTGGCCGATCTCGTGCCGGGCGGTCGCCTGGCCGTGCGGGCTGGTGAGGTCCCAGCCGAAGTTCATGGTGCGCTCGCGCCGGCTGATGCCGAGGGCGTCCTTGCCGACGTAGGACCAGGAACCGTCGCCCTGCTGGAAGCCGATCCGCACCTCGGAGTCGGCAGGGTCCTCGACCTCCACGAAGTCCAGCCCGATCCCGACGTTCTTCCACTCCTCGAAGGCGCTGCGCACCTCATCGAGCTGGATCTTGCTGAAGCTGCTGCCGCCACCACCGCCGGCGCCGGGCTCGTCGAAGAAGCAGTAGTGCAGTACGGTGCCGTTCAACCACTTTGAGCGGCCCACCAGTATTGCCCTTGCCCGGTCGGGGCTGAGGTCCGGCCGCAGGACGGGTTTGGTCTGCGGAGGCTGGGCACAGTAGAGGGGTATTCCGTTCGGGGAACCACGGTTGTCGGCCATGACGGCACTCCCCATCTGGGGTGACGAATGCAGGATGGATCAGGATCAGGTCGTCCGCGGCGGCAGGCACACAGACACGGCCGCCGCCCGGAACTCTCGCGCAGGACGTGACTGCGCAGGGGATGAAACCATCGTCTCTCCGCCCGCCCACCGCCGCAACTCGCGCTCCGGGCAACGGACTCAGGGCGCTTCCCGGAGGCAGGCGGCGATCAGGGCGGGGTCGGGCCGCCCGGGTCAGCGCAGGCCGAACGGCCAGGTCCGGCCGCCCGCGGCCCGGCGCTCGGCGCGGACGGCCCGGCGGAACCGGGACCGGGTTTCGGTGACCTCCCGGGTGAGCCAGTGGGTGCCGCCGAAGGCGATGTGCAGGCGGTGCAGCAGCGGCTTGATCATGGCCAGGGCCTGCTCCGGATCACCGGACTCGCCGATACTGCGAGCCGCCCGGTAGGCCACCTCCACATTCCCCCGGCGGGCGAGGGCGTCAAGGTCCGGGTAGAGCTGCCGGTGGATACGGGCCGCGGTGGCGAAGTCTCCGGTCAGCCAGCAGTCGTGGACCAGCCTGGTGCGGACCTCGGCCACCAGCGGGTCGCCGGCCGGCAGGCACCGCTCCAGGTCGGCCAGGAGCGGGACGAGCTGTTCGGCCTCCGCCGCCGCCCGCTTCGGATCGCGCTCCTGCCAGGGCTCGTCCTTGGCGCGGGTGCCCCGGGTGAGGCCGAGGGCCAGCTGCCAGCGGGCGGTCAGGGTCAGCCGGTCGTCCGGCCCGAGCACCCGCGCGGCGTCCTCGATGATCTCGCGCAGCGCTTCCTCGTGCCGTCGGCCGTCGCCGGGACCGTACGCGGCGGCCTCACCCACGTACGCGACCCGCGCGGTGATGGTGTCGCGGTCCGCCACGCCCAGGATCCGCATCATGCGCGGCAGGATCCGTTCCAGCTCGGAACGGTTTTCGTGGCGTACGGACATGGCCCGGTGATGGGCGGCCCGTACCGTGAGCGGGTCGTCCGCGCCGAGTTCTTCGGTGAGGGAGTCGATGAGCAGGGCCAGCCGGTCCGTCCGGTCGGTGGAGCGGTCCTCCAGCAGTTCCGCGAGCCGGTCGCTCAGCATCCTGCGGACCGGGTCGTGGGCCGACTGCTGCACCGCGGAGGGCGGGGCGGCGGTGTCGAGCGCGGTCGGCACGTAGCCGCGCGGTTCCTGCGGCCCACCACTCGTCGTACCGCTCGCGATCTCCGCGAGCCGCCGCACCACCTCCGCCGCGTGCGCGGGCCGGTGCCGAGGGTCCTTCGCCAGCAGGTCGAGGACCAGGCGGTCGAGCGCGGCAGGCACCTCCGGCCGTAGCCGGGAGGGCGGGGGCGGTGCCACCTGGAGATGCTGGGCGAGCAGCTCGTACGGCTCGCGCCCGGTGAACGGCAGGCGTCCCGTGAGGAGTTCGGCTAGCACACAGCCCAGGGCATACAGATCCGCGCGCCCGTCGACGGGCGTGCCGTCCGCGCCGCTCGTCCAGCGTTCCGGAGCCATGTACGGGAAGGAGCCGATGATCATCCCCGCGGCCGTCAGGTCGGTGGTCTGGGCGCCCTGCGCTTTGGCGATCCCGAAGTCGAGGACCTTCGCCACCCGTGTTTCGGTGATCATCACATTGGCCGGCTTGACGTCCCGGTGCACCACGCCCGCGTCATGGGCGGCCCCGAGCGCAGTGGCGATCTGTGCGGACCAGTCCAACGCATCGGACAGGGAGGGCAGCCCGCGGGCAAGGATCGCGGCCAGGCTGTCGCCCTGGAGCAGCTCCATCACCAGGAAGACCATGCTGCGGCCGGCCCGGGTGCCGCGACCGAAGTCGTGGACGACGGCGATGTTCGGGTGTGCAAGACCGCCCGCGAGACTGGCCTCCCGCTCGAAGCGGCGGGCCTCCTCGGCGTCCTCGGGGTAACCGATCTTCACGGCCACCCAGCGGCCCACGCGATCGTCCCAGGCCCGCCAGACCTCTCCGAACCCGCCCCGTCCGAGTAACTCGTCCAGTGCGTAACGGCCTTCGATGAGCTCCCGCACCCGCGCTGTCCCCCTCCATCGCCCCACCGACGCGGCCCGGCCACGCTGCCGGGTCATTATGCGCGACCCAGGGCCCGCTGTGCGGGAGGGGTACGGCAGGCGGTCGGGCAGGCCGAATACGCCTCCGGGTTATGCCTGAAACATGACTGTCCGCGATCAGGCGATGTCGGATAGCAATGGGTCGGAGCCTGGAGCGGTCCGTCGACGGTCGGCGGCGAGTCCAGCGCGCCGAGAGAGGATTCCTCCCGTGATCCGCACCCGTATCGCCGTTTTCGCCGCCACGGCCGTCACCGCCCTCGCGATCGGCGCGAGCCCCGCCTCCGCGGCTCCCGGCGACACGCTCAACGTCTGCGGCAGCACCCTCACTCCGGCCGGCTGGGTGGACGTCCAGTGGTGGAACAGCGGTGGCTGCGGCTCCGGCTTCACGCCCAACGCCAAGCAGATCAAGGACCTCACCGGCTACCCGGTGGGCACCCAGGTCAATGCGTGCGCCTCCACCTGGCCGCCCGCCGGCTGGACGATCGTCAGCAGCTACTACTCGAGCGGCTGCCGCTACTCCGCGGTCCCGAGCCTGAACCACAACTCCTGGACCCTGAAGCGCACTTCCTGACCGCAGCGGTCCGCGGGCCCCGCCGTTTGCGGGCGGGGCCCGGTACGCGCCCGGCCGTCGCCGACGCTCCGGTTCACAGTGTCCCGGTCACGCTCGCGACGTACAGACCGACGACGGCGACCACGGCGGCGACCACCACCCACGACGCCACGCCGGTGTGCCTGCCCGTACGCGCGGGCCGGCCGCGCCGCCTGCGCCGCTCGGCGCCGCTCCCCGGTCTCCGCCCCGACGGCAGCGGAGCGGACGGACCGGCGGTCTCGGCCAGCAGGCTGCGGCAGACCGCGGCCAGCCCGGCGGTCCCGGCGGACAGGCTCGCGACCGCCTCGGAGCGTGCGGGGGCGGTCGTACCGCCTTCGAGGATCCGGCCTGCCCGCAGGAGTACTTCATCGCGGCCGGCGGTGGGCGCCAGGCTGATCCAGCGCTGGACGTGAGACCCCCGGATGACCACCGCGCCCGCGCGGTCCCGGTAGATGCTGTGTTCCCTCCACAGCACCTCCGCCAACTCCACCGCCGTTTCCCTCAGTTGCCCGCTCACCGCGGCCCCCCTGTCACTTTCCTTGATCGAACAAACAGGGGGACAGTAGCCGTCGCCACCGACAACCCCGCAGCCGGGGTCACCAGGCACCGCCCGCCGCCTGGCGCGGAGCAACCCCCGCACCCCCAACCGAGTCATGTCGATCGATTGATCGATTGACCGATCGATACGGCTACGGACGAGGGGAAGCACGTGAAGTTACGTACGGTACGGAGCGGTCTGGTCGGTGCGGTGCTGGCCGGGGTGGTGGGAAGCGCGGCGCTCGCCACTCCCGCCGTCGCGGCTCCCGATGTGCGCGCGGCTGCGACAACCGGACACGAGAAGACCCAGGCCGCGTTGGACGAAGCCGTCAAGGACGGCGCCGGGGCACTGATCCGGAGTGTGGACCGGCACCGCGTCTGGAAGAGCGCCGCGGGTGTCGGCGACCTTCAAACCCGGACGCCGCGCGGTGCCGACGACGTTTTCCGCGCCGGGAGCATCACCAAGACCTTCACGGCCACGGTTCTCCTCCAACTGGAGGCGGAGAAGCGGCTGTCCCTGGACGACTCGGTGGAGCAGTGGCTTCCGGGGGCCGTACGGGGCGACGGCTTCGACGGCAGCACGATCACTGTCCGTCAGCTGCTCAACCACACCAGCGGGCTCAAGGACGCCTGGGACGACCCGGACTTCCGCAGCAAGGTGACCGGAAGGGGCTTCCTGGAACACCGCTACGACACATGGACCCGCGAGCAGCTCATCGCCGCGGCGCTGCGACAGACGCCGGCGGGCAACGCGGACCAGGGGAAGCACGACTACTCGAACGTCAACTACACCCTGGCCGGGATGGTGATCGAGAAGGTCACCGGGAAGCCGTACGAGGCCGAGGTCAAGCGCCGGATCATCAACCCGCTGCGCCTGAGGTCCACCGTGCTGCCCGGGACCGACCGCCACATGCCCGCCCCGCACAGCCGTGCGTACCGCAAGCTCCTGGCACCGGCGGACCCGGAGGCCTTCGACGTCACCGAGTTCAATCCGTCCCTCTTCGCCTCCTCCGGCGACCTCATCTCCTCGGCGGACGATCTCAACCGCTTCTTCCGTGCGCTGCTGGGCGGACGGCTGTTGCCGGCGCAGCAGCTCAAGGAGATGAAAACGACGGTTCCGGACGGGGGCAGCGGGTACGGGTTGGGGCTGTCGCCCGTCACGTTGTCCTGCGGAGTGACGGTGTGGGGGCATGCCGGCCGCGTACCGGGCTCGGCCTCGGTCGCCGGTGCCACCACCGACGGCAGCCATTCCACCGTGATCAACTTCAACTCGGACTGGAACAGCGACCCTTCGCGCATCGTCGAGGCGGAGTTCTGCGGCTGATCCACCCCTGAGAGCGGGTGTCAGGGTTCGCGGTCCATGACCCGACGGGCTGCCTCGGCCTCCGCCGCGGGCGGGGACAGTTCGTCGAGGGTGTCGAGCTCGTCGTCCGAGGCCAGCTCCTCCTCCCAGGCCGCAGCGAGCCGATCCTGCTCCTCGCGCGGCCTGTTCCCGACGTCCTCCCGGTACTGCGGTTCCAGAGCCGCCAGGAAACGTCCGACCGGGTCCGTCGGCATGCTGTACTCCTCGTCTCGGTAGGGGAGGGGCGGCAGCAGCACGGTGCTGCCGCCCGGATCAGCATGGCGAACCCGGACCCGCGCCGGCCGCCCGACACGGCCTGCTGCCACCCGAATGACCGCGGGGCGCTCAACAGCCGTGCATTCGGTTCAGGCTTTCCTGAATTCAGGATCCCGTGTACCGTCGAAGCTGTGCTGACTCTTGCCTCCGATATCGAGGTGCTGGCCCGGTTCGGCCGCGCCCTCGCCGATCCCATCCGCTGCCGGATCCTCCTCAAGCTGCGCGAGGCCCCGGCGCACCCCTCCGACCTCGCCGACACCCTCGGTATCTCCCGTACGAGGCTGTCCAACCACCTGGCCTGCCTGCGCGACTGTGGCCTGGTCCTCGCCGTGCCCGACGGCCGCCGCACCCGCTACGAACTCGCCGATCACCGCCTGGGCTACGCGCTTGACGACCTGCGCGCCGCCGTGGTGGCCATCGCGGCGGACACGACCTGCCCGGACGCGGACGCGAAGGACTGCTGCTGATGACCGCGATATCCCTCGGGCCCACCCCGGCCCGCCGCGAGGCCCTCGCCCGCCGGATACGCCTTCTGGTCGCCGTGACCATCACCTACAACGTCATCGAGGCGATCGTCGCGATCACCGCCGGGACGATCGCCTCCTCCACCGCGCTGATCGGCTTCGGCCTCGACTCCGTCATCGAGGTCTCCTCCGCAGCCGCCGTCGCCTGGCAGTTCTCCGCCGCCGACCACACCGCACGCCAGGCGCGGGAGAAGACCACCCTGCGGATCATCGCCGTCTCCTTCTTCGCCCTCGCCGCCTACGTCAGCATCGACGCCGTCCGCGCCCTGACCGGCAGCGCAGAGGCCGACGCGTCGATCCCCGGCATCGTCATCGCCGCGCTCTCCCTCGCGGTCATGCCGTTCCTCTCCGCCGCCCAGCGCCGCGCGGGACGCGAACTCGGCTCCGCCAGCGCGGTCGCCGACTCCAAGCAGACCCTGCTCTGCACCTACCTCTCCGCCGTTCTCCTCGTCGGCCTGCTCCTCAATGCCACCCTGGGCTGGACCTGGGCCGATCCCATCGCCGCCCTCGTCATCGCGGCCATCGCCCTCAAGGAAGGCCGCGACGCCTGGCAGGGCAAGGGCTGCTGTGCCCCGACCGCGCATCCCGCCGCCGCCGTGCCGGACTCGGCGCCCGAGACGGACGGCTGCGGCTGCCGCCCCGGCTGCACCTGCTGCTCCTGAACACCGTTCACGTGCTGTGGTGCGCGGGACACGCCCCCGGGTGCCCGAATCGGCGGTCGCGGGGGCGCGGCAGCCTAGGCTCGCCGTATGGGTGAGAGGGTGTCAGTCGCTGACGAAGTCTTCGACCGGTTGGACGCGGACGGGGACGGGATGCTGGTCGCGGACGACTACCGGGCCAATGCGGAGCGGCTGCTCCAGTCGTACGGCATGGGCCCGAGCTCGCCGAAGGGACGCGCCCTGATCGAGGCGAGCCTCGCGCTGTGGGAGCGGCAGGCCGAGCAGGTCGACCGGGATCACGACGGCAGGATCGGGCGGGAGGAGTACCGCGAGTGGTTCGCCTCGCTGACCGCCTCGGCTTCGCCGGAGGTACTGGCTGTGCTGCACGCGCAGTTCAACGTGGCGGACCGGGACGGGGACGGGCTGATGGACCGCCATGAGTATGCGGTGTGGCGGTCGCTGAGAAGCGTGCCGACCGAGGCTGCGGAGGCCTCGTTCGAGCTGGCCGACACGAACGGGGACGGTGTGATCAGCTGGGACGACTTCGCCGCCGCCGCCCGCGAGCACGGACTGGCGGCGCTGCTGTTCGGGCCTTAGCGGGCGTCGGCACAGCAAATGGCGCTGCCTAGGTGTGGTCGCGGACGGCCAGGGTGAGCGAGCCGTCCGGCTCGGCTCGCACGGGTGAGCCGAAGCCGTGGCTGATCCGGTCCAGGGTCTCGCAGAGCCACTGACAGTCCTCCGGCGCCGCGCGCCGCAACCGCATCCGGTGGGCCTGGAGGGGGACGAGGCGCAGCCCGAGCAGTTCTCCGGTGCCGGGCTCCAGCGAGGGGAAGTAGAGCAGCCGCAGGTCGTCCCGGTACAGCTCGTAGCCGGAGATGCCCTCGTAGTCGTCGATCAGGTCGCCGCAACCGTAGGTGATCAGCCTTCCCCGGTACACCTCGAGCGGTCGGGGGTGGTGCGAGGAATGCCCGTGGACCACGTCCACGCCGCCCTCGACGAGCGCGTGCGCGAAGCGGATGTGCTCGCGGGGAACGAGGTACCCCCAGTTGGAACCCCAGTGGATAGAGGCGATGACGACGTCGCCCGGCTCTTTCACCTGCCGGATCCGGGCGACCACCGGGGCGGCCGTGGCAGCAGAGGGCTCGGTCACGAAGTCGATCCCGCTGCGGTCCGCCGTGGCGGCCCAGTCCGGCGGTATGCCGCTGGACGGCATGCCGAAGGAGAAGACCAGGATCCGCCCGCCGCCGTCGAGGGGGACGACCGCCGGCCGGCCGGCCGCGTCGGCATCGCGCCCCGCGCCCGCCGTACGGAAGCCCGCGCCGGCCAGAACCTCCAGCGTCTCCTCGAGGCCGGGCCGGCCGTAGTCGAGGACGTGGTTGTTCGCCAGCACGCACACATCGGGACGGGCGGCGGCCAGACAGGGCAGGTTGGCGGGGTGCATCCGGTAGTGGACCCCTTTGCCGGGGACGGGGTCGCCGTGCCGCGTGATGCTCGTCTCCAGATTGAGCACCCGGGCGTCGGGCGCAGCTCGCTCGAGCACGTCCAGCGCGTCCCCACACGGCCAGGAGAAGTCCACCGGCTGCGGGATCGGCCCGTTCGCCGCCTCCGCCAGCTCGACATACGAACGGGCGTCGCGCAGGTACGCCTCCGCCAGCGCCGGATCACCGGGGTGCGGGAGGATCTGGTCGATGCCACGGCCGAGCATCACATCGCCGGTGAGGCACAGCGTGACCGGCTCACCCTGCATACCCCCAGGTTAGACCTGTCCGCACCCGGCGGCTTCGACTCGAAACCGACCGCACTTTGTGTCAGGTCGGCGGTCTGTGCGCCGGGGCGGCCGGGCGTGGGCCCGGCCGCCCCGGCGGGTTGCTCAGGGGGTGAGCGGGGCCGGCGCGGGCGTTCCGTAGAACGTGATGGGTGCCCAGCCGCGCGCCTCGGCGAGCTCGGTCAGGGCGTTGGCTATGTCGATGGGCGCCACGCCGTTCGAGGCCGGGGCGTCCATGACCGCCACGCTGAAGGTGATCGCCAGCTCTCCTTCACCGCCGGTGGTGGCGGCTCTTCCCTTGAACTGGGTCCCCGGGGGGAAGGTGGTTGCGGCCTGGGTTCCCTGCGCTGCGTTGGCTGCGGCGGCCCCGGTGCCCGTCGTGTCCGCAGCCTGGGCAGCGCCGGCGGTGCCGAGCGCCGCTCCTGCCGCGGCTGTTCCCGAGTACCCCAGCAGCGAACGCCGTGAAATTCCTGACATGGTTCCCCTCCATGGCGAAGACGTGTCGTAGTGCCGGCAAGTGATCGTAGGCGCCGCCGGCACCGCCCACGGCTGAATACGATCTTCCGGACGGCTGCGACTTACGCGCTCAGGCGGTGGCGGCGCCGAACCACCTCGGCAGGTGGCTGAGCAGGTCCTGCTGGTCCTCGCCGACCCAGGCCACATGGCCGTCCGGCCGCAACAGCACCGCCGGCACGTCCAGTTCCTCGCTGACGTCCACGACGTGGTCGACCCGGTCCGCCCAGCCCGCCACCGACAGCCGGCCGGTCTGGTCGAGCAGCAGCCCACGGCCACCGTGCATCAACCCGTACAGGCGTCCCCGCTTCAGTTCGACATCCCGCAGCCGCCGGCCGAGCAGGTCGTGGCCCTCGCCGAGGTCGTAGCGGACCCCGACCGCTGTGATCATCTCGGTCACGTACCGGTTCACCTCCTCGAAGTCCAACAGCTTCGAGAACAGCTCCCGCAGCGCCTTCGCACCGGAATCCGCCTCCAGCAGCAAGCCCTGCGCACGGGTTTCGGCCAGCACACGGGCGCCCTCCGGGTGGCGCTCGGCGTGGTAGCTGTCCAGCAGCCCTTCCGGCGCCCAGCCGGCCACCTCGGCGGCCAGCTTCCAGCCGAGGTTGAACGCGTCCTGGATGCCGAGGCTGAGCCCCTGCCCGGCGGTCGGCGGGTGGATGTGCGCCGCGTCGCCGGCCAGCAGCACCCGGCCGACCCGGTACCGGTCGGCCTGCCGGCTGGCGTTGCCGACCCGGGATACCCAGCGCGGCGAGTGCACACCGAAGTCGGTGCCGGCGAACACCCGCAGGCGCTCCCTGAACTCCTCGAAGGTCGGCGGGGTCGCACGGTCCTCGGCCAGCCCTTCGGCGGGCACGATGATGCGGTACACCCCGTCGCCCATGGGCACGGCGCCGAACCGTACGTGGGTCTTGCGGATTTCGGCCGTGACGGCGGCGAGCGTCGCCGGGTCCTCGGCCACCTCCACATCGGCCAACAGCGTCTCGACCGTGGCGGGTTCACCCGGGAAGCCGACACCGAGCAGCTTGCGCACCAGACTGCGGCCACCGTCGCAACCGACCAGGTAGCGGGCCTGCAGCCGTGTGCCGTCGGCCAGTTCGGCGGTGACGCCGTCCCCGTCTGCGGACTGACTCAGCCCGACCAGTTCGCAGCCCCGCCGGATCTCGGCACCGAGTTCGACGGCGTGCTCGGTCAGCAAGCGCTCCGTGACCGGCTGCGAGATGGAAATGCCGTACGGGTGGGCGGTGTCCACCCCGTCGGGCCACTGCTTGATGATGCCGGCAAAGAACCCCCCTGCCTGGAACTTCTCGCTGACGGCGAGGAACCGGTCGAGCAGGCCACGCTGGTCCATCATCTCGACGGTGCGCGCGTGCAGTCCGCGCCCGCGGGACTGCCCGGTCGGCTCGGTCAGCTTCTCCAGCACCACCACGTGCACACCATGCAGCCGTAGCTCGGCGGCAAGCATCAAACCGGTCGGTCCGCCACCGGCAACAATCACGTCGACCATCACAACCCCCATGTATTTGTGCAGGTCCTGGCTTCGACTGGCGATTATGCGGCAAGATCTGGATCTTGCAGAAAGCGTGACCGACCGGGCGGCGTACCCTCGGTTCCATGCCCCGCAATCCGAGGAAGCCCCGCCGCCTGGTCGCCGACGGGCGCGTGTACCTGTGGTCGCTCCGCCACAGTCACCGTGTGACGGACAGCGGCCGGTCCGCGGACTGCCGCGAGACCCTCACGCTGCACCCGCAGCCGGCCGGCACCGGTGGCTCGCTGCGCATCGTCTTCGCCCAGGAACCGGGCCGGTTCGTCCCGGGCGGGGCCCCGCTGGGCTCCGGGGACGTGGGATTCATCCGGGGCGCCTCCCTGAACCTGCATGAACCGGGCGCCGTCCGGGCCCTGCTCGACGCGGCGACGGCCCGCGGGTGGCAGCCGGGGGAGCGGCGGGCGGTGGAGCTGGACGGCTGGTCCCTGCTGGAGGCGGCGGCAGCCGCTCGAGCCGAGGACGCCGCCGCTCAGCCTTGACGATCGGCATTTGGGCTTTCAGCCGATGGAATGGTGCGGCCTTGGTCCGGACAGCACATTGCCTACGGGGGTGCCGGCAGCTTCGATTGCCAAGATCAAGACGGCCGGGGCTGAAGGAAGTGAAAGCGGATGACATCCATGCTCGACGGCTGCACGCCCTGGCCCGAGGAGTTCGTCGACCGCTACTGGGCGGCCGGGCACTGGCGTGGCAATACGCTGGACAACCTGCTGCGCGGCTGGGCCCTGCAGTACGGGCCGCGGACGGCGCTCGTACACGGCGGCACCGGCACCGGCACCGGCGCTGGCACCGGCGCCGGCACCCGCCTCACGTACGCGGCCCTGAACCGGCGCGTGGACCGGATGGCCGCCGGATTCCGGCTGCGCGGCCTCCGGCCCGGGCAGCGCGTCGTCGTCCAGCTGCCGAACGTCCCCGAGTTCGTCATCACCGTGTTCGCGCTGATGCGCGCCGGCGCGGTCCCCGTGTTCTGCCCGCTCTCGCACCGCACACCCGAGGTGGCCCACCTCGTACGGGTCACCCAGGCCGTCGGCTACGTCGGTCCCTCGACGTCCGAGGGCTTCGACCACACGGCGATGGCCGCGGACATCGCGGCCCGATGGCCCTTCCTGCGGCGGGTGTTCACCCTTGAGGCGCCGGGCGCCTCGTCCCCGTACGGCGGGCTCACGACCGACCCGTCGGGCTGCCAGTACAGCCCGCTGGGCTCCATCGACGCCGCACCCGAGCCGGCGCTCGCGCTGAGCGCCGACCAGGTGGCGTTCTTCCTGCTGTCCGGAGGCACCACCGCGGCGCCCAAGCTGGTTCCGCGCACCCACAACGACTACGCTTACCAGGCGCGGGCCGCCGCCGAGCTGGTGTCGCTCACCGAGAACGACGTGTATCTCGCCGCGCTGCCCGCCGAGTTCAACATCACCTTCGGCTGCCCCGGCATCATTGGCACCCTCTCCGTCGGCGGCACTGTCGTGCTGGCCGAGAACCCGGGACCCGCCGAGTGCCTTCCGGTGATCGGACGGGAGCGGGTCACCATCACCTCCGTGGTGCCGGCCGTCGCCGAGCACTGGCTCGACGTACGTCCCACGGTCCAGGCAGACCTGAGCAGTCTGCGTCTCGTGCAGACCGTCGGCGTCGCGCCCCTGCACCGGGCGACCGCCGAACGGATCGGCCCCGAACTGGGCTGTCGCCTGCAGCAGGTCTATGGCATGGCCGAGGGGCTGCTCACTCTCACCCGGCCCGCCGATCCGGACGAGACCGTGCTCGCCACGCAGGGCCGCCCGCTCTCGCCCGACGACGAGATCCGCATCGTCGACGCCGACGGCAAGGACCTGCCCGATGGGGAGCCCGGCGAACTCCTCGCCCGCGGCCCGTACACCCTGCGAGGCTACTACCGGGCCCCCGACCACAACGCACACTCCTTCACCGCCGACGGCTACTTCCGCACCGGCGACCTCGCACGGCGCACCCCGGACGGCAACCTGGTGATAACCGGCCGCCGTCACACCGGACCGGTGCCGGACAAGTCCTAAGGGGGGAAAGGGGGCGAGCGGCGGTCCCGACCGGCGGGGCGGGACCGCCGGCCCCTAGCGGCGTGAGCGCTGGGCCTCGACGATCTGTCGCACGGAGCCGTCGATGTCCGCCCGGGCCTGGATCCGCTCGGCGAACCCGGGGAACTGCCCGGCGATGGCGCTCAGCAGCCGCAGCTCCAGCGGTGCCACGTTGACCTCGCACCGGTCGCGGCGGACGGCTCGTACGACGCCGTCGGCGACCTGGCCGGGCGTGACCGTCCTGATGCCGTTCGGCGTCGCGGCACCCGTGGCCGCGAACATCCCGGCGTCGCGGACGAAGCCGGGCTGGACCAGGGACACCCCCACCCCCGTGCCCCGCAACTCCTGGCGCAGGGCGAGGGCGAATCCGCGCAGCCCGAACTTCGTCGCGTTGTACAGGGAGGTCGACTTGGTCGCCGCCTTGCCGGAAATGGAACCGACCAGCACGATGTGGCCCCGGCCGCGGGCCACCATGTGCGTCGCAAGCAGCCGCGACAGCAGGACGGGCGCCCGCAGGTTGACGTCGAGGGCGCGGTCGAGCTGCTCCTCGGTGTAGTCCAGGAGGTCGCCGCTGGCGGGCAGGGCGGCGTTCGCGACGAGGACGTCCGTCTCGGCGCAGGTCTCGGCGAGCCGGACGACGTCGGACCGGTCGGCCAGATCGGCGACCACGATGCGGGGGGCCGGTACGCCGCAGGTGTCCGCGGTGGCCTTGAGGGCTTCCTCCCGCCGCCCGGTGACCGTGAGGCGGGCCCCCTGCACGGTCAGGCGCGCGGCCAGGGCGGAGCCGATGCCTCCGGTGGCCCCGGTGAGCAGAACGTTCGATCCGGATATGTCCACGACGACTCCCGTGCGGCGTCCCTCTACTGTTCGTTCGAACGAACAGTAGGGATCGCTCCGCCCCTTGTCCACACCTCCGGCGTCCCCAACTCCCCGGCCCGGCCCGGGCGGACACGTCGGCCAATGGGGCAGAATGTCGACATGCCCCATGCTTCCGACACCCGCCAGAGCATCATCGACGCCGTACTGCGGATCATCGGGCAGGACGGCATCGCCGCCGTCACCAACCGCCGGATCGCCAAGGAGGCCGGAGTCTCCCTCGGTTCCGTCACCTACCACTTCGCCACCCAGCACGAGCTGCTGCGCGAGAGCCTGCTGCACTTCGTGGCCGAGGAGACCCGGCACTTCACGGAGCTCGCCGACACATGCTCCGACGAGCGCTTCGACATCGGGCAGGCGGCCGAGGTGGTGGCGCAGGTCGCGGGCGGCAACGCCTTCGACAGCCGCCACATCGCGCCCTTCGAGCTGTACGTCCAGGCCGGCCGCGACGAACGGCTGCGTGCCGCCGCGGCCGAGTGCTTCGCCGCCTACGACCTGCTGGCCACCCGGATCCTGACCCACCTCGGCGTGCCGGACCCCGAACGCCTGGCAGGCGTGGCCGTCGCCCTGGTCTTCGGGCAGCAGCTGCGCCGCCTGGCCACCGGCGCCCCCGCCGAGGACCTCGTCGACACCCTGCTGATCCTCACGAACTTCACCCCGACGCAGACCCCGTAGCCGTCGGCGGCTTGCCGGGGCGGGGGTGCAGGCCGGGGCCGTGCTTGGCGCCGTGGTCGGGGCCGACCAGGGGAGTGGGGGAGAGGTCGGCCGGTTCTTCACCGGTCTCCAGGAGGGTGTCGGCGGCGCCGACGATCAGGGGGTCGGGCCGGCCGACTGCTGTGGCGTTCTTCCGGTCGTAGTCGATGCGGGACAGCAGGCTTCGGATCGCCTCCAGCCGGCCCCGCCGCTTGTCGTTGCTCTTGACCACCGTCCACGGCGCGTGCTCGGTGTCGGTGGCCCGGAACATGTCGATCTTGGCTGTGGTGTACGCGTCCCACAGGTCCAGCGAGGCCACGTCCGTGGGCGACAGTTTCCACTGCCGCACCGGATCGACCTGGCGGATCGCGAAGCGAGTGCGCTGCTCGGCGCGCGATACGGAGAACCAGAACTTCACCAGCAGGATCCCGTCGGCCACCAGCATGGCCTCGAAGGCGGGACACTGCCGCAGGAACAGCTCATAGTCCTGCTGGGAGCAGAAACCCATGACCCTCTCGACCCCGGCCCGGTTGTACCAGGACCGGTCGAAGAAGACGATCTCACCGGCGGTCGGCAGGTGGGCGACATAGCGCTGGAAGTACCACTGTCCGGTCTCCCGCTCGGTGGGCTTGTCCAGGGCGACGATCCGGGCGCCACGCGGGTTGAGCCGCTCGGTGAACCGCTGGATCGTGCCGCCCTTGCCGGCCGCGTCCCTCCCCTCGCAGATCACCACCAGCCGGGCCCCCGACTCCTTCACCCAGCGCTGCAGCTTCAGCAGTTCGATCTGCAGGATCCGCTTGGTCCGCTCGTACTCGCCCCGCCGGATCTTGCGCTCGTACGGATAGTTCTCCCGCCATGTCCGAATCGGGGCGCCGGACGAGTCCAGCAGCACCGGCTGCTCCGGCCGGCGGTCGTCCACGCTCAGCCCGGCCAGCAGATCATCGGCCTCGGGCCGCTGAAGCCCGTGCTCGTTCATTTCGCCCTTTCCGGGAAAAGGTCCCTACTCGCCCCAAGCTGGCACATCCGGCCCGGACGTGCACGCCGGTTCGCTCATATGCGCGAAAGTGGAGGCCGGTGGGCCTCGGCCGCCGCCGTCAGTGCCGCCACGAAAGCGGCGGCCTGGGGGTGGGGCCGGCGGCGGCGTGGCGTGGCCACCCCGATGTGCCGCACCGGGCGCGGAGGCTCGACGTCGACCACGGCCACCCCGGGGGCCGGGTCCAGCGAGACCTTCGGTACCAGGGACACCCCCACCCCGGCCGCCACCAGACTCTGGGCGAAGAAGTAGTCCGTGGTGGAGGCCGCGACATCGAGGTCGAAACCGGCCCGCTCCGCATGGCGGCGCAGATACGCCTCGGTCTTCATACAGCCCAGCACCCACCGCTCCGCAGCCAGCTCCCCGAGGTCCACACCAGTGCGCCCGGCCAGACGGTGGCCGCGGGGCAGCACGACCGACAGCGGATCGTCCATCAGGGGGGTCCAGTCGATGCCCGGCCGCTCGCCCGGCCGGACCGGCAGGGGGCCGTCGAACCGGTAGGTGAGCGCAACATCCGCCTCGCCGCGCCGGAGCATCGGCAGGGCCGTCTCCGGTTCGCTCTCCCGTACGGTCAGCTCCACCTCGGGGTGCGCGGCCACGAAACGGTCCAGGGCTCCGGGGAGCAGGAAGCGGCCACCGCTGGTGAAGGTGGCGACGGTCAGCCGGGGCCGCCCGGCGTCCAACCGGTCGATCTGCCGGCGTACGTGGTCGATCTCGGCCGAAATGGTCTCGGCGGCCTCCACCAGCAGCCGGCCCGGTTCGGTCAGGGTCACCCCGCGGGTGCTGCGGATCGCCACCGGCCGGCCCAGGGAGCGCTCCAGCACGGCGATGTGCTGGGAGACGGCCGAGGGGGTGAGCAGGAGTGCGGCAGCGGCCCGGTTGAAGCTGCCGTGTTCGGCGACGGCCCGCAGGACACGCAGCCGCTGCACATCGATCATCAGTTTTCCTTCATACCCGTTCAGTGAGTGACCAGTTCTGCCGGTGACCGTATCGCGGCAGAGTCGAGGCATGCGAGACGTATGTGTGATCGGCGGAAGCCGGTACTTCGGCAGGCATGTGGTGGAACTGCTCCGCGAAGCGGGCGCGGCGGTGACGGTGGTCAACCGTGGCTCGGCGCCCGCGCCGGAGGGGGTGACCCACCTGGTGGCCGATCGGGACGACGAGCGGCAGCTGCGCGCTGCGCTGGGCTCCCGTACCTTCGACGTGGTCATCGACCAGATCTGCTACACCCCCGGGCAGGCCGCCGTCGCCCGCGAGGTCTTTGGCGGGCGGACCGGACGCTATGTGATGACCTCGACGATGGAGGTGTACGACCCGGCGACCATCCCGGCGGCCTTCCAGGCCACCGCCACCGCCACCGCCGCCGCCACCGGGGCCCCGGTCACCGAAGAACTCCTCGACCCGGTCGGTCGGCCGGCGCCCGGCGTCCCGGTCGGCACCGACGAGGCCACGGCGTACGCGGAGGGCAAGCGGCAGGCCGAGAGCGTGCTCCTGACCGACCCGGTCTTCCCGAGCACCGTCGTACGCACCGCCCACGTGCTGGGCGGCGGCCGGGCCGAGTTCACCGGACGGCTGGCGCACTACGTCGACCGGATCTCCGCCGGGCAGCCGGTCCTGGCCCACCGCGAGGCGTACCCGACCACCTTCGTCCACCACCGGGAGATCGCCGAATTCCTGCACTGGACGGCCCGGGCATCCTTCACCGGACCGGTCAACGCCTGCTCCCACGGCACGTTGACCGTCACCGACCTCGGCGAACTGGTCGGCGACCGCACCGGGCGGCGGCCCCGCTACGAGCTGGTGGAGCGCGGACTCGCCGCATCGCCGTTCTCCTACGACCGCCCCTACCCGATGGACAACGGGCGGGCGACCCGCCTCGGCTTCGCCTTCCGCAAAGTGGCGGACTGGCTGCCGGAGGCGATCGACGAGGTCCTCGCCGGTCACCTGGCCGGGCACCGGGACGGGGGTGCCCGTTGAGCGCCGAACGCTTCATCGGAGAGGTCCGGGTGTCGGCGGTCGGGCTGGGCACCATGCCCCTGTCCGTGGAGGGCAGGCCCGACCGCGAACGCGCCCTCGCCACCCTGCACGCCGCCCTGGACGCGGGCGTCACTCTCCTCGACACGGCCGACTCGTACCACTGGCACGCCGACGAGACCGGCCACAACGAGCTGCTCGTCGCCCGCGCGCTGGCCGCACGCGGCCCGGACCGCGACTCCGTACTGGTGGCCACCAAAGGCGGCCGAGGCCGGCCCGGCGACGGCTCGTGGACCGTGGACGCCCGTCCCGAGCGCCTCAGACTCACCTGCGAGGCCTCGCTGCGCAGGCTCGGAACCGAGGCGATCGGCCTGTACCAGCTGCACAAGCCCGACCCGAAGGTGCCCTGGGCGGAATCGGTGGGCATCCTGCGCGAACTGGCCGAGGAGGGGAAGATCCGCGCCGCGGGCATCTCCAACGTCACCGTCGAACAGCTCGACCAGGCCCGGGAGATCCTGGGCGACCTGCTGGTCTCGGTCCAGAACCAGTACTCTCCGGCCGTCCGCGACAGCGAGCCCCAGCTGCGCCGCTGCGCCGAACTGGGCTTGGCCTTCCTTCCGTGGAGCCCGCTCGGCGGGATTTCGCGCAGCTCGCTGGACGGCCCGTCGGGACCGACCTCGGCCGGCACGGCCTTCCACCGGGTTGCCGCCGAGCACGAGGTGAGCCCCCAACGGGTCTGCCTCGCCTGGCTCCTCTCCCGCGCCCCGGTGGTGATCCCGATCCCCGGCGCCACCCGCCCCCGCACGGCCCGCGACTCGGCCGCCGCGGCCGGCCTGACCCTGACGGCCACCCAAATCGGCCGTCTGGACGCCGCTGCAGCGGCCTGGGATCAGCCAGCCTGAGGGTGGTCGCCGCTCTCAGCGCCAGATCGTCTGGACGGAATCGAACTGGACCCAGGTGATCGGGTTCCCGCTGTTGCCGCCGTAAATGGTCAGCGAACCGGCGGTGTTGGCCTCGAAACGGCACGCATTGATGCCCTGGCTGTTGTTGCGCGGGGCGGTGGCGCGGACCAGGGCGGTGGGGCGAAGCCCGGCCGGCAGGGTGGCGACCTTCGTATCGGCGGCAAGGTTGCAGGTCACCGAGCCGCGCGCCTGGAGGAAGACCGTACCGGCGATGGTGATCAGCCGGACCTGTGGAGTCGCGCCCGGCTGGGCGGTGACACCGGGTTCGAGGAGGAGATCGGTCCACGGCTGCGCCTCGACGCCGCCCGCCGCGACGGCGGGGGCGGCGACCAGCAGGTTCGTGGCGGTCAGTGCGGCGGGCAGGGCGAGCGCGGCACCGAGGATGCGGCGGCGGTTGTGCGACATGGGTGATCGGTCTCCTTGGCTTTGGCCTTGGCGGAAGGTGGGGGCGAGAGCGGAACGGCGGTCGGGAGGTCAGCGCCAGATCACGCTGAAGTTGTCCAACTGGGCCCAGGTGACGGGGTTCGTGGAGCGTCCGCCGTAGAGCCAGAGCTCCCGGGCGGAGTCCGCCTCCGCCCGTGCGGTGCACACCCCGCCGCTGTTGTTGCGCGGCACACTGCCCTGGGCCGCCATGCTCGGCGCCAGGGCGTCGGGCAGCGTACCGATCCGGGTGTCCGCCTCGAAGGACCCCTTCACCCCGCCACTGAGCTGGAGCACCGTCGTCCCCGCGATGCTGATGAGCCGCCCCTGCGGGGCCCGGACGTCGGCGGTCACGCCGCTCGCCAGCGGGATCGGCTGCCAGTCGGCCAGCACCTTCACCCCGTCGACCTCCGGCGCCCCGGACAGCGACAGGATGGTGCAGCTCCGCGGGCCGGGATCCTCGCCGGCGAAGCCGAAGTGCACATGCGGTACCCCGCCTCGCACCGATACGGCCATCCCCTCGGGTTCGCGCAGCTCCAGGCCCGGAGCGGCGGTGACGAACTGCTGGTCCAGGACGGCGCCGGTGGCCCACTCCACGGCGGTCAGGTACGTGTTGCCGGGCGGCTTCACCGTGTCCGAGTAGGCCTTGCCGGCCAGCATGTACAGGACGCCGCCGAGGGAGGCGTACCCCTGGAAGACCCCCTTCGGGTCCGGCTGGGCGATCCGGGTCAGCGGCGTCCAGTCACCGGCCCTGGCCTTGTCCAGGTCGTACGACTCGAACATCATGCTGCCGCTCTTGAAGCGGACGATCAGCCGGTTCGTCGTCGGGTCGATGGTGCAGGTCACGTTGGTGGCACCGGCCACCGGCCGGTACGGCTCGGAGTGCTGCGAGGAGCCGTGGTCGAGGACGGTGCCGCTGCGGAACTCGAAGTGGGTGACGGCCGTGCCGTAGCCCTCCTTCTCCTCTTCCGGCACGTCGGTGCCCATGGGGATGGACGCCGTCTCCGTCCACAACCGCGAGACGCCGTTGTGGTGTTCGACGCCCATGGACACGCCGTGGCCGAAGCCCCGCAGGTACATGTACCCCGTGATGGTGCCCGCCTGGTCGAGCCGGGTCACGGCCAGGTCGCCGGCGTACGCCCGCTGCCCGCCGGTCCTGGGGCCGGACTCGCCCGGGAGCGTGAGGCTGCCCTGGACGACCTGGAGGACGAAGATCTCGCCGGTGACGGGGTCGATGCCGAAGGACTGCATCACCGTGGTGTTCTTCAGCGGCCGTCGGTGGAGCAGTTTGCCCACCGGACCCGTGAGGTCGATCTGTCCTTCGACGCTGATGCTCAACTGCGCCTCCTGTCCGTTCCAACAGTCTGACAAGCAGGTGAACGTACCAGGTCTCCAGGTGGGGGCTGTTGACCGAGGTGCGCGCCCGCCGCGTACGGTGGTCTGCCGGACCGGAAAGCCGGAGGGGGAGCGATGAGTGGGACCTGGGACGGGGTGCGGGAGCGGGTGCTCGCGCTGCGGGAGGCACCGCGGTGGCAGTCGGTGTTCGGCGCCGAGGGCGGCCACCGCTTCGAGCTGCTGCCCGTCCTCACCGAGGAAGAGCTGCGCGCCGTGGAGCGGTGGCTGGGCGCCGAACTCCCCGAGGAGTACCGGACGTTCCTCCTGCAGGTGGGGGCGGGCGGCGCCGGTCCCCACTACAAGCTGTTCCCGATGGTGCCGCCGGGGCCCGACACCCCGCCGGCCGACGGTCACTGCACGGTGCCCTTCCGGCCCGAGGGCACGGATGAGTTCCACGCGCATGACGCCGAGGAACCCCGGCCGGAAGACCATGCCGACGACGAGGCCTTCGCCGCCGCCTACGCCGCCTGGGACGCCCGGCGTGACGAGCTGGCCGACGCCCTGTGCGAGGGCACGATTCTCCTCGACCACCAGGGGTGCGCGTACTACACGCTCCTGGTGGTCACCGGCCCCGGGCGCGGCACCGTCTGGGAGGACGTACGGGCCGTCGGCGAGGGCGTGGCTCCCGTGCGCCTGGTCGGAATCGAGGGACCCGTGTCGTTCGCGCAGTGGTACCTGAACTGGCTCCGCCATGCGGAGCGCATCGCCTGGGACGAGAGCAGCGAACCCCCGCCGCGCCTTCAGTACTCCTCATGACCGGCCGGCCCAGCGGCGCAGGGCGGCGGTCGCCCGGTCGGCGTCGTTCGGACGCAGGCCGGTGATGGATATGTGGTGGTTGGCCTCGGGCACGTTGAAGAAGTAGGAGTCGCAGGTGCCGTTGCCCGGGCGGAAGTGTTCTGCGACCGCGATGTCGTTCTCGCCGTTGACGAACATGAGTGAGCTGCCGTGGCGGCGTACCCAGCGGTCGATGTCCGCCATGGCAGAGCGCTGGAAATGCAGGGGGATGTCCCGCGGCACATAGGTGCGGATCTCTTGTACGCCCGGGTGGCGCAGCAGACCTTCCAGATGGGGAGTGGCGAACTGCGGGTACCCGAGCTGGGTGCCCAGTTGGTAGAAGTACGGCGTGAAGGCTTCGAGGGTCTGGTCGGTGTAGACGGGCAGCTGGGTGACCTTGGCGACCCATGCGTAGAGGACATCGTCCGTGGCTGTGGCGGCGGGTATGGATGCGCAGCCGCCCGTGGGCTGATGCATCCAGAACATCATCGGGAGGCGCAGCACAGCGAGTTCGAACGCACGGTCCGCGCTGCCGACGGTCCGGAAGGTCTTCTTCTCGCCCTCGGCCCACCGGGCGTACCGCTGTGTCATTGCCTCGCGCCGTATCAGCGCCTCACGCTGAGCGGACTTGATCGCAGCGCGGCACTCGCTGCTGCCGACCTGTTCGAGGCGGGCATCATACGCGGTGTCGTCCCGGTCGTCTGTGTTGTTGGGGGCGGAATAGGCGACCGTACCGGCCACGTCTTGTGGATAGAAACGGCGGTGATAGACGGCCGTCATCCCGCCTTTGCTACCACCGGTGGAGATCCACGCGCCCTGATAGATCGTCTTGAGAGCGGTGACGAGACGGTGATGGTCACTGGCCGCCTGCCAGATGGTGAGCTTGGACCAGTCCGAGTCTTCAGGCCGGGACGTCCCGAAGAACCGCTGCTCGGTGGTGATCTGGTTGGCATCCAGCAACTCGGTCGGCTCGGTCAGGCGGTTCGGCGACGATCCGAGGTCGTAGCCACTGGAGTAGAGCACCATCGGGCGCTGGGCCGACTTGTGCACCAGAGTCAGCCTCTGGTCGAAGGAACCCTGGTCGGCATGCCGATGGTCGGTGGGCTGCCGGTAGGCGAGGTCGAGGATGATCTGGCCTGCGGCGGCGGGCCGTTCGCCGAGCACGCGCATTCCGGGGACGGCCTCGATCCGGGCCCGGATGTCGCCGTCCGACGGCTGAGCCAGAGCCGGCACGGACAGCCCGGTGGCCGTCAGCACGGTCATCAGGAACAGGGCGAGCAGGCGTGTTGTCGCGTTCTTCATGCCTCCAGACAACCGCACGCGGTGGGACCGGGGATCCCCCGAGCGTGGAAGGTGTTTCCCCCTCATGGGGGGAGACACCCTGTGCTCGGGGAGCTATGCCGCCGGGGGAGCCGGCGCGGGGTTCTGGAGCGCAGGCCGGGACCAGGGCGCGTCGACACCGTCGGACTCCGGCCGTAGCCCCAGCTCGCCGAGCTGGTTGACCACCATCATGGCGGTGAACATCGCATTCGGGTTGGCCCCGCCGACCCCCAGCTCAGTGATGGTTTCCGCGAAGCGGGTGGTGAACGCGCTCGGCCGGACCTGTCTGCCCTCCCCGGCCAGCCCGAGCGCCGCCGCCTGCAGGGCGGTGGCCTGCTCCAGCAGCCCGTCCAGATAGGACACCACCTCCGCGCCACGGCGCACGGCGAAGGTGTGCCCGTCGGTGAGGAGTGCGGCTTCTCCCTCTTCGAAGAGGACGGCGACGGCGCCGAGCACCGTCTGGATCTTGAGCTGGTCGGCGTCGGCCATCGCACCGCACGGCCCGTTGCCCTCGTCGGACAGGTGAAGGACGCCGCAGTCCCTCAGGTGCACGATCACATGCCCGGCGCAGTGGCCCTGACTGCGTAGCACCCGGACCGCACCGTCGGCGAAGGTCCAGCCGGTGAATCGAAGCGAGCCGATCCGAATCCGCTCCAGCGGTCGCTCCTCATAGGTCCGGGTCGTCGCACCGAAGGGCCGCATCGGCCGGAAGAGCGACACCACCGTGCCGGCCAGTGCGGGCGCCGCGGGCAGCGGCGCGAACCCGGCGATGCGGTCGAAGGACCGCACCCAGTACGACACCGGGTCCCGCATCTGGTCGAGGTCAAGGGCGGGGACGTAGTGCTCGACCGGCACACCCAGCTCGTCGGCCAGGTCGTTGTTGGCGACGTGGTCCGGATGGCCGTGCGTGGTCAGCACCAGCGCCCGGGACCAGGGCCGGACCCGCTCGGTCGCCTCCCGCAGCGCCGCGCGGAAGGCCGCCGTGACCCCGGTGTCGACCAGCACCAGGGTGTCGCCGACCCGGTGCACAAGGGCGTTGGCGACGTCCGGCTGATCGTGCAAGACATCCAGTTCCTGCCCGAGGACCAGCACGGTCCCGTCGTCGATCTCGATCAGGTCGCCGAGCGCGGTCATGGACCCTCCCGCGGTCTCGTCCCCGGTGAGCCCCCTGCCGACGAGCGTACGCCGCACCGGGCGCGATGTCCCCGGGAAGCCTCCGGCCGCTCGGCGACGGCGGCCCGGAGGCCTCCCGCACATGAGGTTCCGGCCCCCGAAAACCCGTGCGGTTTCCCGTACAACCCCGCGCCGGGCCGGGAGGTCTTGTCGACGTTGAGTTCGACTGGCCGGCCTGACGCCGGCAGGAAGTGTTGGGTGACCGTGGAGATCGCACGCGCCGTCGTGATCGGGATCGTGATCGCAGTGGCGACCGCCTACTACCGCCGCTTCACCGGTGATTCCTCCCCCAGGAGTTCGTCCCGTACGGCGGAAAAACTGGGCTTCCTGCCCCAGGCCAGGCAGAACACCGGGCGATCGGCCCCCGATCCCGAGCTGGAGCGGGCCGAGGCCGCGGCTGCCCGCGGCCGGTGGGAGCCGGCCGCACAACTGCTGGCCGCGACCCGGGAGCGCGGCGACTGGGCACGCCGCTCGTACTACGCCGGTGCCTTCGGCACCCACCAGGCCGCGCGCCCCGGCAGCTGGCTGCACACCTGGGAGGCGGCGGCCGGCCCGGACGACCCGGACGTCGCACTGGTGCGGTCGAAGGCGATGGTCAACCTGGCCTGGCACCTGCGGGGCGGCGGTTGGGCGAAGGACACCAGCCGGGAGCAGTTCGAGGGGTTCCACGCCACACTGGTCCGGGTGCCGCAGGAGAACGCACGCGCCGCGGAGCTGAACCCGGCCGACCCCGCGCCCTACATCAACGAGATCTGGGCGGGGTTGGGCCTCGGCTACTCCCACGACGACATGCGTGGGATCTGGAAGGAGATCACTGCCCGCGACCCGTACCACTACGGCGCGCACACCGCGGCCCTTCAGTACTGGTGCGCGAAGTGGCGTGGCTCGGAGGAGCTGGCCATGTCCTTCGCCCGCGAAGCCGCCGCCGCGGCCCCGCTCGGCAGCCTGCTCACCGCTCTTCCGCTCATCGCCTGGTACGAGCACCACGACACGGACGCGAAGGCGGCCGACTTCCAGGCGCCGCACCTCATCGCCGCGGTCGATGCCGCTCTCGCGGACGTGGCCGCGGCCCCCTCGGAGCACCCCGGCGCGGCCGATGTGCGGCACCTGCTTGCCTACTTCCTGGCCCGGCAGAACCGGCACGAGGCGGCGCTGGCCCAGTTCCGACTGGTCGACGGCTACGTGGACGCCCTCCCGTGGCGGTACTGGAGCGACCCGGCCGCCGCGTACTGCCGCTGGCGCGAGCACGCGGCCCGGGGCGCCCGCCGACGCTGAACGTCCACCCGGACCGCCGTGCCTGCCCGCTGCCTGCCCGCTCAGCCGGAGTGAAGGATCCGAAAGCGATCGGGGTCCGTCGGATCTCGATCCGCAACGTGGATCGGCGCCCAGGCCCACTGCCACACGCTGATGCCCGGCGTGCGGGAGAACCGGATCCGCCCGCGGGTGCCTTCGACTGCAACGCCCGGCCAGGATTCGGCAATGCGCGCCCGGTCCGCGCCGTGAGAACGCAGCACATCGGCGAGGACGGCGACCGTGTCGTAGCCCTCGAAGGCGACGAAGGAGGGCGCTTCGGCCAGCTGCTCGCGGAGGGCCATCGCGACTCGTGCGCCGAGTGGGCTGAGGCGCTCGGGCAGGTAGCGCAAGAACGGGATCGCGGCGCCGTCGTCGCCCAGCAGCCTCGCCCATTCGGTGAACTCCGGTTGCCCGGCCGGAGCACCGATCAGGACCTCGGCGAGGCGCTGGTCGCGGCGGACGGACTTGACGATCGACACGGCCGGCTCCGGGTTTCCGACCAGCAGAAGGAGCGCGGTCGCGCGATGGCCGACGAGTTCCTCGCACACGGCGGTGGGGGAGAGCGCGGCCATGTCGAGTTCGATGACGGTGCCGCCGCGTGGAGCGAAGTAGTCCCGCAGAATGCGGGTCCCGGATGCCCAGTAGACGCTCGGCTCGGCCGCTACGGCGATTCGGGTGTGGCCCGCGGCGAGGACGAAGTCTGCGTAGATCTGCCAGCCGCGGGACTGCGCCGGGGCGAGGCGCGCGACCCATTCCGTCGGCTGTTCGGTGAGCCCGTCGAGAACCGCCGACGAACAGAGGAACGGCAGGCCGAGGGCGTCGGCCCTGGCGGCAGCGGCGCGCGCGACGACGCTGTGATACTCGCCCGCCAAGGCAGCCACGCCCAGGCGAGCCAGTTCGTCCACGGCCGCCGCGGCCTTCTGCGGATCAGCCGCGGTGTCTCGGACCACCAGCTCGAGTGGCCTTCCGGCGATGCCGCCGGCGTCATTGACTTCGCGAACGGCCAGCTCGAGGCCAGCGAGCAAGTGCCGGCCTGCCTCGACCCAGCCAGGCCGAGTCAGCGGAACGAGAGCGCCGATCCGGACGGACGATCCGTCAGCCTGCTCCGCTCCGGGTGGTGATGGTGGCGTAGCCATGCGCTGCATCCGGGTGACCATGCCGGACATTGCATCCACCGCCATCGCCGACGGGCAACCGATTATTTGTTCGCTGCGCCGTCACCGGTCCGTCACCGGTCCGTGCCCGGCGCCGGCGCGTTGGCCCCCAGGGCCAGCCGGGCGTCCAGCCATACCCGCTCGAACTCCTCGGCCGAAATCGCGCCCGCGCGTGGCGCGTCCTCCCATCCCGTGAGCCGGCCCTCGGCGACGAAGCCGTACTGCTCCTCGTAACGGCTCATGGTGGCGATGTCCGCACGCTCCTGATACCGGAGAACCTCCTCCAGGGAGGCGGCGGTCACCGGGGAGCCGTCATCGCCGCGCAAGTCCACCTGCCGGAGAACCCACCCTTCCTCATCACCCTCGAAGTACTGCCACAGGTCCAGGGCCTCGTCATACGTACGGATCCACATCACCATGCCACCACGTTCGCGCAGGCGACGGGCATGCTCCAGGGCGGCACGCGCGTGGCCGCGCCCGGCTCACCCCGTCGCAGCGCGCCGGCGAGCTTGTCTCCGGCCCGCGTGTCGACGAGTGCGGGCTCCGCCGCCGGTCTACCGTTCAGAGCCATCGTTCCGGAGGGAGCGGCAGATGACCGATACGACCGATACGGCCGATGCGACGACTCTCGACCTCGGACCACAAGCCCGTCTCGTGGCCCGCCTCGCGGCCGGCGTCCCGGACGCCCGCCTCGCCGACCGGACGCCCTGCCCCGAGTACACGGTCAGCGACCTGCTGAGCCACCTCACAGGCCTCGCCGTCGCTTTCCGTGATGCAGCCCGCAAGGACCTGGGCCCCACGACGGACACGGCCCCCGACACGGCCCCCGACACCGCCGCCGCGCCTTCCCTGCCCGCCGGCTGGCGCGAGGAACTCCCTCGGGTCCTCGGCGAACTGGCCGAAGCTTGGCGGGATCCGGCCGCCTGGACCGGCATGACCCGCGCGGGCGGCGTGGACCTGCCCGGCGACATCGCGGGCATGGTGGCTGTCGACGAGCTCGTCATCCACGGCTGGGACCTGGCCCGGGCCACCGGCCAGGAGTACGCACCCGATCAGGCCGCGCTGCGCGCCTCGCATGCGTTCCTGCTGGCGTCCGTCGAGGACGAGGACCGAGGGGAGATCTTCGGACCCGTCGTACCCGTACCGGACGACGCCCCGCTGCTGGACCGGGCAGTGGGGCTGAGCGGGCGCGATCCGGGCTGGACGCCGCCAACGTCCATGTGACCCAGGCGGCCGGCCGGGCGCGGGTACGAGCTGGACGGCCGGTTGCGGAATCCGCCGAGGGGCGAAGACTGGACAGTGGAGGCAGTCTCATGCCCGAACCGACACCCTCCCCTGCCGAGAAGCCCGCGCCGCAGCCACCGCCCTGGAAGCGCGTGAAGGTCTGGATCGGGGGAATCGTCGGGATGGCCCTGACCACCGTGCTGGTGAACCATCTCTCCGGTGCGCTTGACTCCGCAAGTACGTCAGTGCGTGAACTCCTCGACGGCGACAACCGCTCGGTCGTGATCCGGGACGAACGCGGCCCCATCCTGGCGGCGACCGTCGAGCAGGGTGACGGAAACGGCTGCAACGCGCCCGGGTGGGTCTATCCCCAACCGCCCACGGCTCCCCTGATGAACACACCACCGGGAACCGGGCCCCGTGAGCACGGCAAGACCTGGGACGAGGATCCGCCCGCCTTCGGCGCCGCAGCCGTCGGACCGGTGACGCTCTACATCTCGGCCCGGGCGAGGGACGACCGCGCCATCATCCTCAACAACATCACCTTCCACGTCGTGGAGCGCAAGCCCCCGCTCAAGGGGACTCGCGTCAGCATGGCGGCAGGCTGTGGCGACAGCCCCACGTACCACATCGGCCGGGTCAACTTCGATACGCCGCCTCCTACTGGATCGCGGTCGGCGACTACATGAAGGAGTTCCGGACCGACGAGCTGAAGTTCCCCTACAAGGCAACGGCCTCCGACCCGGCGACGATCTACATCGAAGTGGACCCGGGCACCTGCAGGTGCAAGTGGCAGGTCGAGCTGTCCTGGACCGACGGCAGCACCTCGGGCAAGACGCTCATCGACGACGGCGGGAAACCCTTCGAGACAACCTCGGCGCAGGGGCTGACCATCTTCACCTGGGAGGACGGACAGAGGAAGGTCAGCGATGCCCGGACCTCGTAGGGGGAACGGGCGCGTAGGCGCTGCGGCCTTCATCGCGTTCCTGATGGTCCTCGGCGCGGTGCTGGGCTGGACACTCGGCACTTGGCCGGCCGGCAGATGGCCACGGAGCCAGCCGGATCCCGCCGTACACCTGACCAATGTGGCCGTCGGCAGCGCCTGGCAGTGGGCGGTTCCCGCGTCCCTGAAGGAACTCGGCACGCCACCCTCTCAGAACCCTTGCAACCCGACCGTACGGAAGTGGCTCACCGCTCGAGGTGCCGTTCCGGCCGGGCTCGACATCCGCTTCCACCTCGTCTCCGAGCGACCCCAGTCCGTCTCCATCACCGGGATCCGCGCCCGCCCGTACGAGCACACCACGAAACCACTGCGCACGATGGTCGAGGCGGAATGCACCGCGCACCACCTGGAATACGGCGAAGGCGAGGTCTACTCCCTCGAGATGGAAGTCGGCTCCGCCGGATCCGGCGCCCGCGCTGAAGGGGGCCTCCCGGGCAAGAGCCTCGTCGATCTCGATCTGGGCAAGGGAGACACGCTCGAATTCCACATCGCCTTGACGGCCAAGGGGCCCGGCGGCGCCGAGCGGTGGACCCTGGAACTCGAGTTCACCACAGGAGACGAGAAGCGGTACGTCCCCATCTCCGGCCCATTTGGCTCCTTCGTCGTAGCCCCGCCACTACCCGACAACGCACCCGCACTCCACCTCCCACCCCGCTGACCCGCCACAGGCAAAGCCCCAACGAGACACGACGGTTCTAGTGCGCGGCGGGCTCGTACGCCAGGGGGACGCCGTCACGCATCACCTGGCGCGCCACCGCATCGGCGGCCGGCCGGAGTTCGTCCTCGATACGCGTCCGGCCGGGCTCGTCGACCGTGATCGCCGCAGGGTGGTCCGGAGCGTTGGCCAGGCGCTGGATGCGCAGGGCGTCCGAAGGCCGTCCGGCAACCTCGAAGGGAGTACCGGGCGCGCCGGGCTCGGCGGACGGGTCACCGCCCCGCTGTTCGCGCAGACCTGCCGCGTGACGGGCGACCCGGTCCCAGAGATCCACCTCCGGCGGGGCCTTGGCGGAGCGGTCGCGTACGACGGTCCTCGCCTCAATGGCCAGGCGGTGCGTTTCGACGATGACCGCGCGGGCGAGGCACCGGTCGCGCAGTACGGCGATGACGGCTTCCGTGGAAGCCGTGCGGGCCGCGGTGTCGTCCGCCGCGAGCAGCGCGCGATGTGCGGCCGGCCGGGTGAGCCACAGCAGCAGGCGGGCCGTCGCGGTGACGGCCACCCTCGGGAGCCATAGCGCCCATTCGCTGGCCCGAGTACGGGCGTTGAAGCGGAGGGCTCCCTCCATCACGTCGGCCGCGTGCCGGGCCTCGGCCAATCCGATCCCGAAGACGACCGCCCGGCCGTCCGATCGCATCAGGTTCGCCCCGGTGGTCAGCGACCGGAGCGCCATGCCGACGAAGACGCCCCGCCGGACGTGGCCGGGATCGAGGTCGGCCATGGCGCGGGCCAGAACGGCGACGCGTTGCTGCGGGGAGTGGGCGGCCCAGAGCGGAACACCGAGGACGAGGCGACGTTTGCGGAAGAACCCGTACGGGAAAACGGTCGCGGCGAACTCCGTGGTGAGCTGGACCGCGTCGAGGCGGCGCACCCCGACCGCGTCCGCGATGCGGTCCAGCAGTTCGAACAGGGTCGGCGCATCGGCTCGGGTCAGCGTCGGCAGGTCGGGATCCAGCCGCCCCAGGCGCGGGCGCAACACCAGGGCCATGATGACCAGCGCCAGACCGAGCATGGGCTGGACGACGGTCTCGAACCCGAGCACGATCAACAGCACCCCACCGAGGAGCAGCCCCGCCGTCAGGAGATGGACCGCACCCGCGACGACGTACGCGGCGGCCGTCGCCACCCGGATGCGCGCTGTGCCCCCCGGCCCAGTGCGGCGGTCTGCCACCACCGACTCCCCTCCACGACAAATGTTCGTACCCGGATACCGGCGATACGACCAGCACACCGAGTACCCCACCACCGACTTGAGCAACATTTGAGGCTGGCCCGCCCCTGGCGGCGCCGCTCCGAGTCGTGTTGGCCTGACGGTTCGGCTGGTGTGATCAGCTGGATCTGTCGCGGACGAGGGCTAGTTCGGTGCTGGTCCGGCGGCGGGTGGGGCGCTGCGCGGAGCGGTCGGAGACCTGTCGGGCCGCCTCCCACGGACCGTCGGGTTCGGCGAACAACTCGCCGTGCGGGCTGCAGCGGTGTATCGGCCACCTTCTCGATCAGCATCCGCGCCACGCCTCGGCCGCGTGCCGCCTCGTCGACGAAGAGGCCGGCACCGCGGTGCGGTAGAACGCCTTGTAACCGCGCGCCAGCGCTTCCCAGGCGGCGCGATCCTCCGCGCGCAACGAACCAATGGTGATCACGACTGCCCATCCTCACCCGCGAGCCTCAACTGATCTGCCGATCTGCCGATTTGCCGGACACTGTTTCGGAGTCGCCCCGGCGGGCCGTGCCGTTGCCCGTGCGCCTGCGAGGCGCCACCAGCAGGCTGAGCACGTCGTACGGACGCGCCGCGACCGGGTGAGCCCCGGCACGGATACCGGCGCGTGCACCCCACCTCGCGTGCACTCCCAGCGATCCCGCGGCGTCGGCACAGCCCAGGTCCACTTCAGCGTCACCCACATAGGCGGTTGCCTCGGCCGGAACCCCGAGCTGCCGCAGTGCCAGCAACAACCCGTCCGGCGCCGGCTTGGGCCTGTCAACCTCGTCGCCTGCGACGACCACGCCAAATCGAGCGTCGATTCCGGCGGCAGCAAGCATGCTCAAGGCCACTCGCCGGGTGGCCGCCGTGAATACGCCCAGTCGCAGGCCCGCATCGGCTACTTCGTCGAGCAGGGCCGGTATGCCAGGGAACGGCCGCAGCTCGGCGATGGCAGGATCCAGGTGAGCGTGGAAGCGCTCGACCTCGGCGGGGCCGCAGGTGCGGCCGAGGAAGTGTGCAAGAACCAGCCCTGTGTGGCCGACATGCCAGGCGGCGACCACCTCATCCGGCGAGACCGGCGGGCCGCCGAGCGAGCGAATCGCGTCGGCGTACGCGCGGGACACCGTGGGGACGCTGTCCAGGAGCGTCCCATCCATGTCGAACACAACTGCACGCATGGCTCACGATCCTGACTGCGTCGTCGCGTTCGACGCCAGGGCCACTTCCCAAGCACTGGCTACATTCAGCGGGTTCTATGTCGCGGCAGGCGACTATCCTCCGGCCCGCTTCATCAGCTCCACCAGGCTGGAGAAGCTGTCCGCGGCATGTCCGGCGTCCATACCGCGCCGGAACAGAGCGGCCACGGCGGCCGGAAGCGCTGTGTCGACGCCCGCGTCGGCGGTGGTGTGCAGAACGTGTTCGACGCTGGCCATGCCCATGGCGAGGCGGTCCACATCGCCGCTGTGCTCGCCCGCGTCGATGCGCTCGGCGTAGAAGGAGAGGAAGCCCGGCATCCCGGTCATGGTCGCGGTGGCGTGGGGGAGGACGTCCGCCGCCGTGAGGCCGTTGGCGTCGGCGACGGCGATGGCCTGCCAATAACTGAGCATGGAGGTCCAGAACATGACCATGCCGATCTGGTACATGAGCGCGGCGAGGCCGGGATCCTCACCCTGGTAATCCGTGCCGGTCAGGACTTCGAGGGTGGACCGGTGCGCCTCGAACACCTCGCGGGGCCCGCTGTAGAAGGTGGACGACTCGGGCCGGCCGATGCCGGAAGGCGGGACAGTGACGCCACCGGTGAGATGGACCCCGCCATGCTCGGACACCCACCGCGCCCCGGCGCGGGTCTTCTCCGGGGTGTCGGAGCTGAGGTTGACGAGCACGCAGCCGGTCAGGGCGTGGGACGCCGGTTCCAGCACGGCGTACATCGCGTCGTAGTCGGTGAGGCTCAGGATGACGAGATCGTTGGCCGCCAGGGCGTCTTCGGCACTCTTTGCCAGTACGGCGCCGCGCGCGACGAGAGCATCGGCGCGGGACTCGGTGCGGTTCCAGACGGTGACCTGGTGGTCCTTGTCGAGTAAGGCGTGAACCATTGCCTGCCCCATGGGGCCGAGTCCGATGACGGTCACGGACTGCTTGCTGCTGCTCATGGGGAAGACCTCCGTGGTGCGAGTGACGACGACGGCTGATTAAAACGAGCGTTCTATCTAGAGCGCTGGAAGCAATGTAGCACGGCTCTAAAACGAACGCTCTAGCCAATGGGTGGGCGGCAGCAGGCAGTTGGGGCCACTGCCATCAAGTACAGCGGCCACGCGTTCGCGGCTGGCCGCCGGGAGGCCCTGGACGGCGCGGGCCCAGCTGAGCTGGTAGTCGAACCATGCCCGCCTCCGGCAGCGCGTCCAGCAACTCCTGCGTCGATGCTGCCAACTAGTCCGACAGGACCGTGCGCTCCCGGGGCACAGTCGGGTCGTCCTGCGGTGCAGACTTGGCCGTGGCGTCAGGCTCCGGAAACCGGACATCGAGCTTCATGGCCGACGCGGCAGGCGGCGCCATGCGATCAGTCAATGCGGAGGCAGTGTCGTCGCTGCGGCCTGCGTGAGGTGGTCCAGCAGCGCCGCAGTCGCCGGTGGGTCGGGCGCTTCTCCGTGCACCGCAGCGGTGATCAACCGTTCCTGATCGGGTAGGCGTACCAGCCGTACCGAGGGGTTGTGTTGGGCGGCCAGGGCCAGGGCCGGCAGTGTGGTGACGCCCAGCCCGGCCGCGACAAGTGCCTGCACGGCGACGTAGTCGTCGGTGGTGAAGGCGATGTCAGGCGTGAAACCGGCGGTGGCGCAGGATCGCACCAGGTGCCTCCGGCATCGCTCGCAGCCCGTGATCCACCGACGCTCGGCGTGGTCGGCCAGAGTGTCACCGGGCAGGCCGGCCGGGGTTACGAGGTAGATCGACTCGGTGAGCAGCGGCGTTCGGCGTAGCCCGTCGTCGGTCGGTGAGGTGTCCGGGTAGCTGAACAGCAGCGCCACATCGACCTCGCCCGATCGCAGCAGCTGTGCCGCATCGGGCGGTTCGGCCTCGGTGAAGCGCAACTCGACATCAGGGTGGGCGGCGGTGAACGCAGCCGCGGCCCGCGGGACGAACGTGCCCAGGGCGGAGGGGAACGCGGCCAGGCGGACCCGGCCCGCGCGCAGCCCTGTGTGCGCGGCAAGTTCGGCCTCTGCCGCGTCGAGGCGTCCCAGGATCTCCTCGGCGCGCTCAGCCAGCATCCGGCCCGCGTCGGTCAGGCGAATGCCGCGGCCCGCCCGCTGTACGAGCTTGCTGCCGGTCTCGGCCTCCAGCCGGGCCAGGTGGTGGCTGACCGATGGCTGGGCATAGCTGAGCGCCCGGGCCGCGGCCGTAACCGAACCGTGTTTGGCAACCGCGGCAAGCACCCGCAGGCGGGTCACGTCGAGCATGGCCTCCAACCTATCAATCCCATTGATGAATGCACAGGAAGAATGGCATTGGACCTATGGGACGGTCCGGCCCACGATGGCGACATGGAAAGGGAACACGAACTCAGCTTTGCCGACGTCCTGGCTGCACGGGACCTCCTGGCCGGGCACCTGCCCGCCACGCCGATGTGGTCTTACCCGGCGCTCGATGCGGTGACCGGCGCAACCGTCTATGTCAAGCACGAGAATGTGCAACCGGTCGGGGCCTTCAAGGTGCGCGGCGGGCTCACCCTGCTCGCCACCATGGCTCCCGCGCAGCGGGCCCGCGGGCTCATCACCTACTCCACGGGGAACCATGCGCTGTCGCTGGCCTACGCATGTGCCGTGTACGGCGCACCCTGCACGGTCGTGATGCCGGCAGCGGCCGGCGCGGAGAAGGTGCGTGCCGTTCGCGCGCTCGGTGCCACGGCGGTTCTGTACGGCGCGGACATGGCCGCGGCACAGGAGCGTGCCGAGCAGCTGGCGGCGGACGATGGCCGGCACCTGGTCAGCCCTGGCGATACCCCGGCCCTGCTGGCCGGCGTCGGCACCACGTATCTGGAGATCCTGGAGGCCCGGCCCGACCTCGACGCCGTGGTCGTACCTGTCGGCAGCGGCACCGGAGCCGCCGCGGCCGGCCTGGTCGCCGCGAAGCTCGCACCGGGATGCCGGGTCGTCGCGGTGCAGTCGTCCGCCGCGCCTGCGGCACATGATTCATGGCGGGCCGGCGCCTGCGTACGGCGTCCGAACCGGACCGCTGTCGACGGCCTGGCCACGGGACGCGGGTTCACGCTGCCGCAGCAGCTCATGCGTGCCGGCCTCGCCGACTTCCGGCTGGTCTCCGACACGCAGATCTTCGAAGCACAGCGGCTGCTGGCCAGCCATGCGCACACCCTTGCAGAAGGCGCAGGCGCAGCCGCGCTGGCAGCCGTACTGGCCGATCCGGACGGCTTTGCCGGACAACGCATCGCCGTGGTGTGCACGGGAGGCAACGCCTCTGCTGCCGAGATCGCCGCACTGGGCAGCGGTGCCGAACCTGTACGCCGGGCACCGGGCCGACAGAATCCGTAGCCGCGCCGGAGGCGACCGCGTCGCGGTCGACGAGTAGGGTACGGGAGCGGGGGCGCGGCATGAGGTCGGACGGATCGGCGGAGCGCGAGAACAGCATCCGAGGCGGGACGTTCCGCATGCCGGTGATCCAGGCCGGCGGCGACGTCACCGTCCACTACGCGAACCCCGACGGCCCGGTCCCGCCGCCCGGCCCCGTGGTGAGCACCGCGCCGCCGTTCGGGCTGCGGGACCCCGGGCGGCCCCTGCGCGGCCGGCACGAGGAACTCGATCGCCTCACCCGGCTGCTGTCCGGGCCGTCCGACGGGACGGTCCACGTGCTGTGCGGGCCCGGCGGGTCCGGGAAGACCGCCCTCGCACTCGAAGTGGCCCACCGGGTTCCGTTCCGGCGCTGGTGGATCGACGCCCGGCACCGGGCCTCCCTGGAGGCCGGGCTGCTCGCCGTCGCCCGTCGCCTGGGCGCTCCCCTCGAACACGGCACCGGCGACCCGGCGGACGGCCTCTGGGACCGGCTGACGCACCTCGGACAACCCTGGCTGCTCGTCGTGGACAACGCCGACGATCCCGCCGTACTGGACGGCAACGGCCGGCTGGCGGACGGTACGGGATGGGTCCGGCCCCACCTCGCCCCGTACGGGCACGTCATCGTCACCAGCCGCGACGCCGCCCGGAGTTCCTGGGGCGCGGCATCGACCCAGCACCGCCTCGGCGTCCTCGGGGAAGAAGACGCGGCCCGGGTGCTGCTGGACCATGCGGGCCCCCGCGCGGGAGGGCCGGCGGACGCCGCCGGACTGGCGCGACGGCTGGGCGGGCTACCCCTGGCCCTGTACACAGCGGGACGGTACCTCGCGGAAGCGACGGCCGTTCCCGACGCCTTCCGCGACGCCACGGTGCCCACCGCGTTCGCGGCGTACCGGGAGACCCTGGACGCCAGGCCCGAACTGCTCGACCCCGACGGGTCGCTCGCGAGCACCTGGGAGCTCTCCCTCGACCTGCTGGACCGGCGGGGCCTGCCCCGGGCCCGAGGCCTGCTCGGACTGCTCTCCGTCTTCGCGGACGCGCCCGTACCGTACGTCCTCCTCCTGCACCCGCCGACGCTCGCGGCCGAGGACGGCTTCACCGGCTTCACTGGCTTCACCGGCCTCGACGGCCCGGGCCTGTGGAGCCATCTGCGGGCCACGGCCGACTTCGGACTCCTCGACCTGCCCGCGCCCGAAGGCGACGCCCCGCACCTGCTGTACCTCCACCCGCTGGTCCGCGCTTTCAACGCCGACCGCTCCCTGCTCCCGCTCGCCGTCCGGCTCCTGAGCCGCGCGGCCGGAGCCGACCGTCCTGCGGACCCCACTGACCCCGCTGACCCCGCTGACCCCGCGTACCCCCACGAGGCCCGGCGGCGGCCGGACTGGAACGTGCTCGCGGCGCACGCCCGCCACCTGGCGCGGCGCGCCGTCGACACGGACGCCGCCGACGCAGTCGTCGAGCCCGCCCTCACGGCCGCGCTCGGGGCGGCCGTGCACCACCGCGACAACGGCCTGTTCCAGCAGGCCCACGCGGACATCGAGTTCGTACGCGACGCCGCGGAGCGACGCTGGGACCGCGAACACCCGGTCGTCCTGGCGGCTGCCCACGCCCGCGCCACGACGCTGCGGACGATGGGCCGGCTGCGGGAGGCCGAGGACGGACTGCGCGAGGTGGTGGAAGTCCGTCGCCGTACGTCGGGAGACCGGCACCCGGCCACCCTGGCCGCCCGGCACGACTTGGGCGCGGTCCTGAACTCCCTCGCCCGGCGTTCCGAGGCCCGGGCGGAGTTCGAACTCGTGCTCCGCGCCCGGGTGGAGCTGCTCGGCGAGCGGCATCCCGTCACCCTCAGGACCCGGCACCGGCTGGCCCGGGTGCTCTTCGCGCAGGGGGCGTACGCCGAGTCGCTCGCCGAGTTCGACGCGGTACTCGCCGGCCCGGGCGCCCGCGCCGACGACCCCGCCACGCTGACCACGCGTCACCACCGTGCCCGGGTACTGCTGGCCCAGGGCGACATGGCAGAGGCCACGGCGGAGTTCGAGGCCCTGCTCCGGGACCGGCGGCGCCTGCTCGGGCCGGACCACCCCCTGGTGACCACCACCCGTCACAACCTTGCCCTGGCCTTCCTCGCCCAGGGCCGCTCCGCGGACGCCGAACGCGAACTGTGCGCCGTCCTCCTCGACCAGCGGAAGGTCTTCGGCGAACGCCACTACTACACCCTCGCCACCCGCCACGAGCTCGCCCGGGCCGTCTTCGCCCAAGGCCGCCACGAGGAGGCCGAGTCGGAGACGGCCCTGGTCCTCGCCGCGCAGCGGGAGGTGCTCGGCGACGACCACTCCTACACCCTGGCCACCCGCCACACCCACGCCGAGACCCTCGCCGCGTCGGGCCGGACGGCGGAGGCGACGGCGGAGCTGGCGCAGGTCCTCGCCCGCCGCACCCGGACCCTGGGAGCGGACCACCCCCAGACGGGCGCCACGCGCACCGCCCTGCACGCCATCGCGCCCCCGCCCCCGCCCGGCGACGAGCACCTCAGAGGACCCGGTGCACCCGGTGCACCCGGTTGTGTCACACCTTCTCTTCCGACGTCCTGAGCACGTCGGTCAAGGCCGGCCCGGCCGTTGGGCCGTTCGGAGGCAAGCCCGCGTCGGTCGGCTGCCGTCCCCGCCCGAGCCGCCAGAATCACCGATCGGTGAGGGGGTTTCTGCACATCTGGGTTTCTGCACATCTCAGGAGGCGATCGTGGTGCTCTCGCGGCGCGGACTTGTGAAGGGAGCCGCCGCCGGCGGTCTCCTGCTCGGCTTCCCCGGGCTCACCGTCCAGTACGAGGCCGTGGCGGCGCCGCCCTCCAGACCCCTCGTCGACCCGGTCGCCGACGCCTGCGCCCGGCTCGCCGACCGCGGCTGGCGCACCCTGCTCCGTACCGTGACCCGGGGCGTACTCGACATCGGAGCCCCGGACCTGGGCTCCGAGCTCGCCAAACCCGTCCCCGACCTGGACCGCTCGGTGCCCGGCTTCGAGGACTTCTCCCCGGCCCTGCCCGCCCGTGGCATCGAGCCGGGGATCCCGGCCCGGAGCCTGCTCTACCACGCGTTCGCCTCGCCCCACGTGACCACCGACGGCCGGGGCCGGACCCTCGGCGCGTTCCCGAGCCTCGCCGAGATCGAGGCCGTCGAGAACTACGTCTACGGGGTGCGCCCGCCCACCCTGGCCCGGCTCCGGGAGATCGCCGGGGAGAACCCGCTCGGTGTGGTGGTGTTCGCCCTTGACTACCGCGACGCCACCGGCTCGGTGCACGGCCGCCACGCCGACCTCTGCTTCTCCCGGACCGGCATCACCCGCATGGGTACGACCGGCCCGCACTACAACGCCCGGACCCGCCAGTTCGCCCCGCTCGACCCGAAGCGGCCGTTCGCCTTCCGCACCGTGCCGCAGCGCTTCGCCCCGTACATCGCCATGCAGGTGACCGGGGCCGACGGCCGCACCTTCGGACCCCGGAACATCGTCTCCGGCGACGACGAGCGCGCCTTCTGGGTGCCGGTGCACAAACTGTTCCCCGGGCGGGAGTGCATCGAGGGCCTGGACCTGTCCCTCACCCTCGACTCGCACGTGGTCAACGAGAAGCTCAAGCGGATGCACCTCTACCTCCGGGAGCAGGGCTATCCGACCGAGTGGACCGGTAAGGACCTGGAGAAGTTCCCCTTCACGATCCGGGGCGAGAAGATTGCCGCCCTGCTGCCGCCGCAGAAGGGAGCGTACGGCTCCGGGGTGCTCGCCCCGAGTCCCGGGCCGCTCGCGCACCGGGCCCGGTTCGAGGGAGAGTGGCTCAGCTTCAACGTGTCCGCGGACCTGGTCCAGGACCCGGGAATCCTGTATTTCTCCTCCCTCCAGCTGATCCCCGGCTCCCTCGAGACCGAGCCGACCTACCTGGAGGGGACCGCCCCCGACAACGACCGGCGCGCCCCCGAGTACGTCAACATCCGCCACCGCCTGCACAGCGACGGCCGGCTGGAGGACCTCAACCTCAACCCGGACATGGACACGATCATCCGGGAGGGCGGCTACCGGGCCCAGCACTGGGTGGACTTCGCCGGGGACGGCTTCGTCTCCGTCGACTGCCCGCAACTGAAGTCCGAGATCGATACGTTCAAGCCCGCCTTCTGCAGCGTCGCGCCCCCCGACTTCTTCCCCCACGTCAACCAGCACGACCTCGCGGTGTGGTGGCGCACCGAGGTCCCCGAGGCGATCCGCGCCGCGCTGTGGGCGGTACCGCCGCACCCGCTCTCGGAGTTCCGGTTCGCCGGTGACATCACCCTTCCCAGGGGCTTCGACATCTACGACGACACCCTTACCGCCGTCCTCGGCCACCCGGCGCCCGGCGAGCCCGTCGCCCGCCCGCTGCCCGCCGGCGCGCGCGGCCGGTACACCGGCCTGCCGGACGCGGCGGCCGGGGTGACGGACCCCGGATGGGAGGTCAGCCAGGGCATCGTCTACAGCGAGCCCGGACTGCCGCTCCAGCGGTACATGCAGTCGCACAGTCTCGGCTCCCCCTTCCTGGAGGACGTCAAACTCTGTGCGGCCCTCGGCAGTTACTGGCCCTCCGTGTCGCCCGATGCGACCCGCACCTTCACCCCGCTCAAGGACGCCCCCGGCTTCGCCTACCCGTGGCCGACGATCGTCCCGCTGACCGACGCCGAGATCGGCATGGAGGAGGCCGCGGACGGGCTCGGCCGGCTGCCCTGGGACGGGATCCGGGGGCCGGAGGTCCGTACGGTGGGCAGCCGGCAGGTGGTCGCCTACCAGGACATCGACCGGGCCGACTACCTCACCACCCAGGACCGGTTCACCGCCCACCTCACCGCCCGCGTGGACCTCGCCGAGACCAAGTCCCGGGTCCTGGCCATGTCGGCGGTGTACTGGAGCCTGGGCATCCAAGACCCCGAGTTCGTGACCCGGTTCGGCGACCGGGCCGTCGTCGAGATCCTGAAGGCCAAATCGGCGTGGGCGGTACTGTCCTTCACCACGGTCGACGCCGACGACACCGGACTCGCGCAGGCCCAGCAGGCCACCGGCAGCCGGCTCACCGGGACCCGGCGCTACCGGGTCCGCAGCTACCGGCCCGGAGCCGAATCGCGGGATCCCGACGACATCCAGAAGGTCCTGGTGGAGATCGAGGAGGACGTGCTGGCCTTCACGGACGGTACGGCCGTCCTGCTGCGCAGGGGCGGAGGCCAGTGGACGCGCGACGCGACGATCCCGACGAGGTGACGGTGGACGACCCGCCGGCCAAGGACCCGGCCTGCGACGGCGCGGCCGTGGACGTGCTCATCGCCGGCGGCGGGCCCGCCGGCTGTGCCGCCGCGATCGTGTGCGCGGCGGGCGGGCTGCGGACCGTACTGGTCGAACGGGCCGACGCCCCAAGGGACCGGCCGGGAGAGGCGCTGCACCCGGGCGCCGAGGCCCTCCTCGCGCGCCTGCTGCCGGAGGGCTTCGAGTCGGTGGTCGGCGCCCGGCACGAGGGGATCACCGTCGGCTGGGGCAGCGAGCCGCGTTTCGAGCCCTTCGGCAGCGACGAGGACGGGCCTTGGCGCGGCTTCCAGGTCGACCGGCGGCGGCTGGACGGGCTGCTGCTGGACCGGGCCCGGCAGGCCGGGGCGGAGGTGCGGATGTCCTGCCGGGTGCTGGAACCTCTGGTGGAGGGCGGTGCCGTGACGGGTGCCCGCACCCGGGGACCGGGGCCGGGCCGGGCGGCGGTGGTCCGCGCGCGGACCGTCATCGACGCGACCGGCCGTGCTCGGTGGGCCAGCCGTACCCTCGGGCCCACCGGGGCCGGCCGGGCGCGATCGCCGCGGCTGCTGATCCGCTACGGCTACGCGGTGGGCGCCTGCCCGGTCCGTGATGCGGCGCCCGCGATCGTCGCGGACCACACCGGCTGGACCTGGACGGCCCGGGTGGGGGCGGCCCGGTACCAGTGGATGCGTCTGGACTTCGTACCGGAGCAGCGGTCGCGCAGCTGGCTGCCCGAGGAGTTCGCGGGCCTGACCCCCGAGGGCCCGGCACGGGCCGCCGACGTGACCTGGCGGCTGTGCGGGGCCGCGGCGGGGCCGGGCTGGTTCGTGGTCGGCGACGCCGGCGCCCTGCTGGACCCGGCCTCCTCCCACGGAGTGCTGCGGGCACTGCTGTCCGGCTGGACGGCAGGCGGCCTCACCGTGGCGGTGGCGGACGGCGCGCTCGATCCCCACCGGGCTGCGGTCACGTACCGGCGGTGGCTGTACGAGGGCGCGGAGCACGACATCCACAACCTGGCCGGCATGTACGCGACCCTCGGCGCGCAGGGCTTCGGCTGACCCTTCGAACGGTCGGGTGGTGCGCTGCCTCACAGGCCGCCGGTACGGAGCAGGGCGAGGGCCTCGGCGCTGGGGCTGTCGGGGTCGGCCTGGTAGACGATGAGTTGCTGACCGTCCGGAGCGTCGCGGATGTCGAAGGCGAGGTAGGTGAGGGTGAGCGGGCCGGCGTCCGGATGCAGGAAGTGTTTGGTTCCCTGCGTCTTTCCTGTCACCACATGGTTGTTCCAGAGGCGGCCGAAGTCCGTGCTGTGGCCGCACAGGGCGCTCACGAGTTCCCGCAGCCGCCCGGCGTCCGGGTCGAGGCCGGCCGCCTGGCGCAGATGTCCCGCAGTGGCTTCGGCCGTGGCATCCCACCGGGTGTAGAAGCGCCGGGCCGCCGGGTCGAGGAAGACCATGCGGGCGAGGTTGTCCATCCGCTCGAACGGTGAATGCAGGGCTACGGCCAGGTCGTTGGCCGCCAGGACGTCCAGGGTCCGGTCGATGACGAACGCCGCCGCACTCCGGTGGCTGTCCAGCAGCTGCCGCAAGGCGGGAGGGACCTGGTACGCGGCGCGGGCGCGCGGCACGCCCGGTACGGTGCCGGCCAGCCGGCTCAGGTGCGCCCGGGCATCGGCGTCCAGTCGCAGCGCGCGGCCGATCCCTTCGGTCACCTGGGCCGAGGGGTGCCGCTCGCGCCCCTGTTCCAGCCGGGTGTAGTAGTCGGCGTTCACTCCGGCCAGGACGGCGACCTCCTCGCGGCGCAGCCCGGGGACCCGGCGCACGCCGTGGCTCGGCATGCCCACGTCCTGGGGCCGCACGCCCGCCCTGCGCGCGCGGAGGAACTCTCCCAGCGGGGTTTCGGTCGTGGTCATGACCCCAAGGCTAGACCGGTGCAGGGGCAGCTGCCTGGGTGCCGTGCACCCAGGCAGCACACGTCCTGGTGGGGATGCCGGCGCCCTGCCAAGACTTGGCGGAGCACGCCGCACCGGCGGCGCGCACCCCAACGACAGGAGTTCACGGGCATGCAGAACACGTCCAAGGTCGTGGCAGTCACCGGAGCCAGCAGCGGAATCGGCGAGGCCACCGCGCGTCGCCTCGCCGCCGACGGCCATCGCCTGTTCCTGGGCGCGCGGCGCACCGACCGTCTTGCGGCACTGGCCCAGGAGATCACCACCGCGGGCGGCACCGCCGCGTTCCGACGGCTGGACGTCACGGACGCTGCCGAAGTCACGGACTTCATCTCCGCCGCCCACGACCGCTACGGACGCCTCGACGCGGTCGTCAACAACGCCGGCGTGATGCCGCTCTCCCCACTGGAGGCGCTGCGGACCACGGAATGGGACCGCATGATCGACGTGAATGTGCGGGGGGTCCTGCACGGCATCGCCGCCGCGCTGCCCCGGATGCGCGCCCAAGGCGGCGGCCACTTCGTGAACATCGCCTCCGTCGGCGCGTACGAGGTCTCTCCCACGGCCGCCGTCTACTGCGCGACCAAGTACGCCGTCCGCGCCATCTCCGAAGGCCTGCGGCAGGAATCCGCAGGGGACATCCGGGTCACCCTCGTCTCCCCGGGGGTGACCGAGTCCGAACTCGCCGACAGCATTTCCGATCCGGCGGCGAGGGAGGCCATGAAGAGCTACCGTGCCGTGGCGCTGCCTGCCTCCGCCATCGCGGACGCCATCGCCTACGCGCTCGCCCAGCCGCCGGAGGTCGACGTCAACGAGATCGTCGTCCGCCCCGCGGCAAGCCCTCAATGACCCGGCGGCCCGCACTCCTTCGGCGTTTCGCCGGCCAAGGGATACGAGTACCAGCGGCCGGCCCGACGGGCCCCGAGCCGATGGGCCCCGAGCCGATGGGCCCCGAGCCGACGGGCCCCGAGCGCCGACGGAGCGGAGCGTCGTCCACACGGCCGGTCCGATAATCGGTGGGGTCAGGGCCGCGCCATCCGGCACAATGCCCGCGATGATCTCCACTGCCGACGAGCTGCTCGCCGCGCTCGAACCCCTGCCGCACGCCGCCCGGCTCCGGTACACCGCCGTCACCGCCCACCGGCTCGCCGCCCGAGGCGGACTACGGCCCCTGCTCACCGCCCTGGACGCGCTCGGCCCGTACGAGCGTCGCCTCGCCGCGCTCGCCGCCCTGACCGCCGGGGAGACAGGCCACCTGGCGGCCCGCCTCGCCGACCCCGACCCGGTGGTACGCCGGTACGCGCTGCGCGGCGCCCGGCGACTGCCCGTTCCGGACGCCGCCGTCGAGGCCGCGTACGACGACGCGCCCGCCGTGGTCCGCGCCGACCTGGCACGGCTGCTGTCGGACGGGCGGCGGCCCGGACTCGCCGAGCGGCTGGTGCTCCGGGTGCGTACCGAATACAGCGACCGGGACGCGGCCCGGCTGCTGGCGGGCTGCTCGCGGGAGTTCACCGTGCGGCTGCTGCCCGAACTCGCCGGGGCGCTCGCGTTCGAGGACTGGAGCAGGCTGGCCGTGCGCCATCCCGTCGCCGTCCTCGACCACGCGGAGCGGGAACTCGGCGACCTGCGCGACGGGTTGCGCGACCGCTGGTGGAAACGGCACGCCACCGGAATCGCCGCCGCCCTGCCCGCCGCGCCGGGGCGCGTGCTGGACCTGCTGGAGCGGTATGGCCCGGACAACCTGCCCGGTCCGGTGCACGACCGGCTGGGCGACCTCGTTGCGGTGGACGCCGAGCGCGTCGTGCGCTGGCTCGCCGACACCCGCCGGGCGGCAGCGCGGTGGGAACGGACACCCGGCCGGGCGGTCATGCGGCAGCTGGTGGCGGCAGATCCGCCCTCCCTGCCCGGGCTCGGGGCCCGGTGGTTCCGCCGGAACGCCTTCGGCATTCTGCTGCGAGCGATGCCACCGGCGCGCCGACCCGGCTTCGTGGACGCCGTCGTTGCCGCAGGCAATCCCGGCAGGAACGTCCGCGCACACGAAGGGGTGCTGGCCCTGCTGCCCGCCGCCCAGCGGCACGCCCGGGCCCGCGTCGCGGTCGAGGCCCTCCGCGCCGAACGCAGCCCCGGCTGGGACCTCTGGGGCCCGCTCGCCCTCCTGCCGCCCGCCGAGGCCCGTCCCGAACTCCTGGCCGCCCTCGCCACCGGTGACGCCGACGAGCGCGGGACGGTCTGGGACCGGCTGGCCGCCAACGCCGGCCACACCCGTGACCCGAAGGAGGTCGCGGAGGTCCTCGCGCTGGCCGCCGGCCGACTGACCAACGAGCGCGACCCCGTACGCGGGGAGGCCCTGGCCGCCTTCGCCGACCTGCCGGCACCGCTCCTCGTGGCGGCCCTCGGGGGCCGGACCGGGGGTGAATCCCTGGAACGGCTGTGCCTGGATGCCCTGCGGGCCCGGGACTGCTCGTCCGGGACCCGGGACACGATCCGGACCCTGGCCGTGACGGTGCTCACCGCCGCTGCCGTGGCCCCGGCCGCGGCCGACGGCGCGGGCACCGCGGACGCACCTGCCGACGCGGACACGACTGCCGAAGCCGGTGGTGCCGCCGCCGCCCTGCGGACCGCCGTACGCATCGTGGAGGCACTGACCACGCACACCGGCACGGTGGAACTCGGCCGTCCGGGCAGCGTGCTGCCCGGCAACGGGGTACGCGCCGTGCTCCACGCCCTCGGCCCGTGGCTCGACCGGGCGTCCGCCCGCGGGGACCTCGCGCCCCTGCTCGCGCTGGTCACCTCCTGCGGACACCGCGCGTACCGGATCCCGGAACTCCAGGACCGCCTCGAACAGGCCCTGCGAACCTGCCCGGACGGGGTGTTCGGCGAGGTCGCCGCGGCCTGGCTGGCCGACCCCGCGACCCGCGGCGCCCGCGTGGCCGAGCTGCTGGAGCGGGAGCCCTCGGCGGTCTTCGTGCCTCCGGTGCTCGCCGTACTCGCCGCGGAGTGCACCGACCTGCTGGACCGCGCGCTGTCCGAGATCCCGCTCCCCGGCGGCCGGTTCCCGGTGGCCGGAACCTTCCGGCCGCTTCCCCCCTTCCGGTACGCCGACCGGTGGCTGCCCCGGCAGCAGCGGGCCGCGGTCCGGCTGGCCGAGGCCGTCGTCGCCGATCCTGGCCGGGGCCTCGACGAACGCGCCGCGCTGCTCCGCGCGGTGGCCCGGGTGCCGGAGCACGGGCGGGCCCTGCTCCAGCGGTACACCGCATCCGTGCCGACCGCAGCCGGCCCCGAGGCCACGGCGGGGTCCGCGGCCGGCCATGCCGAGTCCGCCCTGACGGCAGCAGCCCTGACGGCAGCAGCCCTGGACGCGGCGGCCCACACGGACGACCCGGCCTCCGCCCTCGGTACCCTGCTCGACCACGCCGGTGACGACCGGGCCGCAGCCGCCTGGTCCGCTGCCGGCCGCGCCGCCGCCCACACCCGGCCCACCCACGTCGCGGCCCTGCTCCGTGACGTCCTGACCCGCGAGAGCGGAGTGAAGGTCACCGTCCGCAAGGCCGCCGCCCGGCTCGCCGCCCGCCACCTGCCCCCGGGCGCCGCCACCGAGCTCCTGTCCACGGTGGGCCGCACCCCGGGCGTCCATCCGGACGTGTACGCCACCGTCGTCGGTGTGGCCACGACACTGCTGCCGGCCGAGGAGATGTGGGCCCTGCTGGAGTCCGCGGTCGCCGACGGGCCGGATGCCGCCCGCAGCGCGCTCCTGGACCTGAGCTCGGAGGATCTGGCCCCGGCCCACCGGTCTCGGTACGGGGAGCTCGTCGCCCGGCTGCCCTTCGTCGCCGGGGAACAGGCGGCGGATCTAGCCCTGTTCGTCCTTGGCGACTGGGCGCCGTACACGCCCGCCGCCGGCACGGCGCTGGCGGACGTATACGCCGACCTCGCCTCACCCCTGAGTATCTGGCGGGCGAGCTACCGCCTGACGGAACTGGCCCAGTCCGAACTGCCCCACCCGATCGGCGGCGTGGAGCCCGGCAGCCTTCTGCACGGCGTCGTGGACCGGCTTCTGGCGCTCATCGCCGCCGGCGAACCGGAGGGCGGCCCCGGGCCTGGTGAGGACCTTCCGGCACGCCGTCGCCTCGAAACCCTCATCGGCTCGTCGATCCGGGACCCCGGGATGTGCGCGGTCCTGGCCCGGCAGCTGACGGCGGAACCGGCAGTGACCGCCATCCGCACCGCCCTCCTGGTACGGGCGGTCGACCTGGCGGCAGCCGAGCCCGAACTGCTGCTCTGGCTCCGCGAGTTGACGACAGCGATCGAGGGCCGCCCCGTCCTCGCGGTCCGGGTGGCCGAGGACCTGGAGGAGGCACACCGGTACGGTGACCCGCTCGCCGACCCCGCCGCGGCCCTTGCCGCGGTCCGTGCCCTGAGCACCGACGGCGGTCTCGTGGAAGGCCTCCTCGCCGTCGGCCTCGCCACGGCCCTCGGAGGCCGCCAGGGCTGGCCGGACACCTGCCGGGCCGCCATCGTCGAACTGCGCCGCCACCCGGATCAGGAGGTGCGGGAGACGGCGTACGCCACGGTCCTGAGGGGACACTGAATCCGGGCCCGGGGTGTGTGTCAGTGGTGCTGGATATGGTGCGCGCCATGAACAGGGATCAGCTGGTCGGGGAGCTCACGGGTTCCTGGGAGGCGACGCGGGCGGTGCGCGACGCGTTGGTCGAGCGCGGGGCCGAGGTCGTGGGGCCGGTGCTCGAGGTGCTCTGCGACGAGCGGTCGCCGGTGGAGTGGACGGTTTCTTCGGATGTGCTGTGCCGGATCGGGCAGCCCGCACTTCTGCCCCTGGCCGGGGCCATCGCGTCAGCGGATTCGCCCGAGGTCGAGCGCAGGGCAAGCTACTCGCTCGGACGGCTTCAGGTGCACGATCCGGCGGTCTACCTCCCCTTGCTCACCCACCCGCATCCGACAGTCCGTGCCGACGCGGTCTTCGCTTTCCAGTGTCTGGGCGAGGCCGCCTTGGCTTTCGCAGACCGGCTGATGCCGTTGCTGGGCGATGCGGATACGGCGGTCAGGCAGCGGGCCGTCTGGGCATTCCGGGCGATCGGTGCGGCGGCGGTTCCGGCGTTGCAGCGCATACGCCGGGCGCCTGCTCCGGGCCGGCGGCTTCGGAGCGGTGTCCTGGAGGCCCTCGCGGCCATCGGGGGGCCGACTGCCCTGGACGGGCTCGACCGGGACGCCGTACGCCGGCTGACCCGCATCAAACAGGCGGACGAGGTGCTGGAGGGTATGCACCTGTGTGGTTCCTGGTACGCGGTGCCCACAGATGATCAGGGTGCGGTCCTGGAGGCCTTCGACCTGGGCGTGGGGGAGCCGGTCACCGTACGAACAGGGGCTGCCGCCTGGAACCACGATCACCACAACTGGAGCCGCCGCGACCACGACGCGTGCGCGCGGGTCTTCGTCAGCCCCGTGCTCGACGGCTTCACGCTCGTGTTCGGCGACTCCTCCCAGGACATGCACCGCATCGAGGACGCCGGCGACGACGGCCGGGACGAGGCCATGGAATGTGTGGTGCGAGAGCGGTGCGCCGACCTGAGCCGCCGGTTCGGGGCCGCGCAGTGGTACGGGATGAGCTGCGGGGACGGGTGGACTGCCTGGTGCATCGCCGAGAACGGTGAAGTGGTCCGCTTCTACGACGCGTTCGACGCGGAAGAGTCCGGCGACGACGGCCACGACGGCCACGACGGCGACGGCCCCGGACATCCGGCGGAAGCCGGCTACTTGCTCCCGCATGAGGACGGCTTCCCGGACGACGCCTTCGACGGGGTGAACCTTTCGGATCCCGAGGCGTTCACGGCCCGCTACAAGCAGGTGAAGGAAGAGCTCGACATCCCCGACACCTGCTATGCCGTCGACGTAGCCGCGCGGCTGTCGGTCGACCCCGGATCGCTCGGAGCCGCCACCCCTGTCAGGGGCCATGGCCTCCTTGCCCTGACGGCGTGCGGCCGGGAACACGGCCACCCCGCCGGTGCCCTCCCGGTCTGACCCACCAAACCTGTCGGGGTCCGACCGTCATACCCCGCCGAGCCAGCTTGTGGCGTCCAGCCGGTAGGTCGTCTCCGCCGGTACGACGGTCCGCAGCGCGGCCTCCATGTCCCGTACGCGGTCGGCACCGACAGCCGTTGCCCATTCCGCCCGCAGTTCGTCGAAGATCGCGGCTGAGCGGGCCAGGGCGTCGTACCCGCGCGGTGTGAGGCGGACGAGCTTGCGGCGGGCGTCAGTGGGGTCGTCGGTGCGCTCGGCATAGCCGACGGCGAGAAGGCGGTCCACGGTCTTGCCCGCGGCCTGCTTCGAGACGCCGAGCCGACGCCCGATATCGCTGGCGGTCGCCCCTTGCGTGCCGATGGCCTGCATGGCGAAGCCGTGCGCGGGGCGCATGTCGGGGTGGCCCTCGGCGGCGAGACGGGCGTGGAGCCGGTCGATCAGGGTGCGAAAGCCGGCGAAGAGGAGGAGCGGCAGCTCGTATCCCGGCTCATATCCCTTGCCATCATCGACAACCTGGTTTACGTTTTCCTCATCGACATAGTCAACCATGTTGTCCATTCTAATCCATCTCACCTGGAGCTGCCTTGCACAACGATCTGACCGCCCGCACCGCCAACGCCGTCGCCCTCCTGAAGGAGTCTCCGCACACCCTGGACGGCTTCCTGAAGCTCAGCGAGATCTTCGAGTCCACCACACTGGACCCGCACTCCCGCGAGACCGTCATCCTGACGGTCGCCGCCCGCAACCAGTGCCACCTGTGCGTGGACATGCACGAGTCGAAACTCGCCGCACTGGGCCCGGCCCCGGTCCCGGAACGGCTCGAAGCCATACGACAGTTCACCCTCCAGGTCCTCGCCTCATCGGGTGCGGTGAGCGACGACGAGCTCCGGCGGTTCCAGGAGTTCGGCTATACGCGCCAGAACGCCTTGGAGGTAGTCCTGGGCATCGGCACATACACGGTGTCGACGTTCGCGAACCGGCTTACGCGAGCCGCATGATGCGGAGCAAGCCGTCGGGCGCCTGACGCTCGCGTGGCATACCGGTCAGACCGCTGGCTGCATATCCTTGTGGCCATGACTGCCCAGACTCCGGAGCCCTCACCGCGCCCTGCTCCATCAGGAGAGCTCCGCGCCTCTCACGACGACCGGGAAGCAGTGGTGGAGCAGCTGCGCGATGCGGCTGCCGAGGGGCGAATCGATTTCGATGAGCTGGATTCACGCCTGGAGCAGGCGCTGACGTCCAAGACTCACGCCGAGTTGGCCGTCCTGACCGACGACTTGCCGAGGCTGAATTCCCCTGAGAGCCAGCCGCCGCTGGTGCTCAAGGGCGGCATGTATGGCGTGACTCGAGGCCCCGGGCGCTGGGAGGTTCCCGGCCATGTGATCGCTCACGGAGGCTTGGGGGGTGTGCAGCTTGACTTCACCCGGGTTGAGTGCCGCCTCACGGAGGTCGCAGTGGAGGCGTACGGGGAGACATCCGGTGTCACGATCGTCATCCCCGACGCCTGGGCCGCAGACGCCAGCGGGATGGATCCCAGCGTCGGCGGCCTGAAGGACAAAACCACTCCCGACCGGCTCCCGGGAACTCCGCTGATCCGGCTCACTGGGTCCGGCGGCGCGGGAGGAGTAGTCATCCGCCACCCCAACCGCCGGGAACGGCGCAAGCTGCAGAGCAACCCGGCTCAGGGCTAGGGCGCGTACCGAGGCGTTGATTGGTGGCGGGAGTCGCCACGCGCTACGAAAACTCGCCGTCCGCTTGCGGAATCGCCCGGCCTACGCTGTCCGTCATGCCCACTCATCATCCGTCGTTCACCGTCGACGACGAAGTCGAAGTGCCCGATCCCGCATCGGGCGAGGTCTGGACCGTCGGCGCCGTCATCCTCAACCGGGACGGTGCAGCCTTCGCCCAGAAGCGAAGCCCGGACCGGCGCCTTTTCCCCGACACCTGGGACATCGTGGGCGGCCACGTCGAGGCTGGGGAAACGGTCTTGGAAGCTCTCGCGCGCGAGGTCGAGGAGGAGACCGGCTGGTGCCTGACCCACGTGCGGCGGTTCCTCGGCACCACGACCTGGACAGGGGACGACGGCGGTGGACTCCGTCACGAGGCCGACTATCTCGTGGAAGTCGACGGCGACTTGGACAACCCCACGCTGGAATGGTCCAAGCACTCCACCTACGACTGGTTCAGCCCCGACAACCTCGCCCGCCTCAAAGAGAACCGCAGGCCCGGGGAGTTCTTGATCCACGACCTCATCGCACGGGCCATCCAAGCGCCGAACGCATGAAGTGCTTCCTCGTCCTCACCCGTGCCCAGCCGAGGCCGCTCCATTGCTGTGCGGGGCAGCACTGCCCCGCACGAAGCCCCACTCGGTGTCGGAACCGACAGACCCTAGGCGGGGGGCCATCGGGGTCGAGCCCGTGCGGCCGGTGTCAGTGCTGCTGACTAGGGTGATCACTTCGGGGGGCACGGATGGCGGGACGGGACAGCCTGTGCCCGTGAGGAGGGAGGCGAGCGTCATGGGTGACGGCATTCAGTGGCTTGTGGATCAGGACGACTGGCAGCACGGCGTGATTTTCGCGCGCGGCATTGGGCCGGAGGAGCTGGGCGTACGGATGGGCGGCACGCCGGGATCCGTCGTGTCACCGATCACGGACACAGAGGCGTGGAACATGGTCCTGGACCTGTCGACGGACGACGATGACGTCGTGCGGGTCGGTGCCTGCGGCGGCTGGTCCTTCGCCGTTGAGTACGGGATGGGCGACGGGGGTGACAGGCTGGCCGAGATTTCCCGGAACGGAGTGGAGGCCATCCACCTGGATCCTTCCCCGGACCATCCGCCGGCGATGTTCTCTTACGCCAGAGACGGTGCGGACGTCTGCAGTTTCGGAATCGGTGAAGAAGTCTGGCGCTGGGGTGAGCAGCCGGACCTTCTGCTGCCGGAGCTGATAGCGGCTGGTGTGCTGCACCCGGACGGCGAGTACGCACGGCCGGACGGCGAGTCCTACACCGACCGGGACCGCCACACACTGGCGCTCATAGAGACCCGATTCGGTCTCTCCCTCCCCCAAGACGAAGTGGTGAACCAGCGTCTACTGGCCTTCGTCATCGGCTGAGTGACAGCAGGGCTGGCGCCGCCGTGCGCTGCGCGGCACAGCTCTGCCATGTCTGCAGCCGCCCGCTCCGGCCCGGCTCACCTGCCGGAAAAGGCCTTGCCTGCTTCTGGGAGCTGCTACTTGTCCAAGAGCGCCACGGCTTCGCGTTCGAGGGTCAGGGAGTGGTCCACGTGTTGTGCGCAGGCGTCGAAGAGGGTGCGGCGCTCGGCGGTGTCGGCGGTCGGGCCGGCGTTACGGGCGAGTGCGGCCAGGGCCGACCAGTGGCGGGCCGACTCGCGGAAGAGTTCGGCGGGCTCCCGGTGGCCTACGAGGTCGAGGAAGTCCGCATAGAGGGGGCGGGTGGCGCCGGGAGCGGTCCATTCCTCCTCCAAGCAGGCGTACAGACGACCGGTGCCGGCCTGGAAGGCCTCGGGCGAGCTGCCGAAGCGGCGCTCCCAGCCGGTCGCGGTGGTGCGGTCGCGCAGCTGCGTGGCGAGCTTCTCCATTCCGGTGAAGCCGAAGTTCACGTCGAACTTGTTCCCCAGTACGGGCCCGGTGAGGTGCCTGACGGTGGAGGCGATGGCTCCCGCCACGTCCGGCTCCTCCTCGGGCGGCCCGGTGGGCACGATCAGCTGGTGGCGGCCCTTGCGGTGCGCGGTCCAGGCCGCGCCGAACTCCTCGCGGTCGATCCGGTACGGGGCATCGGCGCCGTCCTCGATCAGCAGGTCGTCGCCGTCGTACCCGGCGATGACAACGGTGTACGGGTCGGCGCCGGTCATCTCGGCGTCCGGGTCGGCGGCGTGCCAGGGCAGAGAGGAGCGGTCGACCACACAGAAGGCGGGCTGCCCCGCATCGAGCGCGGCTCGGACCCGGCCCCAGCGCGGGTTCATTGCGCGGGTGGCCTCGTACGGGACCCCCAGGCGGCCGAGCGCGACCTGCACCCAGGGTTCGGGGTGGGACTGGGCCACGATCGTGGCGATGGGCAGCCGGCCGGCGTACTCGAAGACGAAGTACATGAAGCCGATCCCCCCGGCCAGGCCGGCGACGAGCTCCTCCTCGTGGACGCTGCCCAGGGCGTGCCGGATCAGGGACGCCTCGCGGTGGCGTCCGGTCCCGAAGTCTTCGTACACGAGCGTGGTCATGGCGCCCACCCTAACCGCGCGGGCCATGGGCCATAGGCCATGGGCCGCGGGGTGGCCCGGCCGGACCCGGGAGGGGCGGCCTTGCCCAGGTTGTAGCGGGGGATGCGGAACGGACCGTCCGTGCCGTGCGGAATATGACCGGACTGTCACAAGATCCGCTCGATGGAACACTTTCGGCGCGATGTACATCCTGGAATGCGGCGGGGCGGTTTCGAGCCCTGGCGGAATGTATCTGCGAGCAAGGCTGGGTTGGGATGACGACGGTAGCGGTGACGGGTGGTTCCCCGGAGACTCCAGAGTCGGAAGAGGCGCCGGCAGCGGTTGCTGCGGAAGGCCCCGGCGGGGCGCCCGCACCGGAAGCCGGCCCGCGGGCGGAGTCCGGGACAGCCGTACCGCCGGAGCCGGACGAGGACCCGGATCACCTGGATGACGACCCCGACCGCGTGGATGAGGACGCCGAGGAGGCCGGCGAGCCTGCCGAATCCGCTGGGCCCGCCGACGCGATGGTGGCCCCTGACGCGCCGACAGCCCTCGGCGCGGAGGCGCGCACCGATGCCGAGAACCCGTCCTCCCCGGCTCCGGAGGCAGAAGCAGAGACAGAGGCGGAGGCGGAGGCGGAGGTCGAGACCGGGGCGCCGGACGCTCCGGACACGGAAGCGTCCCCCCAAGACCGCACCGAGGAACCGAGGACGGGTGCGTCCGAAGAGCCGGCAGAGGACGCGCCGGGCGTCCCGGACTCGAGGGTGCCCTCCGGAACCCCCGCCGAGGACCCCAAGGCGCCGGAGGTGGAGGAGCCGGCTGCCGCCGCCCCGGCCCCAAAGCAATCCGGAACGGCCGTCCCGGACGAAGATGAGCCCCCGACGGCCGGCCCGCGCCCGACCGTGCCCTCGTGGGCGCGCCCCGAGAGTGATGCCGAGCGCACCAGCACGTTCGTGGCCCTGAAGGACCTCGACACCCCCACGACCAAGATCGCCGCACCCGCACCCGCACCGGCCCCCGCGCTCGTACCCGCACCCGCACCCGCACCGATAGCCGGCAAACCGGCGGCACCTGCACCTGCACCCGCGCCGACGGCCCCCGCCGCCCCCGCCGCGCCTCCCCTCGACCTGCTCGCCCAGCTGACCAACACCCCGCCCCCGCCTGAGACCCCCCGCCGCACCGCGCTCCGCCGCGTCAAGGTGTGGACGCCGGTCCTGCTGCTCCTCGCCGGTGCGTTCACCGGCGCCCAGATGCTGCGCCCGCTGCCCGAGGCACGGCTCGTCGCGTCCGAGCAGGTGCACACCGTGGCAGGGCAGTTCGACATCCCGTGGCCCGCTAAGGGCCAGGGTGCGGTGCGCATCCCCGGCTCCGGGACCATTGGCACCTTCGGTGAGCAGAAGCCGGTGCCGACGGCCAGCGTCGCGAAGGTGATGACGGCCTACGTGTTGCTCAAGGACCACCCGCTGCGCAAGGGCGAGGCCGGTCCCTCCATCGAGATCGACGCGAAGACTGTCGCGCAGGGAAATTCCGAAGACGAGTCCCGCATCGAGGGGCTCACCAAGGGCAGCAAGTACAGCCAGCTGGACATGCTGAAGATGCTGATGATTCCTTCGGGCAACAACGTCGCCCGGCTGCTGGCCCGCTGGGACACCGGCAGCGACTCCGAGGCGGCGTTCGTGCAGAAGATGAACGCCGCCGCGCAGGAACTCGGCATGAAGGACACCACGTACACCGATCCCAGCGGGCTGGACGCGGGCACCGTCAGCACCGCCGTCGATCAGCTCAAGCTCGCCGAAGCGGTGATGAAGAACGAGGTGTTCCGCTCTGTGGTCATGTTGCCGGATGCCGAGATCAAGAACCTCTCCCAGCGGCTGATCAACAACAACTCGCTGCTCAGCGCACCCGAACTGAGCATTCGCGGCATCAAGACCGGGTCGAGCAGCCCGGCCGGCGGTGCCCTCATGTGGGCCGGCTACAAGTCGGTCGGCGACGAGACCCCGCTGATCCTGGGCACGCTCATGGACCAGCGCGTGGAGGGGCCGGACCCGAACGCGACCCGCAGCCTGGCCCTGGTGCTGGCCAACAGCAAGAAGGTCATCGGGGCGGTCCGCGGAGCGTTGGCCTCCGCGCCGGTGGTCCGCAAGGGCCAGACGGTCGGCTACGTCGACGACGGACTCGGCGGACGTACACCTCTGGTGGCGATGAAGGACCTGAACGTCATCGGCACACCCGGCCAGCGCCTCCGCGTCTCGCTCGGCACCGCCGGGAAGGGCGGACCGGGCGGACCGGTGCCGCACTCGGCCGCGGCCGGGACCGAGGTCGGCGTGCACACCGTGGGCGAGGGCGCCGGGGCCAGGAGCGTACCGGTGGCGGTCGGCGAGAACCTGGCCGAACCCTCCTTCGGCACCCGCCTGACCCGCCTCGGCTGACGGCAGCAGGGGCACCGGCACCCGGGCCCGGCGTGAACCACTCCGCCGGGCCCGGCAGGGCCGCCGGTCGGCGGGCCGGCAGTCGAAGTAGTCGAAGGCCGGCTGAACATCCGCAACCTTTTCAAGTTCCGAGGGCGCCCGCACCCGGCCGTCGCACCATGTGGACGTCGATCGGGTCCTGAACCTCCACAGTGAACCCGTGACGCTCGTACAGCCGCTGGGCGGCGCTGCCCTGCAGGACATTCAGGCGGACGAGCACGCCGTCGGCATCAATCTGCTTCAGCAGTGTTCGCAGCACAGCCGATCCGAGCCCCCGGCTCTGGAGGGCCGGAGCGAGATAGAAGTGCTCCAGCCACCGCCCGTCCTCAGCCGGGCGCACGGTGACGCAGCCCGCGAAGGTTCCATCGGCCATCACGATGACCGACGTGTGCTGGGGCGAGAAGGAATCCCGCAGCCGCTGCCGGACCCGATGCTCGTCGAACCGTCCCAGCCGCTCCAGGTCCGGGCGCATCACCGTTGCCCGCAGCTCTGCGATCGCCTCGACATCCGCCGGCTCTGCGGAACGCAGCGCCCATCCAATGGGACGGCCCGCCCCGATCCCGGGCGCCGCCCGGCCCGGCCGTATCCCGCCCGCCCTCGCACTCGTATCCATGGCCGGAGTATCTCAATGGCCCCCTGTGGCCACGTATGCAGCAAGTTCGTTCACCGGTGGGAGACCGAGGTGGGGGTGATGCGCGATGCGGCTGTGGCGCAGGCGAAGGAACCGGGCAACTGCCGAGACGAAGCCCGACACGGTACGGGCACGATCGCAGGCGCCGGAGCCGGAGCCTGAGCCGGGAACCGACCCGTGGCAGGACTGGCTGAGCCGTTCGCCCGAGGCGCTCACGGTCCGGCAGCGGTGGGCGGACGGGGTCGAGCAGACCGCGCGGCTCGGTGAGGACGGGTACTGCGAGCGGCTGGGCGAGCTGCTCTCCCGGCTGTCGCCCCGCGACTTCGCGGCGCTGGGCCTCGGTTGCTCCCGCCGGATCGACCGCGCCTGCCGGGAGCCGCAGACCTGCTCACAGGACCCCATCCCGCCGCCCGCGGGCGAGCGGCCGGCTCCGCGCCAGGGCCCGGTGGCCGGCGCCTGCAGCGACTTCTGGGACTGCTACACCCGGTACGGGGTGCGGGCTGTCTTCACCGCCGACGACCGCCACCGGGCGGTGACCGTCCACGGCACCCACATCGTGGACCCCGAACCGCACGAGAACTGGTCCTTCCCGGCCGCGGTACTCCGCGACGGACAGTGGCGCCTCTACCCGACCCTCGAGGCCCGCGACACCGACCGTCCCGACCGCACCCTCACCCTCCCCTGACCGAGGGACGGGTCAGGCCGGACGTTCCGGCCGCGCGCTCGAAGACGCGGCGGCGTTCACCGCGGAATCGCCCAGCCCGGCGCCCAGGTCCCGGCGGCGTCGTGGTCGGCCGGCGTGGCGGCGAGGTGGGCGCGGAGGGTGGCCAGCGCCGGGTGGGGGTTGTCGCGGTGCCAGAGGAGCGAGTGCGGGTAGACGGGCGTCGGGTCGGTCACCGGGATGCGGCGCAGGCCGTGGCCGGCGGGCCAGACGAGGCGGGTCTGCTCGCCCATGAAGGTGGCCAGGGCCGGGGTGTCGGCGATGGTGTCGAGGAGCGCGTCGGAGCCGAAGTTGGGGCCGGTCGCCTCGATGGTGAGGCCGAACCCGGCGACGAGGTCGTCGTAGTAGGCGGCCCACTCGGTACCAGGCACGATGCCGGGCATCCAGATCCGGTGCCCGGCGAGCTGAGCGAGGGACACCGACCGGGCGCCCGCCAGCGCGTGGGCGGGGCCGGTGAGGAGCTGGAGCGGCTCGTCGAGCACCCGGACGGACTCGATGTCCTCGGGAAGGGGCCGGCCGGGCGCGGCGACGGCGCGGAAGGATGCGTCGATCGCACCGGACCGGAGGGCGGCGACGGCCGTCTCGATGTCGAACAGCATCACCACATCGAGGTCGATCTCGGGGTGTGTGCGGTGGAAGCCGCGCATCAGGCCCGACGGTGCGACGCGCGAGGCGATCACGTCGACGCGTAGCGGACGGCGGCCGGGGCACACGGACGCGACCGCGCGCTCGGCCACGCGCAGCAGCTCGCGCGCGTGGGGCAGGAACGCCTGCCCGTCGATGGTGAGTTCGGCGCCGCGCGCGGTACGGGTGAACAGCCGCACGCCGAGGTTGCGCTCCAGCGCGGCGATGCGTTTGGAGACGGCCTGCTGGGTGACCGCCAGCTCGGCGGCGGCCTCCTGGAACTGCCCCGCGTCGGCGGCGGCGACAAAGGTCCGGACGGTGTCGAGGTCCATGCCGCCACCCTATGGGTACAACCATTGGTTGTGGCCAGACGGTCCTGCGGTTGTTTGACCCCCGGATATCGCGCTCGCTTTGATGCTTCCGATCACGGATCGGTTGTGCGGGTGAGTGGCGAGGGGCGGTGGGCATGAGGATCAAGAGGATCGGGAGGAGCGGGCGCCGGCCGGGCCATCTGCACGGACATCGGCTGGGGCGGAGGTTCGGATGGCTCTGGGGAGCGTACGGAACCAGCGCGCTCGGCACGTGGCTCGCCTTCGGCGCGTTCCCGCTGATCGCCGTCCAGGTGCTGCACGCCGGACCGGCCGAGGTCGCGGCGCTCTCCTCCGTGGGGGCCGCGGTGGGCGCGGCCGTCGCGGTGCCGCTCGGTCCGTGGGTGGAGTTCCGTCGCAAGCGGACGGTGCTGATCACGATGGACCTGGTGCGGTTCGCGGCGCTGCTGACGATCCCCGCCGCGTTCGCGCTCGGCGTGCTCACCTTTCTTCAGCTCCTGCTGGTCTCGGTCGTCGTCGCGGCGGCCGACATTGCCTTCCGCGCCGCCTCCGGCGCGTACCTCAAGACGCTGCTGCCGACCGAGGACCTGCTCGTCGCCAACGCTCGGTTCGAGTCCACGACCTGGACGACCACGATCATCGGACCGCCGCTGGGCGGGGTGGCGATCGGGCTCCTCGGTCCGGTGGCGACGGTGGTGGCCGACGCGGTCAGCTATCTGCTCTCGGCCCTGGGCATCCGCGCGATGGGCGGGCACGAGCCGCCGCCCGAACGCCGGGAGGCCGCGCGTATGCGGGCCGGGGACCTGTTTGACCTGTTTGACCTGTTCGACGGTTGGCGGTACATCCTCGCCGACGTGACGCTGCGTCCGCTGTTCTTCAACACCGTCTTGTTCAACGGCCTGGTCATGGCCACCCAGCCGCTCCTGGCCGTCCTGATGCTCGGCCCACTCGGGTTCGCACCGTGGCAATACGGCCTTGCCTTCGCCGTGCCCTCGATCGGCGGCCTGCTCGGTTCACGGCTGGCCCGACCACTCGTCACCCGGTTCGGGCCGCACCGGGTCCTGGTCGTGGCCGGAGCGCTGCGCGCGCTCTGGCCCGTCGGCCTGGCCTTCCTCGGGCCGGGCACCGCAGGGCTGCTGCTGGTGATGGGCGTCGAGCTCGGACTCATCTTCTGCTGCGGGGTCTTCAACCCCGTCTACGCGACCTACCGCCTCGAGCGCACCCCGACCGACCGGGTCGCCCGCACGCTGTCCGCCTGGTCGGTGACGACCAAAGCCTCGACCGCCCTCCTGACGGCCCTCTGGGGCCTGTTGGGCGTCCTGCTCGGCCCGCGTACGGCCATCGGCCTGGCCGGCGTACTCCTGCTGGCGACCCCGCTGCTGCTGCCCCGCCGCGCGGCAGCGCATCTCTCCGACCCGGAGCCGGAGCCGACACCGAGCCGCACCTGACAGGCCACCACGGCGGTCACCACGACCGGTCTGCGCCGCGTGCGGGCCCGGAGTCAGGACGGCGTGGGGGCGAGCGACGCGGCGGCCTCCCAGGCGAACCCGTCCGGGTCGGTGAAGGCGTCGGCGATGCTGCCGAGGACGATGCGGTGCGAGCCGGTGCCGTCGGCGGGGACGCCGAGGTCCTTGGCCAGAGCACGGCGCTTGTACAGAGCCAGCTTGACGGGGCTGGACTGACCGGTGGCGAACTCGGCGTACTTGCCGCCGAAGCTCTTGGCCACGGTCAGGCCCCGGCCGACGTAGAACTGCTTGGTGGCCTTCACGTCCTCGACGCCGAGCAGCAGGACGACCTCGTCGATCTCGCGGGTGGCGGGGCCAGTGTCCTTCTTTGCCGAAGTCGCGATCTTCCAGATCGTCCCGTCCGGGGCCTGGACGACGCCGCCGTAGCCCCACAGCGACTTCGCGGCGGGCTTCAGCACAGTGGCGCCGGCGTCCACGGCGGCGCCGACGAAGCCGTCGACGGTGGCCGGCCCGGACACCGTGAGCGCCAGGGTGAAGCCGCGGAATCCGGTCGAGTGCGCCTCGGACGCCCGGAGACGTACGTACGTATCCACGCCGAAGGCGCTGTAGAAGCGGCGGGCGGCCCCGGGGTCGGCCACCTCAAGGGTGACGGACGCGAGGGACGTGTTGGCTGCGGTGGAAGCGGTGGTTGCCATGACCACCACGCTAGGGGCTGCGCTGCGGCCGAGGCTTCTCGATTCCTGACCGGTCTTGAGGAGAGGACCTGTGGCTCGTCCGTGACACACGATTCGTGGGTTGGGCGTATCAGGCATGCCGGCACGGCGGAGCCTGCTGATGTCAACGAGGTGGTCGCGACAGCTGGGCGGCGCCGCCCACTGGGCGAACGTCATCGTCGAGCTGAACAAGCGAGGCTTCCGGGCTGACGCTCCGCAGCCTGCTACAAGGGGCGAGCCGGGCCTCCCTCGCCCGGCTCGCCACAGCAGCTGGACGCAATCCACCCCCCAACCGTGTCCGCCGACGAGGACGGACCCTGGGCCCACGCCGTCGCCGGCCTGATCGACGCCATCGGCGACGTGGACGTCCCCGCCAAGCAGCCCGAGCAGCCAGCGGCGGCATGCGAAGCGCTCAAGAACACCTGCGGGCTGTTCACGAGTGACTCTGACCAGTGGGGCAGCCACCGTCGGTGGTGTGATCGTTTCCCGGCGGATCTGCGGAACGGGTACGGTCCACCGCATGGTGGGCGACTTCGATGCAGCTGTGGCCATGCACGACGGCATATCGGACCGGTCGGAGGCATGGGATTTCATCCGGGCCTTCGCGGCCGGGTGGTATGCGCCGTTGGCCGACGGTGACGGCGTCGGCGAGGAAGAGCTCAAGCAGGTGGAAGGCCAGCTGGGTCTGTCGCTCCCTACTGCTCTGCGTGAGGCGTACCTGCTCTTCGGCCGCCGTCCGGAGTTGTTCGAGCACCAGGATCCGATGCTGCCGCCCTCAGAACTCTTCGTGCACGAGGACCTCGGGGGTGTGCTGTGCTTCCGCAGCGAGAACCAAGGGTGCGCCTTCTGGGGGGTGCGTCTGGGAGATCTGGGCGAGACCGACCCGCCAGTCGTCGTGCAGTCGCGGGACGGTTGGCGGCCCTTCATGAACAGGATCTCGCTGGCGTGTGTGGAACTTGTCCTGTCGGAGGCGCTGTTCAGCGAGGGGCGGCTCTACAACGCGTGCGAATTGCCGCCTGATGCTGCGGATGCGCTTCCGCGGCTCTTTGAGCGAGTCGCTCTCCCGGATTACCCCATGTGGACGGGGGACGATGAGTCTCCGGTCCGCTGGTACTCCGCCCCCGGGCTTCTTCTGCGACAAGACGGGCTGACGGCTTTCAGCTGGCTGCATGTCCGGGGACAGAGCCTGGCCCACCTTGCGGCAGCTTGCGCCGCCGTCCCGGGTCGGTGGGCCCAGTGGCAGGGCACTGAGCCGACCGTGGTCGACGAGCTGCCCTTCTAGCTTCATACGCTTTCTTCCACGCGAACAGCGTGGACCACCGCGGCAGAACAGCGGAACAGTGCCGCAGGCTACTTGCTCGGGCTCCGCAGGGAACTCGATCCGCCCAGCACCCTAGCGCGTATGCGGCGCGCGCTGTTCGGAAGGGCTTGAAGGCGGGATTAGCCGGGTGAGACCACCCGGTTGCCGTTGGACACGACAACGCCACCGAGCTGGCTACACGGGAAGTCCCACCGAGCCATACGGGGGGCCGGTTGCGGAGGGCGAGCCCCCGGGCGCCGGTGCGGCTGCGGGACCACCGGGTGCTCCCGTCGAGCCCCGGTGCGGGAGGGCGCGGGGCTGCGCGGTGACGGCTCGCGGTTGTCAGGTCACGGTGGGACTCCTGTGCTCGACGAGGACGACGTCGCGCCACGTCCCCTGGTGGCGGCCGATGCGCTCGCGGGTGCCGATCACGCGGAACCCGGCCCGCTCGTGCAGGGCGAGGCTGGCGGTGTTCTCCGGGAAGATCCCGGACTGGACGGTCCAGATACCTGCGGCCTCGGTGGAGGCGAGCAGGGCGTTCAGCAGGGCCAGGCCGACTCCGCGACCGCGGGCGTCGGGGTGGACGTAGACGGAGTGCTCGACGACCCCGGCGTACGCGCACCGGTCCGAGACCGGTACGACCGCGACCCAGCCCAGCACCCGGCCGCCGCCGTCGAGGGCGACCAGGCGGTGCTCGGGCAGCTTGGCGGTGTCGAATGCCTCCCAGGTCGGGGCAGTGGTCTCGAAGGTGGCGTTGCCCTCGTCCATGCCGAGCCGGTAGATCGCCAGGACCTGCTCGGCATGCGCGGGCCGCATCAGCTCGATGCGTACGCCCGTCTCGGATGCGGACGTCATGCCGATGCCGGGATGTCGAGTTCGGCGAGCAGGCCGCGGATGCGCTGCTCGATTTCGTCCCGGATCGGCCGGACGGCCGCTACGCCCTGTCCTGCGGGGTCGGTCAGGGCCCAGTCCAGGTAGCGCTTGCCGGGGAAGTACGGGCAGGCGTCGCCGCAGCCCATCGTGATCACGACGTCGGAGGACTGCACCGCCTCCACCGTGAGGACCTTCGGGGTCTCGGCGGAGATGTCGATGCCGGCCTCGGCCATGGCCTCGACGACGGCCGGATTCACGGCGTCGGCGGGGGCGGACCCGGCGGAGCGGACCTGGACCCGGTCCCCGGCAAGGTGGGTGAGGAAGGCGGCAGCCATCTGGGAGCGGCCGGCGTTGTGGACGCAGACGAACAGCACGGACGGGACGGCGGGGTTGCTCATGAGGTCAGGGCGCTTTCTTCAGCAGGGCGGGGCGGGCGGCAGGGACGACGGCCTTGCCCGTCGCGGTGGTGGCGGGTCGGCCGAAGCAGACGGCGACGAGACCCAGGCCGAGGACGCCGCCGAGCAGTTGGGCCGCGATGAACGGCGTGAGGGAGCCGGGGGCGATTCCGGCGAAGGTGTCGGTGAACGCGCGGCCGATGGTAACGGCGGGGTTGGCGAAGGAGGTGGAGGAGGTGAACCAGTACGCCGCCCCGATGTACGAGGCGACGAGAGCCGGCGTCAGGTGCGCGCGGCCGGTGCGGGCCAGCCCGAAGACGAGCCAGACCAGCCCGGCGGTGGCCACCACCTCGCCCAGCCACAGGTGCCCCGCCCACCGGTCGTGGGACGAGAAGGCCATGACCGGCTTGGCGAACATCGCGTCGGCGAGCATCGCGCCGCCGATCGCCCCGGCGATCTGGGCCGGGACGTACGCGGCGACCTCGCGCAGGGTGAGCCCGTCACGGCCGCGGCGGCCGGTGAACCAGGCGGCGACCGTGACGACCGGGTTGAAGTGCGCCCCGGAGACCGGTCCGAGGAAGGCGATCAGCACGCCCAGGCCGAAAACGGTGGCGAGGGAGTTGGCCAGCAGCTGCACGCCGACGTCCCGGGTCAGCTCGGTGGCCTGTATGCCGGAGCCCACGACCACCGCGACGAGTGTCGCCGTTCCGGCCGCCTCGACCGCGACCCGGCGGGCCAGAGGCACCGAGGTGCTCACGCGCCGGCCTTCGCGGGCGCGCCGGCCTTCGTGGGCGCGGCGGGGATCTGGAGCAGGGCGGACAGCTGGGCCAGGGCCTGGGGGATCACCCAGTAATACACCCAGGTTCCGCGCCGCTCGGAGCCGACCAGTCCGGCCTCGCGCAACACCTTCAGGTGGTGGGAGATCGTCGGCTGGGAGACGTCGAACGGGCCGATCAGATCGCACACACACGCCTCGCCGCCCTCGTACGAGGCGATCAGTGACAGCAGCCGCAGTCGGATGGGGTCCGACAGCGCCTTGAACATCCGCGACAGCTCGGCCGCGGCCTCCTCGCCCAGCGGCTCGCGGACCATCGGCGCGCAGCACACCGCATCGTCCTGCCCGAGCACCGGCAGGCCAGCTTGTTTCGACATTCCTCTATGTTGACAGTCATCTAATCCAGTGGCAACGTCTTCTATATCGACAGACATCGAAACAACAACTTCCGGAAGGGGAGACCGCCATGTCCCGTGTCCAGCTCGCCCTGCGCGTCGCCGACCTGGAGGGCTCGATCGCCTTCTACTCCAAGCTCTTCAACACCGAGCCGGCCAAGCTCCGGCCCGGCTACGCCAACTTCGCCATCACCGAGCCGCCGCTCAAGCTCGTCCTGATCGAGGGCGAGGCGGCCGAGCCCACCCGCCTCGACCACCTCGGCGTCGAGGTCGCCACCACCGAGGACGTCACCGCCGCCACAACCCGCCTGAAGGAAGCGGGGCTGGCCACCTTCGAGGAGAACGACACCTCCTGCTGCTACGCCCTCCAGGACAAGGTCTGGGTGACCGGCCCCGGCAAGGAGCCGTGGGAGGTCTACGTCGTCAAGGCCGACGCCGACACCCTCGGCAAGAGCGCCGACAGCGCCGACAGCGCGCCGCAGGCGTGCTGCGACACCACCGCCTGCGGCACCCCCGACGAGCAGTCCGCCGCCGACTGCGCCTGCGGAAGCTGACCGGCGTACTCGGTCACGTATGACGGGCGAGCTTGACCGCGGAGACGAGCAGGATCACGGCCAGCGTGGGGATGAGCACCAGGTCCGAGAACACCCCGAGCAGCAGCCCACCCAGCACAGCCCCGGCGATCGAGCCCGCGATCATGACCAGGGTGAACCGCCTGTTGGCACCCAGCACCGCGAAGCTGCCGTCCCGGCTGTAGCGGGCGAAGGCCACCAGCATGGTCGGCAGCGACACCAGCAGGGAGATGCTTCCCGCCGTCTTGATGTCCAGGCCGAACAGCAGCACGATCGTCGGGATCAGCAGCTCCCCTCCGGCCACGCCCATGATCGCCGCGACCACCCCGATGCCGAATCCGGCCACGACCCCGATCGGGACCTGCGCCGCGAGGGGGAGGGCGAGGGTTTCCAGGGCGGTGGTGTGGGTGACGACCAGGGCTGCGGCCATGAGAACCATCAGGGCCGCCAGCACCCTGTAGAGAGTGGAGCTGCGCATCCGGACCGCCCACGATGCTCCGGCCCACGCGCCCAGCAGGCTTCCGGCCAGCAGGTTGGCCGCGACGGGCCAGTGCGCGGCGACTTCGGAGGCGGGGACTGCTGCCATGCGGGCGGGGAGCGCGACCAGGACCACGACCAGGCTCATCGCCTTGTTCAGGATGACCGCGGAGAGCGCGGCGAATCCGAAGAGACTGATCAGCAGCGGCAAGCGGAACTCAGCGCCGCCCAGACCGATCATCCCGCCGAGGACGCCGATGGCCGCTCCGGCACCGAACACCAGGGGCGTCGAGTGCGTTGAACGTAGAGGGGCGAGACGCTGGTCGGTGCTCATGGCGGGCATCTTCCCTGGTGGCAGGCGCTGCCCGCTATGGCCCAGCCCCACCTTCGGGGAAAGCAACCGGGCTCCCGTCCCAGATTCGTCCGGACCTCTGAGCGCCGTGGCGTCCTCAGCGGGGCCTATGTGGCTTGTCGGGCCTGTTCGGCTTGCAGCCGGTGGCGATGGCTTCGTCGTGCGCGGCGAGGATGCGGTACAGGGTGGAGCGGCCGACGCTGAGGTGCGCGGCGATGGCGGTGACGGACTCCTTCGCGTCACGGCGCCGGCCGACGACGAGCATGTCTCCACCGACGGCCGGTGGTCGGCCGCCGTGCTTGCCGTGCGCCGCGGCGGCATCCAGGCCGACGAGGGTCCGTTTGGGATCGGCAAGCGGGGCGCCGACCAGGGCGGGTTGTCGCGTATGGGGGGACGTCGAGCATGTCGGCGACCATGCCCTCTACGATGGCGGGGTCGAAGGTCTCCGGCTGCTCGGACACCGTTTCGTCACGGTTCGCGGAGCCGATCGCGGCCAGGACCTGTGCACCGGCGGGCAGGCGTGTGCCACCCAGCTCCACCTGTCGGGTGGTCATGCGCTCGACGAGCCCGAACGGTGGCATCCATCGCAGGACTTCGTGGACGGCGTCGCCGAGGAGCTCCGGGTGGTCCCGGGCGAGTCCGCGCTGTTCCGGCTCGTCGAACAGTGCGACCAGGAGGCTGCCGGCCGCCCACCCCGGTTCGGGAAGGGACGGGAGGACCACGCGGATCGTCGGGAGTACTTCTGCGGCGCTTCGCGGGCAGAGGCCTCCAGGGGTGCCGTGCCGCCACCGTGCGGTCGCCGAGGACGGGTCCGGGGCGAGGCCTTCCAGCCAGGGGGTGAGCGCGGCGTCGAGCTCGGCCATGGCGGCGGCCGACACCGCGACCTTGGAGGGTCTCCCGGATTCAGGGCGCCCAGCCACAGGGCCCGTGCCATGCGCAGCAGGGTCGTGCTGTCGACGTCGAGGCTCAGCATCCATCGGAACACCTCTGCCGCGACGGGTTGCAGGACCTCGCCCATGAGGTCCGCCCGCCCGTGCATGCCCGAGCCCCGCTCGATGACCAGCTTCCCTGCGTGCTCTCGGGCCAGACCGGCCCGTTCGGGCTCGAAGAGCTCCTCGACGCTGACACGCAGGCCTTTGTGGCGTCGCCGCCACTGGACAGGATGTTCTCCGGCCCGAAGATCTCCGACATTGCGGACGGAAAGTCCGTGGTGAAACCATCGCTGTCGCCCATCACCCGACGCACGTCCTGCCGGCGCGTCACGAGCCAGCAGCCGAGTGCGGGGATCTCGGCCACAGGGTGGTCACGTCGGAGCCGCTGATCAACCGGAGAGGGATCCGCCTGGAGCACCTCCGGCGTGATCGTGTCCAGGAGCGAGGTCATGGGTCCTCCCGAAATGCTTCGCGGGCGGTCTTCGGTCTTCATTGACTCCGGGGACCCCGAGGTGGAGAAGCGCCTCGGTCCCCGAGCTTCCGGCCGAAGTGGGGTGAGCCGGGGGCCAGGGGAGGTGACGGGCTGACGGGGCACCTTCTCGGGGTGTTGCCCCGCACGCGGGGACGTGCGGGGCAACATCGCCAGACGGCCGGAGGACGTCTGTGGTCCGACTGCCCGTCCGCGGGTCAGCGCTGGCGGGGAAGCGGGGGTCGCTCGGCGTCCTGTTCGGAGGAGCGGTCGAATGCTCCGGGGCGGGACAGGTCGTCAAGGAGCTCGTCGATGAGCTCCTGCGTGACGTGCGGCATCACGTAGACGTGGCTGTAGTCGTGCCGACGGCCACCGAGGTTGAGCGGAACGCAGGCGAGCGAGTACTTCTGCGCGATCCCGGCGCGGGGCTGCTGGAACCAGACGCTGAGCGCGTGGTCGCCGTGGCCGACCTCGATGCCGTCCTCGGCCCAGGGCTCGCCGCGTTCCCGCAACTGCTCGCTGAGGCTCCTGAGGCGTTCCGCCGTGTACTCGGCGATCCGCAGGACCTCGGCGGCCTGCCGTACCTGCTGCTCCTCGCTGAACTGAGCCAGGTGATTCCACATGGCCAGAGAGGCGAATCCGCTGCGGGATCCGGCGAACGTGCTGTCGGGGGAGGAGACCACGGCGGGGTCCGACGGCGGCCGCAGCTTGGATCCCGCACGGGACATGTAGATCCCGGTGGGGACGGGCGCACCGGGGTACTTGTGGCCGCTGGTGACGATCGAGGACACCTCGGGAATCCGGAAGTCGAACACCGGCGGCGCGCTGTCGATGAGTCCGCAGTCGCGGGCCTTCTCCAGGTAGGGTGCGTAGGCGCCGCCGAGTGCTCCGTCGACGTGGATCCAGTAGCCGTTGCGGACGCTGACCCGGGTCGGGTCGTCGGGGTCGAAGCGCACGGTGCGGTCGACGAGGCCGTGCTTCTCGAAGACCGGGCGCAGGCGCTCGCACGCGGTCTGGACGTCGTCGTAGGCGCCCTTGAAGACGCTGCCCACGTTGAAGTTCACCAGGACCGGGTGGCCCTTGGCGGCGAAGAACTCCACGAGGGCGACCAGGGCGTCGACGTCGACCGTGCCCGGTCCCTCATCGCCGCCGGTGGTCGGGACGCCGCCGAGGGGCCAGCCGTTGTAGGTCTGCATCCCGGTGCCGGCCACGTCGATGGGGCACTCCCCTGGGTAGAGGCTGCCGCCCAGGTCGTAGAAGGTCGGGATGTCCAGCACCCGCATCGCCTTGATGTGGGAGTAGTGGGTCTCCTGCGAGAAGAACGCCACCGGGGAGTATGCGTTGGGGTTGTCGTCGGGGTGCTGGGCGCGGAGGTAGCTGGTCCGGCAGCTGGCTTCGCCGGAGACCTCGTCACGTACCAGGGCATTGCCGTCGAGGTAGTCACGCGCGTTCCACATCGCGTACAGGTTGCCCTCGGTACTGCCCATGGACAGCACGTACCCCCACCCGTCCTGGTTGCCGGGGCGGGCCGGGTCCTGGGGCAGGGGGGCGTGCCACAGGCGGGCGTAGTGCTCCAGGACCGCCCGCTCCAGCCACCGTGAGTGAAGGCTGTAGTTGCTGTCGACGAACGGGTCCCCGATGTTGTTGATGTGGTAGCCCAGGAAGCGCCCGAGGGCGGCGTGGCCGTCGAGCGACAGGTTGACCTGGTACCCGAGCAGACGCCCGCTCCGCTCGTCAAGGTACCCCTCCAGCTTGGAGAGGACCGCGATCCGCTGCTCCTCGGTGTAGGCGTCGGTACCCAACTGGTAGTCGTCGTTGGCCGGAAGGGCCGCCAGAGGCGCGTCGGCGTGTTCGGTAATCATTCCATGTCCGATCCTGAGCAATTTCCCGAAGCGACATTCAGGCGCGGGATCGCCGCCAGACGGCACGGCTTCGGCAGGTGCTCGTGTCCAAAGAGATGAGGGCTTCAGCGAGAGTCGTCCGCCTGTAAGACGCTCAACGGGTGGGTGGCCGACGCACCCCGTCACCGGGATGTCGACCTGCACAAGAGGCGGCAATTGCCATGTTTGGCCGTCCTGTCCAGGGCCTCGCGGGACACAGGATATGCGTGAGATGACGCCCCGATGACCCACCTGTCTACGTTTACTGCAGCCCTAATCAATTTGAGTGAAACGGGTTTACCTTGTATTTCCCGGAAGCCCCTTTGAGAGTGACGTTTCAGCAACTCTCGGGATTGCAGCTTTGGGTCATGAAGAATGCGCGGATGGCCGAATTCGACGCTCGGGGAGTATCGGAGCGGTGAGCGGTGGTTCCGCCAAGCGCCGGTGGGCGTGGTCGCTTGAACGCCGGCGAAGCACGGCGAGGTCGGTGTGGGCCTCCTGCGCGGCCCACCGGCCTCTGCCCGAGCACTCACCGCTTCATCGTCTGAGCGGGCCGGCTCGGGGCAGTAAGACATTGACGACCGCGCGACCCGTACTGGCGTGCGTCATGTCGGCGCAGACGTCATCGCCGGTGGCGCAGACGGCACCACAGCGGCAGGCCGCACCGGAGCCGGACGGTCGGTATCCGGGTCGAGACCGGCTGCGCCGGCCGCCGGTACCGGCGCCGCGACGGGCTCGCCCCCGGTCGGCAACGGCAGAAGGTCACGGGCCTGCGAGCACCGCTGGGCGGCAGCCATCGCCTGCAACTCATCGCTGCCCTCCTCGAAGGCGGTCGCGTCCGCGAGCTCCGTGATCAGGGTGAGCGTGTCCCAGACCGCGGCCAGCACGGTGGCGGCGTCCGGCGCATCGAGCTGTGCGCCGAGGTAAGCCAGGGCGGGTGTGGACATCCGTATCCCCTCCTTCACGTCGGATGCCGATGGTCCCATCCGTAGGCAGCAGGCAAGGGAGGGCTGTGGACAACGTCGGGAGTGTGGACAACCCGCGCTTCGCCGGACTGGCGGTCCTTCACCACGGAGCGCGCCGGGAGGCAGCCGCCGAGGCTGTGCCGAACCGCCTCACTCCTACGGGTGGCTTTACTGGTCCCGCCACCCGCTCGTCTGGAGGACGCCTGGCGTCTAACGCGCCGGGCAGGGGCGCTGAGCTCGTTTGGGGTTGCGGCGTCACATGACTGGAGGCACCGCCGCCGCCCGCGGGGGCGTAGTGGTATCCATCTCCCTGCCCACGCCGTGGGCAGTTGGACGGACAACACACAATGAGGCAACTGATGGAAGTGCCGCGGAATCGTCTGTTGCCCGCCTAACATTGCAGGTCAGTAAGGCTGCTCCCCGCGCATGCATGCGGGGATGCCCCCCCCGTGAAACTCCGCCAACTTGAAGAGGCTGGTCAAGGGCCTGGCGTGATGCTGTTCCGGGGTGCTCGTGCTGGTCGTGGGCGGCTGTCTGTGGTGCAGATCGTCTGGCAGGACGGTTTGCGGATTCTGGTCCGTCGCCGCCGGTGTGGCTTGTTCACGTTCAGCGGTTCTGGCTCAGGTTCTGAACCTGAGCCAGAACCCGTTCTCGTGAACAAAGCCAAGCCTGAAACCAACGGCCGGTGATCACTGCTTCGGGTGGACCGAGCGCCAGTCAGTCCTTCGGTCGGCTGGTTGACCCCGAGGTGTGGGCCCGAATGCGGTGGACCATCCGGCCGGATCGGTGGCATCGTCAGCGATTGTGACGAAGCATGGTTTCCTGGCGTTGGCGCCGCAGTACACCTCGACATCCGAGTTGCTCTCGGCGTCGGCGCGGCGGCGGGGATTGGACGTGGAGGTACTTCCCGCGCAGGGTGGTGCGGGTACCGCCCTGGGGAGGAGTGGTGGCCACTACTATGGCGGCCCCGTTTTCGCGGCACGCGTTGTGGATGCCCTTGAGGTCGCGCTCTTGGAGCCGTCTGATGACTGGCTGAGCACGTTGCCCTGCGAGTACACCGGGCGGCGCATCGCCATGGCGACGCTGGGCGAGGCGCGTTGTCTGTCCCGGCCGGCGTTCGTCAAGCCGCCGAGCGACAAGAGCTTCCCGGCCGCGGTGTACACCAGCGGTGATCGCCTCCCGGCCCGGTCGGAGCTGTCACCGGAGGTGCCTGTACAGATCAGTGACGTGGTGACCTGGGCAGCGGAGTTTCGCCTGTACGTCCTGGACGGCGAGGTCCGCGCGGGTTCGCAGTACGCCACCTTCGGCCGTCTCGACGCCAGGCGACTGGACGGGCACCGTCATCAAGACGCTGTCCTGGCGTTCGCGGATGACTTCCTGGCCATGTGCGGCAGTGGCCTGCCCAGCGCGGTGGTGGTGGACATCGGGCTCCTGACCACACCTGAGCACGGGGCCGCCGACCAGTGGGCGGTGGTTGAGGCGAACATGGCGTGGTTCAGCAACAGCTATGCCGCGGACCCTGACCGGGTCCTGGATGTCGTCCTGCGGTCAGCTGGTCCGCGGAGACGGATGGCGGAGCGAGACCGCCGGTTCTGCCGGAGCATCGAGGATGCTCACCTCGCTGGCTGACATGCCGGCGTGATCAGTGACAACAAACCCTGCCATTGTCCGCATGCAGGATGCGCCACGCTGTCGCTTCGACATCACTGAGCCACCACTCACCGATCCTCGCGGGCGGGAATCTCGAGACTTCGACGTCCTCCAAAACCTCCGCAACCACGACACCGGCAGCAACCCGCTGATCGCGATCCAACGCTGCCCCAGCGGCGCGGTCGCTTCGGGCGGGTTGGCTGGCAAACGTCGACCCTGTGCCGGATCGAGGGCGTGAGCCGGGCCGCGCCCGGTGCCTTGGCCGGCGCGGTGAACGTCGCACTGCCCGAGCGCGCCGCCGGGTAGGAGACGATCGACGGCTCCACGCTCATCCCACGCACCGCTCCGACAGCCGCAGGGCGACCGCCTGCCCCCGGGGCCCGAGGTCGATCGCCTGCGTGGCCATCCCGCGCAGGGCGGTCGCGGCCGGCTCCGCGTCCCCGGCCTCCTCGGCGAGCGCGAACGCGTGCGCGTAGTAGCGCTGGGCCAGGCCCTGGTGGCGGTCGTCGCCGCTCTCGTCCTGGACCATCCAGCCGCACAGGTACACCAGCTGTGACGCCGCGGCGAACAGGTCCCGGCCGACGGACTCGGTGTACCGGCCCTCCAGCCAGGGCCCGACGCGGTCGGTCAGGTACTGGACCGCCAGCCGGCGGGCGTGGGCTCCGCCGAACTCGGCGGCGGCGTCGCCGAGGGTGCGGGTCATCTGCCGGATCGCGGCGACTTCACCGGCGCCCACCTTCGGGGCGCCGGCCGACGCCGCGGCCACCCGGCGGGTGACGGCCTCAGCGTCCGGGAGGTTGAGGCCGACAGGGCGAATCCGGCGGTCGCGGCCAACATCGTGCGGCGTTCCACGTCGCTCTTCCAGTGCGGGTCCGGTCCCGGTCGAGCCGTAACACCTGGACGACGTACGGGAGCCACACCTCCGGGGACGGAGTGCGCTCACCCCTCATCCACCTGCGGGCGTACTGGCTCCAGCCCGTCCGGACCGCGGCCGGCGGCCAGGGAGACCTCGCTCGTGGGCCAGTTTCGTCGGACCCCATCCGCGCTCCTCGCACGCCGCCCGGATTAGGTCCGTGATGGTCGCCGTCGCCGTCCGCACCGCTGCCCCCTGACCTGCACCTGACCTGACTGACCTACGCGGGCCTACAGGATGGCCTCTCCTCCCGTGCCGTCACAGCCCGTTGACTGATCCTCACCCACCGGGGCCCGGCTTCACCCGACACGAGTTCCACCCGAACCCCGTTTGCGGAGGCCTCGTGCACCACCACTCCGACCCACTAGCCGCTCAGGTCTCGCCGCCCTCGCCGGCTCCACCGTTTGGTGACCGGCGGAGCCGGACTGGTCGGATCCCGCATCACGGCCCGGCTCCGGGAGCTGGGAGCCCATCCGGTCTGCCTGTGCGCCATGAACGCCTACCCGGAGCAGGTGTACGCCGACCTGTTCGGCGTGCATGCGGACGACCCCGGCGTGGTCCTGGGCGACGTCCGGGACGCCGCGCTGGTCCGCAAGCTGGTGGCCGACGCTGCTACGTCGTCCATGCCGCCGCCCTGGCGGACGTCGCCGCGTGCACGCGCGAGCCGCTGACCGCGATCGACACCAACGTGGCCGGCACCCAGACGGTGCTGGACGCAGTGGCAGCCACCGGCCGCGTCCGACGCATGGTCTTCGTCTCCTCCGCCAGCGTCTACGGCGACGGCAACCCGGAGGAGACTTCCCAATGACATTGTCAAGCTCGCGCCGTGACCGGTGGTGCGGCTTGGTAGCACGCTCCGTCGCGGATCATGGCCCACAGGACGTTG